>NZ_JBWYIY010000007.1:0-157223 GCF_056779975.1 Acinetobacter sp. ANC_7511
TGATGCTGCAGCAGGTCTTGTACAAGAAGCGATTGATCTTAGAAATGAGAAACAAGCAGATCTAGAAGCCCTTGCAGATTCAGATGGAGATGACAAAGTTTCCCAAGAAGAATACGAAGCAGCATTAGCGGCGTTAGATGCCGCGCAAGCAGCAGTCGATGCTGCAATTGCAGAAGCACAAACAGCAATCGATAACTTAGAAGATGAGGCAGCACAAGCCGAGCTACAAGCACAGTTAGATGGTATTGAACCTTTAGTAGTACCTCTTATTACTGAAACGATAGTGCTTGCAGATAATATTGTAGAGGCTGATATTGTAATTGATCGAGGACAAGGTAGTCCTAATAACCCAGAAGCTCTAAATAGCACTGGTTTCTCAGTTGCAGCAGCAAGTTTGGATCCTGTTGTAAGTGCTGGGGTATTGGAGGGATTAATTAACTCTGAAGCAATTATTACTGTGGGTTCTAATCAAGAAAGAGATATTGAGTTCTATGCCGATGCGGGTGGAGTGTTCGCAGGGACAATGGATCTTTATGTATATAAACAAAATCCTACAACAATGGTTTGGGAACAATATGAATATATTCCGAATTGGTATGGAGGATTTGTTTTTGCGACCTCTAAGACAGAACAATATACGTTAGATGAAGGGAACTGGGCATTTGTTTTAGGCACAGGTACAGGGCTTGCGGTAACAGTTGGTTATACGCTTAGATTCACTAAAGATGTAATTTATGATTTATCTGAATTTGTGGCAAAGTCTGGGCAAGTGTCTGGTAATGTTATTCTTGATGATGATCTGTCATATGGACAAGATGTTATTCCAGAAGGCGCTGTATTAGAAAAAGTGACTTATGGAAGCGATGATTATGTATTTGGTGAGAGTGACACCATATTGATCACTACAGCTTCTGGAACAATAGAATTCAATAAGGATGGATCTTATGAGTTTAAATTAATAGAGGGGTTTAATAATTTTGGTGAAGAAGAAAAATTTACTTATCATGTAATTACTCAAAATGGTAATAAAGATTCGGCTGATCTAATCATTAAATTAAATTTAGAAAAATCAGAAGTACCATTGCAGATTGACAATACTGTAATTGTTAATGTCCAACCTCAAGAATCAAATCCAATTTATCCATCTGAGTCAGATTCTAATTACAACGCAATTGGTTTTAGTCTGATTGATTTAACATTAGGTATTCCTGATGTACTCGATGCAAGTTTACTCAGTGGCGAAGGAGTTTATGATTTCGAAGTTGAAGATAATCAAGTTAGAGAACTAAGTTTCTTTAGTAGTACAGTTGGTTTAGCTGCAGGAGTAGACTTAACTTTAGTGGTTTATAAACTAGATGAGGTGACTGGGCAATATGTCCAGGTGCATATAGAGGAAGATTGGTACAGTGTTATTTTTGGTGCTTCAGATTCAGGACGTTCAGAAAATGATTGGCTGAAGCTTACTTTTGGTGAAGGAGTGTATAAAGCAACACTTATTCCAGACGCTGCATTGGCTGTGGGTACCTTCACTGGATTATATGTCAAAAAAGATGTTGTCCTAGACTATAACAGTCCAAACGCATTTGAAGGAATAGTTTCTGGAGATGCGACTGAAGGTACTGTAGTGAGTGTGGATGATGTTGAAATTATTGAAGGACAAGAATCTGTAATCTATGGTGAGTATGGTGCATTAACGATTAGCAGTGATGGTTCATACTCTTATGAGTTAATAATTCCAGATAATACAACTGATTGGACTCCACCATATGGTCAATTCGAACGCTTTAATGTCGTCATCAAAAATGCCGATGGAAAATTAGCCATTGATGTTCTTACCATTGAAATCGCTACGCACAAAGCATCAGATGACAGCGCCCAAGTTCAGTTTGAACAATCCCATCAATTTGAAGAGTTTAATTATGCTAAATCTTCAAATACAGTTGGAGTAGGAAATTCTACACTAACAGATTCAATAGCATTTACTGTTGAGGATAATACGCTAACGGTTAACTCACTCATTAATTTTGCAGTGACGAGTTCGTCAGTTAATGGGCCAGTTACGATTACATATACGATTCTTAAAGATGGCACTCCGACTGGTGTTAAAGGCACGGTGACCGCAGGAGAATCAGGCTTAATCAGCGGTTCATCTGGAACTCCTTTATTGAGTGAAAGTCTCGAACTTGTGCCAGGTGACTATACTGTACAGTTAACAATTAACAAACCTAGTTCATCGCTAGTAAGTTGGAATGCTAGTGTAAGTGGTGTAACAATTTATCAAGATAAATTTACTGATCAATACTCTGTTAGTGATGCTGGTTCACTTTTAGAAAATGATCAAGGTAAAGATCTTGTGCAGACAATCAACATAGGTGCTTATGAGCTTTATGTAAATGATTTAAATAAGGGATCAGATAGAATCGCTGTTGAGGGCTTGTATGGAACGCTGATAGTAAATAGAGATGGAACATATTTCTACATAGCAAATGGCACAGGTATTGGCGAAGATATATTTACCTATACAACAACGTCAGTTACTGGTGCGGAAGAGACAGCTACTATCTCTATAGATGTTTCTAATCTTCAAAATGATTTAGATTTCTCAAATGTTATTCAGGCAACTACGGGTACAACACAAGGTACAGAAGAGAATAATATTATTTCCGGAACAGCAAATGATGACACGATCAATGGTAATGGTGGGAATGATGTTGTTGTTGGTGGGGCGGGTAGCGATAAATTGTATGGCGGAGATGGAAATGACACACTAATTGGTGGAATCGGTGATGATGAATTATATGGTGACACTGGTAATGACATGCTAATCGGTGGAGCTGGTAATGATAAATTATATGGTGGTTCAGGTGCCGATCTCGCTATCTTTAATGTCTTGAATCAGAATAACGGCAATGGCGGAAATGGAGTTGATACGTGGATGGATTTTGATGTATCACAGGGAGACAAGATTGATATTTCAGCCTTATTAGAAGGGCAAAATATTAACTCAGATAATCCAATAAGTAATTATATTTCATTAGTTCAAAATGGAGCAGATACATTAGTTCGAATAGATCGAGATGCTTCAGGTCTTACTTATAGCCGTACTGATTTAATTATACTTAAAGACACGGACAGCTCAACACTAGTCCTTGATGATATTCTTAAATATAATCCAATTTAGTCTGTAAAAATAAATAAAAAGGTCTCATAATGGGGCCTTTTTATATTTCATAGATTAGCATTTGAATTAAAATACTATAATTTTAGAAACACATATCAGCTAATTTAATTTCAATCATTTTTAAAATTAGTTTTTGCATTAATTGTAAATTTAATTATTTTGATTTTAAGGCGCAAATATTCAGTTTGTTCATTCATATAAAATCCTAGAATATTAAATACTATAACGATTAAAACTACTAACCAAATGATATGTAATATCCAATTTTGCTCTGAAAGTTCTAAAAGATCAGGTTTGTAAATGAGTATAAGAAGTGCCAATATTGTTGGAAATAAACCAACTTTATCTATTTGGCCGATTAAAAGCCCTATTCTTTTATCTAAACTTTCAAGTTTAGATTGGAGTCTTTCTTCAACATACTTAAGTTCAATTTCGCTATAAGCATTTAATTGATCGATTACACTTACATGATTATCAACTTCATACTCAAGTGGTTTGATGATTTCTAATTGTGGATTTTCAAAAAGTTTTTTTAATTCCTTAGATTCGTAAAATAATGTGAGTAATTGGCCAAGTATGATCGCAATTTGAGCAGATATAATAAGGATATACATGCTTATTTTGAGAATTTCTGTTTTATGGAGAAAATTAAAAATAAATCCAATACAAAAAGCGAGCATAATTAGAATAAGCCCTAAATAGATGAAGGCTTGATTGATGTTCAGTTGGGATTTTTGTATTTTTTCATGTTTTTTGAAAGATATTATTTTAAAAATTTCTTTAATTCTTTCTTTATCAAAGTTTTTCATTTTTTTCTCAAAAAAAACCCTCCGAAGAGGGTTTCATAGTAATCTATTACCAGCTTAACGCACCACCAGTTTGATAGTCTGTTACGCGAGTTTCGAAGAAATTCTTCTCTTTACGTAAGTCCATCATTTCTGACATCCACTGGAATGGATTGTTCACACCAGCAAATTGCTCAGGTAAACCTAATTGAGCTAAACGACGGTTTGCGATGAACTTCAAGTATTCTTCCATCATTGCAGCATTCATACCTAATACACCGCGTGGCATTGTGTCACGTGCATATTCGATTTCAAGCATTGTACCTTCAAGAATCATCTGAATGATTTCTTCTTGGAACTCAGCAGTCCACAAATGTGGGTTCTCAATCTTGATTTGGTTAATCATATCGATACCAAAGTTCAAGTGCATTGACTCATCACGTAAGATGTACTGGAATTGCTCAGCAACACCATTCATCTTGTTACGACGACCCATTGACAAGATTTGAGAGAAACCACAGTAGAAGAAAATACCTTCAAGAACACAGTAGAATGCGATCAAGTTGCGAAGCAAGATTTGATCTGTTTCAGGTGTGCCTGTTTTGAATGTTGGATCACTTAATTCTTGAGTGTACTTCAAGCCCCATGCAGCTTTACGCGCAACTGATGGAACTTCGCGGTACATGTTGAAGACTTCGCCTTCATCCATACCTAAAGATTCGATGCAGTATTGGTAAGCATGCGTGTGAATCGCTTCTTCAAATGATTGACGCAAGATGTACTGACGGCATTCAGGGTTAGTAATGTGTCGGTAAATCGCAAGAACCAAATTATTCGCAACCAACGAATCGGCAGTAGAGAAGAAGCCTAAAGAACGCATCACGATGGTACGCTCATCTTCAGTTAAGCCATCTTCTGACTTCCAAAGTGCGATATCGTGGTTCATGTTAACTTCTTGTGGCATCCAGTGGTTTGCACAACCATCTAGATATTTTTGCCAAGCCCATTCGTATTTGAATGGTACAAGTTGGTTCAAGTCAGCGCGACAGTTGATCATTGCTTTATCATCAACTTGAACACGTTGAGCGCCCATTTCTAACTCTTCAAGACCTGGAGCAACGTCCAAATGTTCTAAGGCGTTAGATGCTCTTGCCAACGGATCGGCTGAATTTGTTGTTCCGTTTGAACTGGTTCGAGCGGGTTGTGCAGCTGCCACACGCGTCGGTTCGTTGCGTGCATCAGATACCACTTGTGGATTAGGCGCTTTTTGCGGTTCGATGGGCGCAGACTGCTGTGCTTGTGCAGTTTGTTTCGGTTCATCATCTTCGAAATCGTCCCAACTGAGGATAGACATATCAATTCTCTCTACGTTGCTTATATCTTTTATTCAGACATCTCAACGTGAGACATCCTACTATACGCTTATATTGTGTAAGCAAAATTAAGTTTTGCCGATGTATGTACTCAATTTGTTCGTTTGAGTAGATTGAATTTCTGCACTACTTATTTTGCTTACGCTTCTGTTGTTTGCGAATGGCTAAAAAGGCATAGACCATCGGGGTGTAGAAAAAAATAAAGGCAAAGACCAGTACCGCAAGTCCTAACATATAGTTATGGGTCATATGGTGCATGGTCTTTTCCTTATACGTTTATCTATTTTTGTGCTCAGTTTCGTAATAGTGATTATGGTTAATATTGTAAGTGACATTCTGGACAGAAGAATGGCCTAAGCTATTTGAGCCATTTTTTGTGTTCTGTACCAGAGAGTCATTGCTAATATTTTTGGTTTGGGAGTTTGATAAGTAAAATCCTCCACCAATTCCAGTTAATCCTAAAACAAGACTGAAAATAGATGTTCTTAATCTATTCATTTGCTTTCTCTAAAGAAAGCATGCTGAAAGTCATTACATCTAAACCAATACAACTATTCAGACATCTGACTCAAAACATGCTGTCATGTTGATTATCATCTTTATCTCAATGTAGCTGTATAAGCTTAAATTACTGACAAGCTTCACAATCAGGATTGTCAATTGAACATGCCATTGGCACTGGCGCTGCTTGTTCGAAGCCTTCTTCTGACGCTGCTGCTTCAGGTTTAGCTTCTTGAGCAACCGCTGCCACTGGCGCTGCAACTGTCGCAGGTTTAACTGCGTTTAATGCACCTGTATTAATCGTAGATTTCTCAGCAGATGTCGCACCCAATGCACGAAGGTAATAAGTCGTCTTAAGACCACGTAACCATGCCATCTTATACGTGATGTCCAATTTCTTACCGTTTGCACCAGAGATGTAAAGGTTAAGAGATTGTGCTTGGTCGATCCATTTTTGACGACGTGATGCAGCATCAACAATCCAACGTGCTTCAACTTCAAATGCTGTCGCGAAAATTGCTTTTAACTCTTCAGGAATACGCGCAATTTTTTGTACTGAACCTTCGAAATGTTTCAGGTCATTGACCATTACAGAATCCCAAAGACCACGTTCTTTTAATGCACGAACGAGGTAAGGGTTGATGACAGTGAACTCGCCAGACAAGTTCGATTTCACATACAAGTTTTGGAATGTTGGCTCAATAGATTGAGATACACCACAAATATTTGAAATGGTTGCAGTCGGTGCAATTGCCATCACGTTCGAGTTACGCATACCATCTTTTTGGACTTTGGCACGTAACGTGTCCCAATCCAAACGTTGTGTGCGATCGACTTCAAACATGCGTTCTGGGCGAGATTTCGCAACCAGCTCAAGAGAGTCAATTGGTAAAATACCTTGATCCCACAATGAGCCTTTAAATGTTTCATACGTACCACGTTCAACCGCCAAATCACTTGAAGTTTGGATCGCGTAGTAAGAAATCACTTCCATAGACTCATCCGCAAACTCAACCGCAGCATCAGAACCGTAAGCAATTTTCATTTCGTATAGTGCATCTTGGAAGCCCATGATACCCATACCCACTGGACGGTGCTTCAAGTTTGAATTACGCGCTTGTGGAACTGCATAGTAGTTAATGTCGATAACGTTATCGAGCATACGAACCGCAGTTTTAATCGTGCGAGCAAGTTTCTCACGGTCTAATTGACCACCTTGAACGTGTTGAACAAGGTTGATTGAACCTAAGTTACATACCGCAATTTCATCCTTGCTTGTGTTCAACGTAATTTCAGTACACAAGTTAGAAGAGTGCACCACACCTACGTGTTGTTGCGGTGAACGTAAGTTACATACGTCTTTAAATGTGATCCACGGGTGACCTGTTTCAAATAACATTGATAACATTTTGCGCCATAAGTCTTTCGCACGGACTTTCTTATGAAGCATGTCTGTTTCTTTCGCAATGCTTTCGTAGTAAGCATAACGTTCTGCGAATTCAGCACCCGTTAAATCGTGAAGATCTGGTGTTTCAGACGGGGTGAATAGTGTCCATTCAGCATCTTCAAATACACGTTGCATGAACAAATCTGGAACCCAGTTTGCAGTGTTCATATCGTGTGTACGACGGCGGTCATCACCCGTGTTTTTACGAAGCTCTAGGAATTCTTCGATATCCAAGTGCCAAGTTTCAAGATATGCACATACCGCACCTTTACGCTTACCACCTTGGTTAACTGCAACTGCTGTATCGTTCGCTACTTTGAGGAACGGAACAACACCTTGCGATTTACCGTTAGTACCTTTGATGTATGAGTTCAAGGCACGAACTGGTGTCCAGTCATTACCTAAACCGCCTGCCCATTTAGACAACATTGCGTTATCACGCATAGCACCATAAATATCGAACAAGTCGTCATCAATCGTTGTTAAATAACAGCTTGATAATTGAGGACGTAATGTACCTGAGTTAAATAGGGTTGGCGTAGATGCCATGTAATCGAAGCTAGAAAGTAAGTTATAGAATTCGATTGCACGATCTTCACGGTTGTCTTCATTGAGCGACAAGCCCATAGAAACACGCATGAAGAATAATTGTGGTAATTCGAAGCGTACGCCATCAGAGTGGATGAAGTAACGATCAAATAATGTTTGAAGACCTAAATATGTAAATTGATTAGAGCGTTCAGGTTTAATGGCAGCCGCTAATTTTACAAGGTCAAAATTTAATAATTCTGGAGAAAGCAGCTCTAGCTCAACACCTTTTTTCAAGAAGGTTTCAAGCGCATCATTTTCAAGCGTGTCTTTAGATAAACCAAGAAACTCAAGACCTGTTGCAACTAAGTTGTCACGCAATAAACGTGCAGTGACATACGTATAGTTTGGTTCTTGTTCAATACGTGTACGTGTCGCCATCATCATCGTTGTAGAGATGTCTGATGCTTTAACACCGTTGTATAGGTTTTTTACAGTTTCATCGATGATCGCTTGAACATCAATGCCTTCTAAGCCTTCGCTAGCTTTTTCAATCTTCGCTTGTAAACGACTCAAATCTAATGGTTGGAGCTGACCATTTTGACCTGTGATCTGAAGAGTAGGGTGATGATGAGCACCTAACTCTTTACGCGCTTCAGCACGTTGTTCACGATAGATCACGTATGCACGCGCTACTTTTTGTTCACCTGTGCGCATTAAAGCTAATTCAACTTGATCTTGAATTTCTTCAATATGAATCGTGCCACCAGAAGGTAAACGACGCTTAAATGTATTCATCACCATCTCAGTCAGCTGAGTAATACGATCATGAATTCTGCTCGAATCTGCACTTGGTTGACCTTCAACAGCCAAAAATGCTTTACCAATTGCTACAGAGATTTTATCTGCATCAAAAGTGGCAACATCACCAGTGCGTTTAATCACTTGAAGTTGACCAGGGGTTGTATTAGCGCTCATTTCAGCGTCGCTCCATTCTCATCATTTTTATGCTTATGGACCATTTGAATCGGATACAAACTCAAAAAATGAGCTATCGCGATATTTGAGGGTAAACACAAGACTTAGTGGTTTAATGTAAATTAAGACACAAGATACGGTAAATTTCAGGGTAGATCAATATTGACATTTTGATAATTTTTTTTCTGAGTTTAACACTCAAATTTCCCTATACTTTTTCCACGTTCCGCCATTTTGTTATGTAGTCAGCGTCACAGGGTGCTAAGCATAGCAGAGACTTTTTAGAGTGCTTATAGATAAGTTTGTGGATAACTCTGAAAGTGCAAATTGCTTCTCGAAAATAATTTTTTTGAAATATTTTGTTTAAAATATCATCAAATTGATTTGTGTTTGAAAGTTTAAAGTTGATTGAAAATATTGATCGACTTGGCAAAACTATCTATTTATCAATAGTTAATAAAAAGATAACAAAAGACTACGCTCGTGTATCAGTTTCGTGAACAGGCTCTTGTTTACAATGTAAACGTGTGTATATTGCAAAACATATCGATGTAAATCTGTGAAGTTTAATCAGCAGATATCGTAACAATATAGGGGCATTCTATGAGCCAAGAAGAAAAGTTACCAAAGATTTTGATCGTTGAAGATGACGAGCGTCTTGCGCGTTTAACGCAAGAGTATTTAATTCGTAATGGATTAGAAGTTGGGGTAGAACCAGACGGTAATCGTGCAATCCGTCGTATTATCGCAGAGCAACCAGATATGGTGGTACTGGATGTTATGCTTCCTGGTGCTGATGGTCTCACCGTATGTCGTGAGGTTCGGCCACATTATCATCAACCGATTTTAATGTTGACTGCTCGTACTGAAGACATGGATCAAGTATTGGGTCTTGAAATGGGTGCAGATGATTATGTTGCGAAACCAGTTCAGCCACGTGTTCTATTAGCGCGTATTCGTGCTTTGCTTCGTCGTACAGACAAAACACCAGAGGATGAAGTTGCTCAACGTATCGAATTTGATGATTTAGTGATTGATAATGGTGGTCGTTCTGTAACCTTAAACGGTGAGCTTGTAGATTTCACAAGTGCAGAATATGACTTATTATGGTTGTTGGCATCTAATGCTGGTCGTATCCTTTCACGTGAAGACATTTTTGAGCGTCTACGTGGTATTGAATATGATGGTCAAGACCGCTCAATTGATGTTCGTATTTCTCGTATCCGTCCAAAAATTGGTGATGATCCTGAAAATCCTAAACGTATTAAAACAGTGCGTAGCAAAGGATATTTATTCGTTAAAGAAACCAACGGGATGTAATCACATCCCCGCGGTAATGCCCTCACTCCTCAGAAGGTCATACCTTAGTGTCTAAACACAGTATATTCCTGCGTATCTACGCAGGTCTCGTCATTTTGGTGGTGCTGGTTGCCATATTTGGTTATTTGCTTGTGCAAATCATCAACTATCAACGCGCGCAGGAATACCGTGAGTCATTGACTGATGGGATTTCGTACGTCATTAGCGAGGGTGTTTCAAGACAACAAACCATGCAACAAAGAATGGATTGGATATCAGATGCATCTGATTTGCTCGAACTTCCAATCTATTATCTAGAATCGAATAAAGTCGAACTTTCACGCACCGAAAAATACCGTTTAGAAAAGCGCAAAGCAGTGGTGCGGTATGACGCCAAAGAAAGTATTGCTTATGTCATTATTGGTTTAATAGATGACCCTGAGCATTTACTTTATGTAAAAGTGGATAATATCGGTGAGCGTCAAATGAAGGCCTTACCAATCTTTGTATGGGAATACTTGGTTTATTATCCAGGGCAGGAAAGGGAATATCTTGCAAAAATTAAGCAACACTTTTCTTATGATTTAAGCATTCAAAATCTGTCTGATCTCAATTTAGATTCTGAGCAAATTGGTCGTCTACGTGCGGATCAAGGGGTTATCCTGTATCAGGATAGCGCTAGCATTCGTGGTACTACGATTTCTGTCATTTCTCCAATGACGAATTCGTCGGGTGATGTATTGGTGATGGGACCAGTGCCAATGTTCAATTGGATGCCATTCCAATTGGCGGCAGGGATTACTTTGCTGAGTATGTTTATTTTGTCGCTTGGTGTGTATGGTCTGATTGTCCCAATGCAACGCAAGTTGAAGCAAGTTAACTCAGCCTTAAATGTTATGCAAAAAGGGGATATGTCCGTTCGCGTTCCTGTCGAAGGATATGATGAGTTAGCACATTTGGCAGCCAGCTATAACAGTATGTCAGATCATATACAGCGTTTAATCGAAGCTCAGCGAGAGTTAATGAGAGCTGTATCACATGAGCTACGAACGCCAGTCGCACGTATTCGCTTTGGTATGGAAATGTTGGTTGATGAAGAGGATTATGAGTATCGTCAGCAACAAGTAGAAATGATTGATAAAGACATTGAGGCTTTAAATACCCTCATTGATGAAATCATGACCTATGCTAAGCTTGAGCAAGGCATGCCTTCTATTGATTTTGAGGAAATTCGACTATACGAAGTGCTTGAGCAAGTCGCTATTGAAACTAAAGCATTAAAAACTAATAAAAATATTCAATTGCATTTGCCATCACAAGCTTTGGTGGTGGATGCGGAACGCCGTTATTTACATCGTGTAGTACAAAACTTAGTCGGAAATGCGATCCGATACTGCGATGATACAGTGCTGATTACTGGTGGGATTGATGCTCAGGGGATGGCGTATATTTCAGTTGAAGATGATGGTCCGGGGATTCCTGAAGAGGATCGTAAGCGAGTGTTTGAAGCTTTTGCTCGCTTGGATGATAGTCGTACACGTGCCTCAGGCGGATATGGTTTGGGCTTGTCTATTGTAAGCCGAATCGCCTATTGGTTTGGTGGTACGATTCAAGTGGATCAAAGTCCTAAAATGGGCGGTGCACGATTTACTATGCAATGGCCAGCCAAAAGATTTAAAAAGAAGAAGATTGTTCAAACCAGTCAAACATCAGAGTAAAGCGAGAATTAAAAAAAGCGCGATTAAGCGCTTTTCTTATAATTTATATATTGCCTTTTATTGGTAATTATTGGCATTGGGTTCAATAATGCGTTTTCCTTCCTTAAGTGCATTTAAGGCATCGGCATTGAAATCGATCAGTAAACTGTTATTGGTTGCATCAACATGATAATTGCTAATCAGTTTTTGATCGCCGTGAATGGTCTCAACTGTATATTCATCTGCGATGTTGAGTATAGCATCAAGATTAGTGGTTGTAGAGGCGAGGTCTTGGCGGAAAATTTGATAAATATCGCGTAAATCAAAAATAGCATTCGTTGCATCAGGATGTTTTTTGATATAGCTGTCTAAATGATGGACGATCAACTGAGCAAATAAAAAATAGTTAGGTTTGTGTGTGAATTCTAGACTCATAGATCTTCTCCTTATTATTTAATTGAGCATATAACGAAAATCAGCACGATTTGTATAAAGTTAATTAAAACATTGTAAGCAATTAAAATTTAAAACTTTTAAAATAGAATAAATCAAAAATAATTGAGCCATATTGGTGCAAAAAAAGCTGACCTAACACGAATGGTAAAACTAAAAAAGTGATAGTGTCTGGATTGACGCCTCTTGAATTTTTTGAATGATTATTCGGAAAAAATAATCAGTTATATCACCTTGATAACTTTCTACGATTAAATAAGGTTTTATTGACTTTAATCACCATGAAATCTGGAAAAAGGGCAAAATTCATCCTAAAGACTTAGAGGGATTGGCTAGCAACAGAAATCATAAATCAGGTACAATTGGCGGGATTAATTTTGTGTTTGGTGTATTTGAAGGCCAATACATACATTCTTTGTTAATAAATAGGCCTGCCAGGAGTTATCCCCGCATGAGTGCCATTACTCCATACGATTGGGCAATAATTGCCTTCGTGATCGGCGTTACATTTTTATGCGTCTTTATGCTCACTGTCCCGCTACTCCTAGGGGGTAAATCGTGGGGACGTGCTAAGCAAGAGCAGTTCGAGTCAGGCGTAGTTAGTGCTGGTGGAGCACGAATTCGTCTATCTGCAAAATTCTATTTGGTTGCAATCTTCTTCGTTGTGTTTGACTTAGAAGCGCTCTATCTCTATGCATGGGCTGCGTCAGTTCGTGAAGTGGGTTGGATCGGTTTTGCAGCAGCAGCTGTATTTATTTTAGTTTTACTCGTTGGCTTGATTTATGAGTTGTCTACTGGTGCATTAAATTGGGCGCCATCTGATAAGCGTAAAGCAGCAGGGATTAAACCTAAAATTGGTTCGCCAAATATGGATCTCGCAGAAATTACTCGCTTCAACTCAATTGAGGAGTTGGTGGTTGACCCTACAGGTCAAATTCCAGCGCAATCATCTGGTCGTGTAAAAGCTTCGCCAACGACTACATCATCTGATAAGGAGTAATACGGGATGAAATATACATTAACCCGTGCGAATCCGGATGCTGATCAGTATCCACTTCAAGAGCGTATCGTTGTAGAAGATCCGCTTCTACAAGAAGAAGTGAATAAGAATGTGTTCATGACTCGTTTAGAGGATTTGGCGCATACAGCAGTAAACTGGGGTCGTAAAAACTCAGTTTGGCCGTTCAACTTTGGTACATCTTGCTGCTACGTAGAGTATGCAACGACTTTAACAGGCGTGCATGACTTGTCACGTTTTGGTGCCGAAGTAATTCGTGCTTCACCACGTCAAGCGGACTTGATGATTGTTGCGGGTACATGCTTCGTCAAGATGGCACCTGTAATTCAACGCCTTTATGAGCAAATGTTAGAACCTAAATGGGTGATCTCAATGGGTGCATGCGCAAACTCTGGCGGTATGTATGACATTTACTCGGTTGTACAAGGTGTCGATAAAATCATTCCAGTGGATGTGTATATTCCAGGTTGCCCACCGCGTCCTGAAGCATTAATCCAAGCGTTGATGTTATTGCAAGACCAAATTCAATTAGAGCGTCGTCCGCTTTCTGCGGTGATCGGTGATGATCTTAAGCCAGTTTATAAGCCAAAGATGCAGCCTGAACGTGACCGTAAGAATGCTGAACGTATTGCAGTAAAACACTTACGCTCTATGGATGAAATTAAATAATCTTAACGGCAAATAATATTGATGCACCCGCTTGGGTGTAATTGTCGTTTTGGTTGAATGAATTTGTATTAAATAGGAAGCCAAGCCAATGGCTGAAACTGACATTGCTATGCCAGAATCAACTCCAGTTGATTCACGCCCAGCATTTGCAATTGTAGAAGAGCTCAAAACCAAGTTTGGTGAGAATTTCTACGTGCAAACGACTTTTGAAGACTTTCCAACAGTCTGGGTTGAGCGCTCACGTGTACAAGACGTATTAATGTTCTTGCGTACAGTGTCACGTCCTTACGTGATGTTGTTTGACTTGTCAGCGGTAGATGAGCGTTTACGTACTCACCGCGATGGGTTACCTGCGTCTGACTTCACTGTGTTCTATCACTTGTTGTCACTAGAGCGTAATACGGATATTCGTATTAAAGTTGCGTTGAATGAGTCTGATCTCAATATTCCAACAGCAACCAACATTTGGCCAAATGCCAACTGGTACGAACGTGAAGCTTACGATATGTTCGGCATTAACTTCGAAGGGCATCCAATGCTCCGTCGTATTTTATTGCCAACGTATTGGGAAGGTCATCCGTTGCGTAAAGAATATTCTGCACGTGCGACTGAATACACACCTTATCGTCAGAACCAAGCGAAACAAGATTTTGAACAAGAGCATTTACGTTTTGTACCTGAAGATTGGGGTCTAAAACGCGGTAATGCTGATGAAGACTTCATGTTCTTGAACTTGGGTCCTAACCATCCATCTGCGCATGGTGCATTCCGTGTGATCTTGCAGTTAGATGGCGAAGAAGTGAAAGACTGTGTGCCTGATATCGGTTATCACCACCGCGGTGTGGAAAAGATGGCTGAACGTCAAACTTGGCATTCATTCATTCCGTATACTGACCGCGTTGACTACTTAGGTGGTTGTGCGCAGAACATGCCTTATGTGATGGGTGTGGAGCAGATGGCAGGGATCACTGTGCCAGAACGTGCGCAATGTATTCGTGTCATGATGTCGGAACTATTCCGTATTAATAACCACTTGCTTTATATCGGTACAGCGATTCAGGATGCCGGCGGTATGACCCCAGTATTCTATATGTTCGCCGATCGTCAAAAGATCTATGACGCGATTGAAGCAATCACGGGTTACCGTATGCACCCAGCATGGTTCCGTATCGGTGGTACTGCACACGATCTTCCAAACAACTGGCAACATTTGATCCGTGAAATTTTGGATTGGATGCCTAAACGTTTGAAGGAATATCATACTGCAGCACTTAAAAACTCGGTATTTGAAGGTCGTACCCGTAATGTTGCGCAATACGATGCAAAATCTGCATTGGCATGGGGTGTAACAGGTACAGGTTTACGTGCAACAGGTATTGATTTTGACGTACGTAAATATCGTCCATATAGCGGTTATGAAAATTACGACTTCGAAGTGCCTGTAGAATACGAAGGCGATGCATATGCACGTGTGATCGTTCACTACCGTGAAATCGAACAATCTTTAAAAATCATCAAACAGTGCTTGGATAACATGCCATCTGGTCCTTATAAAGCGGATCACCCATTGGCTGTTCCACCACCGAAAGATAAGACACTACAAGACATTGAAACTTTGATTACGCACTTCTTAAGCGTGTCATGGGGTCCTGTCATGCCAGCAGGTGAAGCATCTGTTATGGCGGAAGTGGTAAAAGGTGCATCGAACTACTACTTGACTTCAGACAAGTCAACGATGAGTTACCGTACCCGTATTCGTACACCAACCTTCACGCACTTACAGCAAATTCCTTCTGTAATTAACGGCAGTCTTGTATCTGACTTAATCATTTATTTAGCGACGATTGATGTCGTAATGGCTGACGTGGATCGCTAAGGGGTACGCATTATGATGATTTTGACTGATAAAAAGCCACGTGTGAATGTCGAAGGGATTTTAACTGCGGAAGAAATCCACGAAATCGAGCATCACATTGGTCATTACCCATACCCACGTGCGGCATGTTTAGATGCGCTTAAATGTGTTCAACGTCGTAATGGTTGGGTGGATGATGCGCAAATGAATGCGATTGCGCAGATGTTGTCAATGAGCCTTGCTGATTTGGAAGGTGTGGCAACATTCTATAACCGTATTTACCGCCAGCCAGTAGGTCGCAACGTAATTTTGCTTTGTGATTCTATTGCTTGCTTCTTGATGGGTGCAGAAACTTTAGCAGAAGCATTCCAACGCGAACTCGGGATTTCATTTGGTCAAACGACTGCTGATGGTCGTTTTACTTTGCTCCCGATTTGCTGTTTAGGAAACTGTGATAAGGGTCCAACCTTGATGATTAATGAAGATACTCACGGCCTAGTAGAAGTTTCTTCAGTGAAACAGTTATTGGAGAAGTATGTATGAATACTGAACCAAAACCGATTTATGGCGACGGTAACCCAGAAACTCACCCATTAACATGGCGTTTGAGCAAGCAAGAATTTGTTCATAGTGTTGAGGACTATGAATCTCTTGAAGGGTATGAGGGTTTCAAGAAAGCACTCACAATGCCGCCTAAAGATGTATTGGAAATCATTAAAGCAGCGACTGTGAAAGGTCGTGGTGGTGCTGGTTTCCCTGCAGGGATTAAATGGTCGCTCATGGCACCAAATGACAATTCAGGTCCTCGTTACTTGATTTGTAATGCCGATGAGATGGAACCAGGTACATTCAAAGACCGTCTGTTGATGGAAAAACTTCCTCATCAATTGATCGAAGGGATGTTAATTGCAGGTTATACACTTGAAGCAACCCATGGTTATATCTTTATCCGTGGTGAATACATCGAAGCTGCGAAGTATTTGAACCAAGCTTTAGAACAAATTCGTGCCAAAGGCTACTTGGGTGAAAACATCCTTGGTTCTGGCTGGAACTTTGAACTACATGTGCATACTGGTGCGGGTCGTTATATCTGTGGTGAAGAAACTGCATTGATTAACTCGCTTGAAGGTCGCCGTGCAAATCCACGTACAAAACCACCATTCCCGCAAGTTGCAGGTGCTTGGGGTCGTCCTACGATTGTGAACAACGTAGAGACTTACAATAACTTACCAGCAATTATGCTGCGTGGTCCTGAGTGGTATATCAATTTATCTGCAGGTAAGTCGAAAGATCCTGGCACAAAAATTTATGGTGCATCAGGTAAAGTGAAATTCCCTGGTCTTTGGGAGCTTCCATTTGGTACAACTGCACGTGAAGTGATTGAAGAACATGCGGGTGGTATGCGTGATGGCTTAAAGCTTAAAGCATGGTTACCAGGTGGTGCATCAACTGACTTTTTGGCAGCTGAACACATCGATCTTCCAATGGATGCGGAAAGCATCATGAAAGCAGGTTCGCGTTTAGGTACGTGTTTGCTCATGGTGGTTGATGAAACTCAATGTATGGTTTCAGCAACACGTAACTTAGAAGAATTCTTTGCGCGTGAATCATGTGGTTTCTGTACACCATGTCGTGATGGTTTACCTTGGGCGGTGAAAGCGCTTAAAGCACTTGAAGATGGTACAGGCAAGAAAGAAGACATCGATCATTTGCAAGAGCTTACACGTAAGCTTTGGATTGGTAAGACTTTCTGTGCTCACGCTCCTGGTGCTATGGAACCACTCATGGGTGCACTCAAATATTTCCGTGGCGAATTTGAAGCAAAAGTGGTGAATGCCGCTGCTCAAGTTAGCAACGTAGAACAAGCTTAAGGAATTCGACTATGGCTACAATTCATGTCGATGGCAAATCGTATGAAGTCAATGGCTCAGAGAACTTGCTACAAGCATGCTTGTCTTTGGGTATTGATATCCCGTACTTTTGTTGGCATCCATCCTTAGGTTCTGTCGGTTCTTGCCGTCAATGTGCTGTAACTCAATACGCGAATCCAGAAGATACTCGCGGTCGTTTAGTTATGTCATGTATGACACCTGCAGCTGACAATACCTACATCTCGATTGAAGACAAAGAAGCAAAAGATTTCCGTGCATCTATTGTTGAATTCTTGATGACGAACCACCCACATGACTGTCCAGTCTGTGAGGAAGGTGGTCATTGTCACCTTCAAGATATGACTGTGATGACACAACATGACCGTCGTCGTTACCGTTTCACGAAACGTACGCATTACAACCAAGAACTTGGTTCGTTCATTGCACACGAGATGAACCGTTGTATCGCATGTTACCGTTGTGTTCGTTACTATAAAGACTACGCAGGTGGTACAGACTTCGGTGTATATGCAAACGCTTCACGTGTTTATTTTGGTCGTCCAGAATCAGGTACTTTAGAGTCTGAGTTCTCGGGTAACTTAACTGAAGTATGTCCGACGGGCGTATTCACAGACAAAACACACTCTGCACGTTATAACCGTAAATGGGACATGCAGTATGCGCCAAGCGTCTGCCAAGGCTGCTCTTCAGGTTGTAACATCTCTCCGGGTGAGCGTTATGGTGAATTACGTCGTGTAGAAAACCGTTTTAACGGTGAAGTCAACCAATACTTCCTGTGCGATAAAGGCCGTTTCGGTACGGGTTATGTGAACCGTGAAGACCGTCCACGTCAACCGCAATTCCGTTCAGGTAGCAATGTAGAGACTGTTTCAGTTGATACAGCGTTAGACACCGTGATTGAGAAAATCCAAGGCAAAAAAGTATTGGGTATTGGTTCTCCACGTGCATCTCTTGAGTCTAACTTTGCGCTTCGTGAATTGGTTGGACAAGCAAACTATTCAACAGGTATGTCTCAAAAAGAGCAAAACTTGGTTGAACTTGCTGCATCAATTATGCAAACCGAGGGTGTATATAACCCAGGTATGCGTGAAATTGAAAGCTACGATGCTGTCTTAATTCTCGGTGAAGATTTAACACAAACTGCACCACGTATGGCATTGTCAGTACGTCAAGCTGCGAAGAACAAAGCCAAAGAAATGGCTGCAGAACGCCGTACACAAGAATGGTTGGCTGAGCCAGTACAACGTATTGCTCAAGACGAAAAATCACCAATTTATATCTTGGCTGCGACTCAAACACGTTTATCTGATGTAGCTACTGGTGAAGTCGTTGCTTCTCCAAATGATATCGCACGTTTAGGTTTCGCTGTTGCTGCGGCGGTGAAAGGTGAAAGTATGACTGGTTTAGAAGAAGATGCAAAAGCATTTGCTCAAACCATTGCTGACACTTTAAAAGCTGCAAAAAAACCATTGATTATCTCTGGTACAAGCTTGCAAGAAGCTGCAATTATGGAAGCTGCTGCACAAGTTGCACAGAATCTGGGCAATGCGGGTCTAACATTGACGGTTCCTGAAGTGAACTCAATGGGCTTAGCAATCTTTGGCGGTAACAGCCTTGAGCAAGCATTTGCACAAGACTATGACACTGTCGTGATTGTAGAAAACGACCTTTATCGTCGTTTACCTGCAGTGCAAGTAGATGCTGCTTTGTCTGGTAAAGACGTGATCGTGCTTGACCATTCAGAAACTGAAACGGTGAAAAAAGCGAATATTGTTCTTTCTGCAGCGAGCTTTGCTGAAGGTGACGGTACTGTGGTATCTCAAGAAGGCCGTGCACAACGTTTCTATCAAGTATATGACCCAAGTTACTATAAACCAGAACTTGCGATCAAAGAATCTTGGCGTTGGTTACATGCCATTGAAACTGGCGTGAAAGGCAAAGCAATTTCTTGGACTGTGCTTGATGATGTCATCGAATCAGTTGCTAAGAATGTACCTGCGCTTGAAGCGATTCAAGATGTAGCACCAGATGCAGGATTCCGTGTCCATGGTCTTAAAGTGGCACGTGAACCACGTCGTTACTCTGGTCGTACTTCACTTCGTGCGCCGTTGTCTGTTCATGAGCCTAAACAGCCAACAGATCAAGACTCTGCATTAACATTCTCGATGGAAGGTTATGTCGGGAACCAAACGCCGTCAGCGTTAGTTCCATTTGCATGGTCAGCAGGTTGGAACTCGCCACAAGCTTGGAATAAGTTCCAAGAATCAGTGGGCGGTTCTTTAAAAGGTGGTGATTCAGGTATTCGTTTATTTGATCGCCTTGCGAAATTACCAGCACGCACATTCGTTGCACCAGCACCAGTTCTTGTAAATGCTGAGAGTTTCCGCCTTGTTCCAATGCATCATATTTTTGGATCTGGTGAATTCACAGTGAAAACACCTGCAATGGAGTCTCGTATTCCAGAAGCGGTATTTGCAGTGGGTGAGCAAGATGCAGCGCGCTTGAATGTGAAAGATGGCCAAAACATTACTGTGAAAGCAGGTGAGGCTTCGATCGTTCTTCCTGTTCAAGTCATTGAATATTTACCTACAGGTTATATTGGTTACCCAATTGGTCTCGCGCCAACGGTATCGTTAGCTGAGCCTGTATCAGTCGCGGTAGGAGCATAATTCATGGAACAAGAATTAATCCGTCAAACGCCGCTTTGGGCTGAGAACTGGCCAATTGCCTACTCTGTAGTTCAAGCGATTGTGATCTTGCTCGTTGTAGTTTTGATTGCTGCGTTGATGTCTTTCATTGAGCGTCGTTTACTTGGCTTATGGCAAGACCGTTACGGTCCAAACCGTGTAGGTCCTGGGGGGATGTTCCAGATTGTTGCCGACATGCTGAAAATCATGTTCAAAGAAGACTGGACACCAAAGTTTGCAGATAAATTGACTTTCCGTTTAGCTCCAGCAGTTGCAATGGCAACTGCGGTGTTATCGTTCATGGTTATCCCTGTATCACCTTATTTAGGTGTTGCAGACATGAGTATCGGTCTATTGTTCTTTATGGCAATGGCGGGTATTGCAGTGTATGCAGTTTTATTTGGTGGTTGGTCATCAAACAATAAATATGCATTACTCGGTGGTCTTCGTTCAGCAGCTCAAACGATCTCTTATGAGGTCTTTTTAGGTATTTCCTTGATGGGTGTGGTTGCAATTGCAGGCTCATTCAACATGCGTGAAATCGTAGAAGCTCAAAAAGATGTATGGTTTGTCATTCCACAATTCTTAGGTTTCCTCATCTTCGTGGTTGCAGGTGTTGCGGTAACGCATCGTCACCCATTTGACCAACCAGAAGCGGAACAAGAATTGGCGGAAGGTTACCATGTCGAATATGGTGGTATGAAATGGGGGATGTTCTTCGTTGCGGAATACGTCAACGTTGTCCTGATCTCAGCTTTGATCGTAACCTTATTCTTCGGTGGTTGGTTAGCACCATTTGGTCTAGATTTCCTACCTCCAGCATTTTGGTTCATGATTAAAACAGCATTCTTTGTGATGATGTTTGTCTTGGCACGTGGTTCATTAATGCGTCCACGTTATGACCAAGTGATGAACTTTGGTTGGAAGATTTGTTTGCCTTTAGCGTTGGTCAACTTGTTGGTGACTGGTGCTGTGATTCTGATGAATCAGGCCTAGGACAGCAGGGAGAACATTATGTATAAAATTCTAGCTGGGTTTGGGTCAATTGTACGTTCGTTGTGGATGGTATTTAGCCACGCAACACGTAAACGTGACACTATTTTATACCCTGAAGTTAAAGCTGAAGAAATCGTTCCACCACGATTCCGTGGCCGTATCGTATTGACACGTGACCCAGATGGTGAAGAGCGTTGTGTAGCTTGTAACTTGTGTGCTGTAGCTTGCCCTGTTGGCTGTATTTCATTACAGAAAGCTGAAAAAGAAGATGGTCGTTGGTATCCGGAATTTTTCCGTATCAACTTCTCTCGTTGTATTTTCTGCGGTATGTGTGAAGAAGCATGTCCTACAACTGCTATTCAGATGACACCTGATTTCGAACTCAGTGAATACGTTCGTCAAGACTTAGTTTATGAGAAAGAAAACTTGCTCATTTCTGGTCCTGGTAAATATCCAGACTATAACTTCTACCGTGTAACTGGTATGGCTGTAGCTGGTAAAGACAAAGGTCAGGCTCAGCGTGAAAGCGCACCTGTCGATGTACGGAGCTTATTACCATGATGTGGCCATTTTATTTGATGGCACTTGTGGCCATCGTTTCTACGGTTCGTGTTGTGACTAATGCGAATCCAGTACACGCACTTTTAAGCTTAATCGTTTCGTTACTTGCAGTTGCTGGTATGTTCATGATCGTTGGTGCACCATTTGCAGGTGCACTTGAGATTATTGTTTACGCTGGTGCCATTATGGTTCTTTTCGTCTTCGTTGTGATGATGTTGAACCTTGGTTCTCAAACTGTTGAACAAGAACGTAAATGGTTAACATCTGATGCTTGGGCTTACCCTGCATTGATGAGCTTTTTAATGGGTCTAGTTTTAGTTTGGACAATGACTTCAGAGCACAGCATTTCTGGTCCTTTAATGGGTACAGAAGTTGTAGGCCCTAAAGAAGTTGGTCAAGCACTCTTTACACAATATTTATTATTGGTTGAAGTTGCCGCAATGTTATTGCTTGCTGCGTTAGTTGCTGCATTCCACTTAGGCAAACGTGAACCAAGTGCAGAAGAGGAAAAAGAATAATGGGTAATATCCCTTTAGAGCATGGTTTGATTGTTGCAACCATTCTTTTTGCACTCGGTTTCTACGGTGTAATGGTGCGACGCAACCTTCTATTTATGTTAATGAGCCTTGAGATCATGATGAATGCAGCTGCGCTTGCATTTGTCCTCGCTGGTAGTGCATGGGTGCAACCAGATGGTCAGATCATGTTTATCTTGATCTTAACGCTTGCTGCGGCAGAAGCGTGTATCGGGCTTGCGATCGTCCTTCAGTTCTATCATCGCTTCCATCATTTGGATGTAGATGCTGCTAGTGAGATGCGCGGATGAGTTTATTAGCATTAACCATATTATTTCCGCTCATTGGTTTTATCCTTTTAGCGGCAGGGCGTAATAAGCTTCCTGAAATTGTAGCTGCCATTATTGGTGTGGGTTCAGTTGGTCTTTCAGCACTATGTGCATTATTGGCTGGTATGAATTTCATCAACAGCGGTGAAACATCTCAAGTGACTCACCTTTGGACTTGGTTCAGTGTGGGTGGTTTTGAGCCAGGTATTAGCTTGCACTTAGATGGTTTATCTTTACTTATGCTTGGCATGATTACGGGTGTGGGTTTCTTAATTCATATCTTTGCATCATGGTATATGCGTGGTGAAGAAGACTTTGCACGTTTCTTCTCTTACTTCAACTTATTCGTAGCAAGCATGTTATTGCTTGTGTTGGGTGACAACCTTGCGTTGTTATTCTTAGGTTGGGAAGGTGTTGGTCTGTGCTCATACTTGCTGATTGGTTATTACTACCAAAATCCAGCAAATGGTGCTGCTGCAATTAAAGCATTCACCGTGACACGTATTGGTGACGTTTTCTTACTCATCGCATTATTCTTAATTTTCCAACAATTTGGAACATTGAATATTGCTGAAATCGTTGCTGCTGCGCCTGTGGTAATGACACAAAGCTCATCGTTAACCATTTGGACTGCATTAATGTTGTTCTTGGGTGCTGCAGGTAAATCTGCGCAAATCCCATTACAAACATGGTTAGCAGACGCGATGGCGGGTCCTACACCAGTATCTGCATTAATCCATGCTGCAACAATGGTAACAGCAGGTGTTTACCTATGCTGCCGTATGTTCTCTGTATTTGAAATGGCACCAGAAGTCATGGTGTTTATCTCAATCACAGGTGCGGTAACATTATTAGTTGCAGGTTTTGCTGCACTGGTTCAAACAGACATCAAACGTATTCTTGCTTACTCTACAATGAGTCAGCTCGGTTATATGTTTATGGCTGTAGGTGCTGAAGCATACCAAGCAGGCTTGTTCCACATGCTCACTCACGCATTCTTCAAAGCGTTGTTGTTCTTGTCATCAGGTGCGGTGATTCTTGCATACCATCACGAACAAAACATTTTCAAAATGGGTGGCTTGTTCAAGCGTAATAAATTCTTATTTGCTTGTTTCGCGATCGGTGGCGGTGCCTTAGCAGCGATTCCATTCTTAACGATTGGTTTCTTCTCAAAAGACGCAATCCTGGCGGCTGTGTGGACACAAAGTCATATCGCAGGTTTACCTGTATTCAATACATTGTATTGGGTCGGTGTGGCTGGTGCATTCTTAACATCAATCTATACTTTCCGTTTAATTTGGATTGTGTTCTTTGGCGAAGAGAAAACGCCATATCACGAAATCAAAGGTGCAACTTACTGGGCTCCTTTAGCGATTCTTGCTGTCCTTTCTACAGGTTTGGCAATCGTACTTAAAGCGCCAGTCATGAGTATTCTTGATGCAGCACAAATTCCTGCATTTGTTATTCCTGAAGCGCTAGAAGCTGGTGCGCATGGTGCAGAATATGTCGCTATTGCAATCGCACTTGCTGGTTTAGCGGTTGGTGTTGTCTTATTTGCTTTTGCTTATAAAGCAGTTCAAGGTTTTGCTCGCACTTCATTGGGTGCTGGACTTGCAAATATCTGTCGTAATGCGCTTGGTTTCGATGCGTTATATGACCTCGTGTTTGTAAAACCTTACTTATTTATTGCAAAAATGATTGGTCGTGACCCGATTGATGGCGTATGGCTTGTATTGCCAGCGATTGTTAAAGGTGGTCATAGCTTCACTAGTTCACGTCAAACAGGTTCTTTGCGTGAGTACGCATCGAGCATGGCGTTCGGTATCGTGGTGATTATCATGATTCTGATCGTGACTCAGATCGTGGGGAAATAAGATGGAAAACATCAATAACTGGTATTTACCCGCGCTGATCCTCATTCCGTTCATTGCTGGTTTTATTTGTTGGGTCGTTGATAAATTAGATCAACACCTACCACGTTATATTGCACTTGTGGGTATGCTCATTACTTTGGGCATGACCGTTGCTTTATGGCAATCAGGTACCTACAGCTACCAAATTGGTGAAACTGTACCGACTTGGTCTGCAGAGTTCTATGTACCTTGGATTCAAACCCTTGGCATTAACATCCACTTAGCGGTGGATGGTCTTTCACTTCTAATGGTCGGTTTAACTGCTTTACTAGGTGTATTGGCGGTTGGCTGTTCTTGGGGTGAAATTCAGAAGAACGTTGGTTTCTTCCACTTAAACCTTTTATGGTCTTTAGGTGGCGTGATCGGTGTATTCTTGGCTGTTGATTTGTTCTTGTTCTTCTTCTTCTGGGAGATGATGCTCGTTCCAATCTACTTCTTGATTGCACTCTGGGGCCACAAAGGTGCTTCTGGTAAATCTCGTGTTTACGCTGCGACTAAATTCTTTATTTACACGCAGGTGGCTGGTCTGATCATGTTGATTGGTATCTTAGGTCTTGTGATCTACGGTTTCATGATGACAGATACAATCAGCTTCAGTTATAACCATTTACTCGCTGTTGCGAATACATTGGATGCTAACCCACAAACGTCATCAATTGCCTTTGCATTTATGATTTGTTTGTTTATTGGTTTTGCAGTCAAACTTCCTGTTTTCCCCTTGCATGGTTGGTTACCAGACGCGCACGCACAAGCACCTACAGCAGGTTCTGTAGACCTTGCGGGTATCTTAATTAAGACAGCGGCTTACGGTTTACTTCGTTTCGTCATTCCATTCTTCCCAGTTGCTTCAGCGCAGTTTGCTGATGTAGCAATCATTTTCGGTTTAATTGGTATCTTCTACGGTGCTTGGTGTGCTTTCCAGCAAACCGATATGAAACGTTTGTTGGCGTATACGTCGATTTCACACATGGGCTTTGTTTTACTTGCAATCTACGCAGGTAACATCCTGACCTTCCAAGGTCTGATGGTCATGATGTTGGCTCACGGTTTATCGTCAGCAGCATTATTCATTATGTGTGGTCAAGTGTATGAGCGTCTTCACACACGTGATTTACGCTTGATGGGTGGTATTCGTGGTCAATTCCAGTATTTACCATTCTTCTTGATGTTCTTTATTGCTGCGCTTGTAGGTATCCCTGGCTTAGGTAACTTCATTGGTGAGTTCCTCATCTTGATGGGTGCATTTGCTCAATTCCCTACATTCACGATTATTGCTGCGATCAGCTTAGTATTTGCGGGTCTATATGGTTTAATCCTGATTCATAAAGCGTTATTTGGTGTGCCAAACGAAGAGCAAAAACAACACTATGCGAACCCATTAAAAGATCTTAATGCGCGTGAGCTTGGTATTTTGTTAATTTGTGCGTTCGGTCTGTTATGGCTTGGTTTGTATCCACAAAGCTTCCTTGATATTTCAGAATCAAGTTTGGCTTGGATTGCGAATAGCTACATTCCAGTACAAGAAGTAGTTGAAGTGGTTGAACAAGCCACAACTCAACTCGAAAATGTGGAGATGCAATAAGTCATGAACTTCACACTATCATTTTCTGAGCTAATGCCATTAGCTCCTGTGATGATTGTTGCTTTAACAGCAATCATCGTAATGATTTTGACTGCAATCAAACGTAATCATAATTTGATTGCGACAGTATCTGTTATCGGTCTTAACCTTGCATTGTTGAATATTCTATTCACGTTGTTTACAGGTTCTCAGATCTCACCAAATGTCATGAACCTATTTATGGTTGATGCTTTTGGTCTGTTCTATCAAGTGATTATTTTGATTGCTGCATTGGCTTGTTGCACACTGTCACATGCATATATCGAAACCTATAAAGATAATCGTGAAGAACTTTATCTATTAATGTTGATCTCTGTTTCAGGGGCAATGTTAATGGTAACAAGTTCACACTTTGCATCATTCTTCATTAGCTTAGAGTTAATGTCGATTCCAGTGTACGGTCTGATTGCTTATACCTACCAACGCGGTAAGTCACTCGAAGCGGGTATTAAATATCTTGTACTTTCAGCAACTGCTTCTGCAATGTTGTTGATGGGTATGGCTTATGTTTACTCAGTTCTAGGTTCATTATCATTTGCGGGTCAAGTGGATGATATGTTCTGGGCGTTAACTAAGTCTCAAGATCCTCAATTGATGATGGCGCTGCAAGCTTATATTCCTCAATTTGGTGAGAAACTTACCACTGTATTTGGAATCTTAGGTCTTGGTTTAATCATCGCAGCTGTTGCATTTAAATTGTCTTTAGCGCCATTCCATAAATGGACGCCAGATGTATACGCAGGTGCTCCAGCACCAATTGCAACATTCCTTGCTACTGTAGCTAAAGTTGCAATGATTGGTTTATTCGTACGTTACTTACTGTCTTCAGGTGTAATTGGTATCGAATCGATCAAAACGATTTTGATCGTCATTGCAGTGTTATCAATCTTGATTGGTAACATGCTTGCAGTGAAACAAGTGAACTTAAAACGTATTTTGGCATACTCGTCAATTGCGCATTTTGGTTACTTATTCCTTGCTGTTGTTACGACATCTTTCTTAAGCTTAACGTCAGTAAGTTTATATGTATTAACGTATGTATTAACGACGATTGGTGCGTTTGGTGCTGTAGCGTTGATGTCTAGCCCATACAACAACAATGACGAAGCAGAATCACTTGCAGACTACCGTGGTCTATTCTGGCGTCGTCCAGTATTGACGGCAACCCTGACTGTGATGATGCTATCTCTTGCAGGTATTCCGTTAACTGCAGGCTTCATCGGTAAATTCATGCTGATCATGACAGTTGTGTCTGAAGCACATTGGTTCTTCGCTGCGATGATCATTGTGGGTTCTGGTATTGGTCTATACTATTACCTACGTGTCATGATCGTCATGTATATGACGCCACCAGACACTCCACGTATTGATGCTGATAAACATTGGGGTCAAAAAGTGGGTGGTATTATGGTATTGCTTGCTGCGCTTGCAGTGCTTGTAATCGGTGTATATCCAGATCCAGTCATTGCGATGGCAAATCAAGCACAATTGATCGCGCCATTACATATCGTTCTTCAATAGTTGATCGATTAATCTAAAAAAACTATTGTTGTTAACAAAAAAAGCCCTCATTCATTGAGGGCTTTTCTTATTTCTTATATTAAAAACATTTATAATAGACAGAATTTACATTTATGCTTCAGGTGTTCTCCCGTGCCAATCCAAGAAATTCGTCATCCGCTCATTCGTCATAAATTAGGTTTATTACGCCGTGCAGATATCAGCACGAAGAACTTCCGTGAGTTAGCGCAAGAAGTCACAATGTTACTGACTTATGAAGCAACCAAAGATTTACCTGTTGTAGATCACGAAATTAATGGCTGGAATGGCCCGGTGACAACACAGCGTATTGCAGGTAAAAAAATTACTGTTGTACCAATTTTACGTGCTGGCATTGGTATGCTTGATGGTTTCTTAAATCTTATTCCAAGTGCAAAAGTTTCTGTTCTTGGTTTAGAGCGTGATGAGGAAACATTAGAAGCACGTACATACTATAAGAAATTGGTACCTGACGTACAAAACCGTATAGCGATGATTATTGATCCAATGCTTGCGACTGGATCATCATTGGTTGCTGCTATTGATGTCCTTAAAGCGAGTGGTTGTAAAGATATCCGAGTGATGGTTTTGGTTGCAGCACCAGAAGGCATTAAACGTGTGGAAGAAGCACATCCTGATGTTGTCATTTTTACCGCAGCTGTAGACAACGGTTTAAACGAGAATGGTTATATCGTTCCGGGTCTTGGGGATGCTGGCGATAAAATTTTTGGTTCTGTACAAAAAGATTAAAATTTGATTAAATTATAGAGGAGGCTAAGGCCTCCTTTTTTATTAAGATTTTGATTCAACGATAAATTTAAAAAAACTAATTACTAAGAATCAATCTTTTTTATGCTGGGGAAATAACATGTTTTACAGGGGTGTTTTACATTCGTACGACCCTGCATTGAAAGCAGGAATTATCAAAATCAATGATCATGATTTTGATGTACATTTCGTATTGAATGACATGGCAAATTCCAGTATCGCGCCTCAAATTGGTGAGCGTGTGAAATGTATCGTGGTCGATAAAGACGACCAACGTCATGCAAAATTTATCGTGCGGTTGGACAATAAACATGCACGCGTCGAACAACCCTTGAATCAACTTTTTTATCGTGCGCACGAAGATTTAGAAGGTGAGTCTAAGAAGTTTGAACAAGAGCTAGATGAGCTGATCGAAAAGCGTCTTGCAGATCAGGAAAGTACGCTTGACTCACAAACACAAATCCAAGATTTTGAACTAAATTTTAATACACTGAGTAAAGAATCAATCGTGTTGGATGGTTCTGGTGCTGAACATCATGCAGATCAAGTTTCAGATCCAGTATCTAAAATTTCCTTAGGTGAACCTCTTGAGGAAGAGCAAATTAAAGAAATGCTCGAATCAAAGCCAAGTCGCCGTGTGCCAGTCTTAGATGAGTCAGCTGTCGTACCACTTACGAAAGTTCAACCTTTGAATGAGAGTGCGCCTGAAGAGAACGTAGATGATCATTTACCCGAGCCAACCCATGCAAAAGGGCGCCCACCAAAAGTTGTACGTAAAGAACTCCCTGATGTTAAAACGCATTTTCAATTAAAATTTAATGCGCAAAAATTCATTACGAGTTCGCGTGTTGATGAATTCGGAGCTGATAAAAAATCAAAGAAAAAAGCCAAGAAGATAAAAGATCCAAACAAGCAATTTAATCCATGGATATTTGCAAGTATTGTCCCTATTTTAGTGTTCATTAATCTGGGTGTTTGGGGATTTCAAAAATATGAGCAATACAGAGAAGAGCAAGACGCAAAAGCAAAAATTTATGCGGTAGAACAAGAACACATTATCAAAGAACAAAAGAAAGAAGCTGAGAAATAAAAAAAGCTCCAATGAGGAGCTTTTTTTATTAAGCATCACAGAATTTCATAAAGGCTTTTAAACCAGGTCCCTGATATTTTTGACGGTGTACTAACATAAATAAAGGACGTGTGAGTTGCCAGAACGGCGTTTCTAAAATCACCAGTTGCTCTTTTTCTCTTAATGGTTCAATAGCTAATTTTGAAATACATGACATGCCTAAACCACCAGCAACAATTTTCAAAATAGCTTCATTATGACCCAAAGTTAAACGAATATTGGCATTCGGTAAGTCTTGCAGGATTGCGTTGTCAAAGACTTCACGAGTCCCTGAACCTTCTTCACGTAAAATCCATTCAGCCTGTTTAAAGTCTTCAATGGTCAGAGGGCGGTCTAATTTCGCTAGGGGATGATCTGGTGAGCAACACACAGCAAGCTCATCATCACGCCAGTGGATCGATTGTAATTGAGGTAAGTGACATGAACCTTCAATAAGGGCTAAATCAAGTTGGAATTGATTAACAGCTTCAATCATTTGACGCGTATTGCCCACTTGAAGTTGCAAATGTGCTTGTGGTTGTAATTGAAGAAAATCAGCCATTAAATCAGGCATCAAATAATCACTAATGGTCAAAGTCGCCCCAATACGGAGATCAATACTTTGAAGCTCGCCTTTTGCCGCTTGTTCAAATGATTCACATCGACCTAAAATTTCAAGCGCCTGTGGAAGTAAAAAACGACCCAAGTCATTCAGTTGTAATCGTTTTCCTAAGCGATCAAATAATGGTGCACCGAGACCATCTTCAAGATCTGCTAACGCCATACTTGCAGCACTTTGTGTGAGTCGTACAGCATCACTTGCTTTAGTTACCGTACCCTCTTGAGCGACAGCTACGAAAACAGCCAGTTGGCGTAATGTCATGCGCATGAATGAAGCCTTAATGTGAAAAAATATTAATAAATTATATTGTCATGCTACCATGAGCGCAGTCTGTCATGCCACGTAGAAATTATGTCAATTGAAAAATTTAGCGTAGAAAAAGTCCTTTCTGTACATCGTTGGACCAACACTTTATTTAGCTTTACCATGACACGTCCCGCACATTTTAAATTTACCGCAGGGCAGTTCGCGCGTATTGGTTTGAAAGTTGGCGATGATTTAGTGGTACGTGCGTATTCTGTCGTTTCATCGCCTTTTGATGAAACCTTAGAATTTTTTTCAATTGTTGTACCAGATGGTGCTTTTACATCAAATTTACAACATCTCAAAGTTGATGATGAACTTTATTTGGAAAAGATTCCTTATGGATTTTTGACGTTAGCACGTTACCAGTTACCTATGCCAAATGACCTGTGGTTATTGGCGACAGGCACGGGGCTCGCACCATTTATTTCTATGTTGCAAGACTTTGAAGTATGGCAAAAATATAAAAATATTCATTTGGTTTACAGTGTGAGAACAGCAAGTGAATTGGCTTACGTAGACCGAATTCAGGAAGTTGCGGATACCTTTGGTGAGGGTCATACAGGATTTAAATTTGTGCCAATTATTACACGTGATCCAAATGCACCATTGCATGATCGATTGCCAGTATTGATCGAAAATAGAGCGTTAGAGAAAACCGTTGGTCTCGATTTTAATCCGCAAACGTCACATATCATGCTGTGTGGGAATCCCCAAATGGTTGAAGATACAAAAGAGGCACTGAAAGCCCGTGGCCTGACCATGAATCGCCGTGGTGAAGGAAATATTGCAGTAGAGAACTATTGGTAAGTCCTAATCACCCTCTCTCTTTGGGTGAGGGAATTACGGCAAAAAACCTCCATCTCGGAGGTTTTTTTCTAAATTACATAGGAATACTATGCGACATACTTAATGGACAAACATATCCATAAATTCACGAATCTCTTGAATCGCAGTATCTACATCACTCGTGAGCCAAGTCGGTTCAAATAAACCTGCATAATGTTCCAAACGATCGTGTGGAACCACTAAACGAATTGGGCATTCTTCTTCGAGTAAACGCCAAGGAATAATGGGTACTTCATTATCTAAGAAGCAAGCGATGTTACGAATGTCGATGATCATGCCGTTGACACATTCAGGAAAGGGCATCACCGAAAACTCTTCAGTGCGACGGCGGAAATACTCTAAGTCACCCCACTTCAGCACATAGCTTGGTTTCGTAAACTCAATAATTCCAATCAAATGCCCATCACGGGTATGATGCAAAGAACAGGCATGAGTGACATCTGTGTCTAAATCTAAAGAGACACTTTGTCGGCGATAGGTCATACAGATCGACAATAAAAATGAGGAGGGTGCATATTATACTCTATTTTGCATCACAGCTCATGTGCTTTGATCAGTACGAATTGATAATGTTTTTTCACACAAAACAACATGATAGATTGCTAGTATAAAAAATCATCAAAATACATAAGAGGGGCATCATGGTAGATCAATCCAATCATCCGACCCATAATGATCAAAAGAAGAAAAGTAAGATCCCAGTGTATATTCTGATTATCGTTGGTATTTTTTTAGCAGCCTTCATTTTCTATATGCTCGCTGATCGTGAACCAACACCAGGTCAAATTCCTGCTGATACGACTATTCCTGCAACTCAAGATAATGCAGATACAGCAACGGCAACAGATTCAGCAGTGGATAATACCGTTACTGCGGTCGCAAACGACCAATAAACCACTACACTTTTCATGTTTAAACCCAGCTTAGGCTGGGTTTTTTCTTGATTTGCAACAATGTGTTGTATTTATGATGCTTTGAGTTGATTAAAAAATATTCGAAATTTATGGTGTGATGACGCGATCGAAAAATGATCTAGGGAAAAGAATTAAATCAATCGTAATTCAGAACACTTAACATAAGAAGAGGCGTAACCAATGAATGATGAATATAACGGCTTCACTCGAAATGGGGGCTTTGATGCAATGTATTATTGGGAGCAATTCCAACCAATTATTGCTGCAGTGGCCATTTTACTCATAGGATGGATCATCGCTTTAATCGTTGCCGCAGGGGTTAAGAAGGTACTTGCAAAATTAAATACCAATCAAAAATTGAGTAGCGCGACAGGACATCGCTCAAATATAGAAAATATCATCTCCAGAGTCGTTTTCTGGCTGATCCTCATTATTGCTGTTATCGGTTCACTCAACGTTTTAAACCTGACCAGTGTGAGTGGTCCGTTTAGTAATATGGTTCAACAATTCTTACTATTTATCCCACAATTATTGGCTGCGGTAGCAGTTGGTTTTATTGGATGGATCGTAGCAAATTTAGTCAAAGTTGGATTAACTCGACTACTCAGTCGTACACAATTGGATGAAAAGCTCAGTCAAGACGTTGGTGTGAGCTCATTTAGCCAAAATATCAGTGAAATTGTTTACTGGCTCATTTTATTGCTGTTCTTACCGATCGTGCTGTCTATTTTGGGCTTAAATGGTTTGTTATATCCAGTTCAGAATATGGTGACTGAAGCCGTTGCATACTTGCCGAATATCTTTATGGCAGGTGTGATTTTATTTGTTGGTTACATTTTGGCAAAAATTGTACGCGGTATTGTCGAAGGACTACTTTCAAGTTTGAATGTTCAACAGCAAGCTGAAAAAATCGGAGTTTTTAAAAATTCCAATCTGCCTAAGCTATTAGGATCATTTGTATTTGCCTTAGTAATCATTACTTCACTGATTATTGCGTTTGAGGCTTTGGGTGTAGACGCGATTTCACAACCAGCAACAGCAATGTTGTATGAAATTATGAATGCAATTCCGCATATCATCGCAGCAGGTTTAATCCTGATCATTGCTTATGTGGTCTCACGTTTCGTATCTAATCTTGTAGTTGAAGTAATCGCTGGGACAGGTATTGATAACATTCCTCAAAAGCTCGATATGCAACGCTTTTTGGGTCAAACCAAAATATCAAAAGTTGTCGGTCATTTGATTGTATTCTTCACCATGCTCTTTGCGGTGTCTGAAGCTGCGAATCGTTTGGGCTTCGATCAAATTAGTGATTTGATTGCGATGTTCATTTATTTCGGAGCGAATGTACTTTTAGGTGCAGTTATCCTCGTCATTGGTTTCTGGTTAGCAAATCTTGTTGCCAATGTGGTGAAGCGTGGTGAGACCAATAGCGCACATTGGTTAGCGAATCTTGTCCGAGTACTGATCATTGGTTTAGTCGTGGCAATGGGCTTGCGTGCAATGGGAATCGCTGACTCAATCGTAAACTTAGCCTTTGGATTAACACTTGGAGCGGTTGCTGTCGCTTTTGCGCTTGCTTTTGGTCTAGGTGGTCGCCAACCTGCAGAGCGATTGTTGACTGACTTAATCGATAAAGCGAAATCTGACGCGAATAAGCCAAGACCAAATCAGCCTGAACAAGTCACTCCACCACTTACTGAGCAAATGGATGCTTCAACTGTTGCGGAAGAATATCAAGACGAAGACATTCCACCCACGCAAATTGATGTAGAGGCACCAACTCAACCATTGAATAATCCTTATGGATCTACAGGAGAGTCGGATCAAAATACACCATCAAAAAATGACCCTAAATAACATGTAAATTTGTGTCAGGATCAGTCAGCATGGTTTGGCTGATCCTCATGAAAAAGAGTAAAAATTATGAGTAAGAAATTTAATAAATTATTCGCCCCAATAGTGATTGCGGGTATCACCGTGGGTTTTTTAGCAAGCGCTTACCGCTTTGTTTTTGCAAATTCAAAAGCTACTGAAAACAACAGACTCAATACACCATCTATTGATGATGTAGTAACAGATCCAACCACACAAATGATTGATTCAACTGATACCAACGCCCAAAGACCCTCATAAATTACTTCCTTTAGAAAAGATAAATCAATAATGAAGCATTCGATTGATCAATAGGGACAATATTCAAAGAGGGCAAAGGATGCCCCCTTTAATGAAAAAATGAACAATACTCGTTGTTAATTAGACATACTCAGATGCGGCATGTGCAGATGACCAAGCCCATTGAAAGTTAAATCCACCTAAATGGCCAGTTACATCGAGTATTTCACCGACGAAGAAAAGTCCTTTTTGCTTTTTACTTTCCATTGTTTTTGAGGAAACTTCAGTGGTATCAACTCCACCTAAAGTCACCTCAGCCGTACGGTATCCTTCAGTCCCAGAAGGTTTAACTTCAAATGCATGAAGGCGCTGGGCAATCGTCTCTAACTTCTCATCACTGATATTACCGATTGATATGTCAGCTTGATCCATCCAAATCAACTGTTGCAATTCAACTACGACACTCTTGGGTAAGTGTTCAGCGAGTAAGGTGCGGAGTAACACTTTAGGTTGATTTTGTTTTCTAGTTTTAAAAAAATCCAAGAGATCAAGACTCGGTAAAAAGTCGACTTTAAAACTTTGACCCACATCCCAATAGTTTGAGAGCTGTAAAGAACTTGGACCACTTAAACCACGGTGCGTAAACAAGAGTGCTTCAGTAAAGCTATTGAGATGATTGCTTAATGTCGCTTCAACAGCATTGCCACTGAGTCGTGTCGTCACTTCTTTGAAACCATCAGAAAAAGTAAAGGGGACTAGACCTGCACGAGTCGGATAAACATAGTGTCCAAATTGTTTAGCAATCTCATAGCCAATGCCTGAGCCTCCAAGCGTCGGAATTGAGAGACCACCAGATGCGACCACGACAGATTCAACTTCAAAATAACCTAAATTGGTTGCTACTTGAAAACCGTGCTCCTCAAGGGCGTTGACGGCTTTCACCTCGCAACTGGTTTTGATGTCGACTAGACCAGTTTTGTCACATTCAGCAAGTAACATGGCTAAGATTTCTTTCGCGCCGTTGAGGGTAAAGAGCTGACCGTGTTTACGTTCTTCGTATTCAATGCCATATTCGCAGACCAAGGCAATGAAATCCCAATTGGTATAACGAGTGAGTGCTGAGATAACAAAATGCGGGTTATGTGAAATATAGTTGTCAGGCTCAACATACAGATTGGTAAAGTTACATTTACCGCCACCTGACATGAGAATTTTTTTCCCTACTTTATTGGCTTTTTCAACCACCACGACACGACGCCCACGTTGAGCAGCCATATATGCGGTCATTAAACCAGATGCACCCGCACCTATTACTAAAACATCGTATTGCTTGGAAGACATGAAAATAATCAAAAAACGAAACAGCGCAATTATAACGGTAAATTAAGATGAACTGAGCATTATCGGATTAATTCAAGCGAACAGAAGCAGAAGCAAGATCAACTAAATCGTTCGACCTTGAAGCCCGCCCGAATGAATGACTAAAACTTTAGCGTTTTTGGGGAAATAGTTTTGTTGTATAAGATAATGAATGCCAAACATCATTTTTCCTGTATAGACTTGTTCAAGTGGAATACGGTATTCATATTCAAACTTTTCAATAAATTGAATCAGTTCAGGTCGAGTTTTGGCATAGCCTCCGAAGCAATAATCATCAGTGATATGCCAGTTTTTTTTACCCGTCAGTAGTTTTACTTCATCATTCAGAAAATTGCCTTTTAACGCAGAAAATCCAATAATTTTTTGATGGTTTAAACTGCGTTCAATCAATCCTGAAATCGTACCGCCTGTTCCGACAGCACAACAAATGAAGTCAAAGGTCTGATCAGCATCTTTTAAAATTTCTTGAGTGCCCTGAATGGCAAGCGAGTTGGTGCCACCTTCTGGAATTAAATAACTTTCAGGAAAGCGTTGTGCTAAGTGAGCTAAAAACTCAGGATCATTTTTGTGTCGATATGCTTCTCGTGAGATAAAATGCAGCGCCATACCAAAACGTTCTGCGGTGGCGAGGGTGTGATTGCGGGCTGAGTTTTTGAGTTCTTCACCACGAATGATCCCAATAGACTGAAAGCCAAATTGATGCGCAGCAAACGCTGTGGCGGCAATATGATTTGAATAAGCCCCACCAAAGGTCATTACATTTTGAAAGCCTTGACGTTTTGCCTCAATAAAATTGTATTTCAGTTTATAAAACTTATTTCCAGAGATATGTGGATGAATTTGGTCTAAACGGCGAACTGTGATGTTTAAACCGTTTAAAGAAATTTCCTGATCTTGAACCTGTTGGGCTATCGTATCAAACATAGTGCGAGAATTTGGTTTTTTAAGAGTATAGCGGATTTCGAATCTTAGCTCTTACTAGGATAAATTGAAAAACAGTGAAAAAATATGTTTAAAAAATAATCAAAAGTGCTAATCTGAAAGAAAACGGAATTTTGGGAGGGTGGCATGAAGCAATCTCTATCCATTTTATTATTGGGTTTGTTTGTTTTAACGGCCTTAGGCTGTGAGCAGGATTTTCTAAACAAACCAAAAACTGAAGCACGAAGTATGATTATTGCTGGCGTACCTGTACAGGAAAGGGACTATCGTCTGTCTCCGCACGAAACTGCATATAATGAAGCACTGTCAGATGATGATTAGCATGACTTGGCTATTTTTATAAAATCAATTGTATTTAATTTATACAGCAAACTAATTCGCTAAAAATAATAAGATAAATAGTGAATAATTTTAATATTTAAAAAAATCACTCAAATAATTAGGGAAATATTCATAAGGCTTCCAAGTAGAATAACGCGATAAATCAATCATCTACTATGGAATTAATGTGGAATCAATTTGGATTTTAGGTTCGATTGCAGCAGCACTTTTACTGGGCGCAATGAGTCCGGGGCCGACTTCAATCTATGTCGCTAAAAATTCAATCGCTATTTCGCGTAAACATGGTTTATTTACTGCACTAGGAACTGGTTTCGGTGCTGCGATTTTTGGTTTATTGGCAGTATTAGGCTTACAGGCATTCTTACTTGCAGTGCCTTCAGCATATTTGGCTTTGAAAATCTGCGGTGGATTATATTTATTGTTTTTGGCATATAAAATTATTAAACATGCCAAAGATCCAATCGAAGCTGATCATTCTGCATCGCATCCGATGAGTTTACGACGTGCATTTACCACAGGCTTAATTACTCAATTGTCGAATCCTAAAATTGCCATTGTACTTGCCAGTATTTTCACAGCTTTATTACCCAAAGAGATTCCGTTGTATTTTTACTTTGTGTTACCAATGCTGTGCTTTTTTATCGATGCTGGTTGGTGCTCGTTGGTGGCGGTTGCATTATCAGCGGAAAAACCGCGTGCGGTGTATTTAAAATTTAAGAAAGTATTTGATCGTGGTGCGGGCATTGTGATGTCTGTGCTCGGATTGAAATTGATTTTTAGTGTGAAGTAGATCGCATTTTTAATCTTGTCTAACAATTTTTATGATCTGACCTGAATTCACATTTGCCAGTCCTGATCAGCTATAAAGAACTGAGGAGAGGTTGTTTAGGGTGTAAACATCTCTCATTGTTTGTGAGTTTGTTATGTATTCTCTCCTCAGTAGCCATTCAAAAAATAAAAGTCTACAACAAAAGTTCTACTATCAATTGGGTCAAATGGCCAAAAACCTTTTGGGTGCAGTAGAGCCAGAAGAACAAGCACTTTTACCACGCGAATATAATTTAGACGCGCATGTTTTTCATCGTCAATTCGCGAGTACGCATTATGGAATTATGATTCCAGATTTACCTGAGCCTTTTCGATATCTGTCCTATGCTTCTGTCATTGGTGATGTCGGTGCGAAGATAACGCATTTACCCAAGTCGATTTCTGGTCTTAGTCCTGAAAATACCGCTACTTTGGTACATGGAACAGCCTTATCGACAGATGAAGAAGCCTTCCGCATTTATAATATTCAAGACGACATTGTATTCCATCAAAAGCCATTTAAGGTTGAGTTTGGTCGAGAATCTTTCCTTGCTGAAATTGAAGGGAGTTATCATCTAGTATCTGAACGTGATGATCTGCAAGTTGATCTTTGGTTAACCCCAACGCCTGCCATTACGTGGTTTGCACATAGCATGTTATATCAGCACTTTAGTGTATTGATGCAATATGACGGTCATTTGACCCAACATGGAAAACGTGTTGAAGTTAAAGGGTTATGTACACTGGAACATTGGAAAGCAGTCTCAAGCTCAATGTTGCCGAGTCCCATTAAACCGACCACAGGATTGGTGCCGTTAGACAGTTTTAGTTATCAAGTCATCAACATAGATGATGAGTCACAATTGGTCTTGGCCTATATCGGTTTTGCAGGTGAACCTACCTATACCGCTGTGTCTTATCGCCATATTGATGGTACCTCCATCCAGTATGATGGTGAGGTTGCTTTTCAAGTCATCGCATTAAAGCCTGATCCGAAAATAACACCTGACGGTTTTGAGATGGAGGTGCCTCAGTCTTTTAGATGGATTGCGCATCATCAAGGTGAGAAAGTGTTAGATATTCTTGCGGTTGCGGATACGGAATATTGTTATGGTTTAGCCGCAGGTTATGTGAGTTCTTATCAGTGGAGTGGTTTGCTGAATGGAACTGAACGTAAGGGGCGAGGTTATGTTGAATATATCGACCGAAGACAGAACGTAAATTTAGACACCTAATTTTTGATTTAAATACGCCCATAAAAAAGCCTCTAAACGTATTAGAGACTTTTTTAAAATCTTATTTCTTACATTCAGGCTGTGAACGGTCAATTACTTGTGTACCTTCTACACGATAACCAATTTGACCAACAATGAATGCTTGATTCAATTGAGTGATCACCACATCAGAAAGAGCCACAGCGCAACGATTTTTTTCAATAGCACGATCTACAGCAGTTTTAAAGTTTGGAACCCCTAAAGGGAACAAGACAACTGGGACCTTATCTTCACCTGTTACACGTTCACCTTTCACGAACTGATTTGAGTTAAGATTGTAGTTTTTAGTTGAAGCAACTGTCATATCAGCCATACGAACTGAACTGCCTGTCGTCAATGCTGAAGTTGCTGCGATAATTGAAATTAATAATTTTTTCATTAGTTTACCCCCATTTTTAAGCGAGGGAACTTTAAAAAAAATACTTGAAATTTCAACCATTACGTGACTTTAGTTTAATCTTTAAAGTGAACCGGTATCCATTGGTAGCTTTGTCCATCTTTGGAATAAATGTGCCCAAGCCCCGGGAATGGTAAATGCGGTGCCGCAATCAGCTGTCCGTCTTTAGCATATTCAGCAAAGTGTTTTAAGCGTGTTTCTACGGCTGCTTTTGGATCAATATCGAATTCGATAGCAGTTTCGGGTTTGTCGAACTGCAAAGTATGAGAATGCACAATATCACCAATAAATACCACGTCTTGCTCAGGAGTTTTGAGTTTAAAGCTGTAATGTCCTGGGGTGTGACCAAAAGATGGTTTAAATTGCACATTACCAAAAGCTAAAGATTTGTCAGAAAAAACTTTAATTTTTTGGGCTTTTTCATACGGTGCAAGAGCAGCTTTAATCTTTTCTACTGTACCTAGGAAACCAGCTTGTTTCTCTTTTGGTAGTTTTTTAACCGTATTTGGACTCATCCAGTAATCGTATTCAGTTTTGGCAATATGCAGGGTGGCGTTTGGATAATTCGCTACGCCATTGTTTGAAATACCGCAAACATGGTCAGGGTGTAAGTGAGTGAGGAAGATACCATTCACTTGCGTAGGCTGATAACCAGATGCTTTGAGGTTGTTATAGATTGAACCTAAATGTGCGCCAAAGCAGCTAGCAGCTCCGCTGTCGACCATCAGCAGTTGGTTGCCTGTATTGATGAGAAAGGCGTTGACTGAGGTTTGTATGCCTTTGTCGTTCACCGCAGCGTATTTCTTTAGGATTTCAGTTTTATCAAAGTCGCTTAAGCCTTTAAACATAGATGGATTGAGATAGTTTGTACCATCGAGTAGGGCGGTGATTTGGGTGTTTCCGATTTGGTGATGGTAGTAGCCAGCGACTTGTTTTTGAGGTTGTACTGTTGATTCAGTAGCCTGAATACCAGAAGAAATGGTGGATAGAGATAGTGCTAGACAAGTGTATTTTATAAGTTTCATCGCTATTTATAGTCATCAGGTCGATATTTTATTTTTAGCACAATTTTTTATTTTTTTCATTTCAGCTTTTACAGCAATAAATCGCATAGGTGAATTATAAAAAGACTAATCAATGAAACATGATTAGCACACAAGCGAGATCAACTCATGGCTAGATAGAAACACAATTGGTGAAATGAAAATAAGGAAATAAAAATGTCGACGATGCGTGCAGTTGTCTATTATGGTGAAAATGATATTCGTTTTGAAGAGCGTCCAAAACCACAAGTGATTGATCCCACAGATGCTGTAATTAAAATTGTGAAAACCACGATTTGTGGGACAGATCTAGGGATTTGGAAAGGTAAAAACGCTGAAATTGAAGAAACTGCAAAACAAAAAACAGGCAGTTTTAATGGTCGTATTTTAGGGCACGAAGGCATTGGTATTGTTGAAGAGGTAGGCAGTGCTGTAAAAAACTTTAAAAAAGGTGACCGTGTCATTATCTCTTGTGTCAGCCGTTGTGGTACCTGTGAAAACTGCCAAAAGCAGTTATATGCTCATTGCCGTAATGAAGGCGGTTGGATTATGGGTTATATGATTGATGGTACACATGCCGAATATGTACGTACCCCATTTGCAGATACCTCACTGTATCCACTGCCTGAAGGCTTAAACGAAGAGGTTGCTGTTTTTCTCTCTGATGTATTGCCAACAGCACATGAAATTGGTGTGCAATATGGTGATGTAAAACCAGGTGATGTGATTGCGATTGTGGGTACAGGTCCAATTGGTATGGGCTGTTTGTTAACTTCTCAGTTCTATTCACCTTCGCAAATTATTGCCGTGGATATGGATGATAACCGTCTAGCACTAGCCAAAGAATTGGGTGCAACGCATACGATTAACTCAGGTAAAGAAGATGCTGTGAAACGTATTTTAGAGTTGACGAATGGCCGTGGTGTGGACTGTGCAATAGAAGCAGTAGGCATCGAGCCAACTTGGAATATTTGTCAAAATATTGTGAAAGAAGGCGGGCATATTGCCAACGTGGGTGTACATGGTAAGCCAGTGAATTTTGAGCTGAATAAACTGTGGATTAAGAATCTCACCATTACTACAGGTTTAGTGAATGCCAACACCACAGGGATGCTATTAAAGAGCTGTTGTTCGGGTAAGTTGCCTTTAGAAAAGCTTGCAACGCATCATTTTAAATTTGATGATTTTGAAAAAGCGTATGATGTGTTTAAACATGCTGCTGATGAAAATGCCATGAAAGTAATGATTGAAGTGGCTTAATTACTTCTAAAATTTAGTAAAAGGCTTCTTCGGAAGTCTTTTTTATTATTCTAGATGATTGCACAGCTCGCCAAAATCTTATCTATATAAAGTCCTTTTCAGTTATAGCATAAAGATATCTATTACAGTGTCGTTTAATAAGGTTGTTAACCCAATAAATCTTATTAGTATCAGAGGTTTCCTCTATAAAAACTAATTTATTAATTACATTTTCTTCAGGGTAGTTTTCTAATTCTTTTGAAATATAATCTCTTATTTGGTCACTGTAGGAATTTTCTTTGAGTATCAAATAAATATGTGGTGAAATAGGAAAAATACATTCAAACTCCTTATTATTAAAATGATCGAGCTTATAATTTATACATGGATTATCTGAAGTGATAATATTTATTTCTGTACAATTTTTAACTATATGAAGAGTATTTAAATCTTTGAGTAAAGATAAATGTAATTTTTCATTTATGATTAAGGATACATATATAGAAATGGTATACATTTCCTCATATGTTAAATCAGGATGATATTTCTTAAATTCAAAATGAGCCTTATCTAGCACCTTTCGAGTTCTAAGAAATTGTAGTGTCATATAAAATAATAACTCTTGATATTCTTTCTTATCTATATGAAGGTTCTCAGATTGAATAATTTTTGTGATGATAGGTGATGCCTTACTTTCAAAATATGAAAAATATTCTTCGATAATATTTGTTTGAAACTCTTTTATGATTTCATTCGTTTCACCATCTGTTCTAATTTTTTCATTAGGATAAATGTTCTTAACTATCTCCCATTTTAATAAAATCCGATTTATAGATTTAATAACTTTTTTATAAATTGTTGTGTTATGTGCATCTAGTATTTCTACAATATTTTCTAAAGCCCTTATAGCTTCGTAACTTAAAGGTCTAATTCTATAAAAGAATTTACTATAAGCTGTAGCATTAGTTTTGACTAGAAATGGCTTTGATTTCAAATCACAGGCAAAGATTCTATCTTGATCTTTACTCCAAGCCTTTAAATAAAATTGGCTAACATAGTGTTGTTTTTTCTTTAAATTCATAATTTCAAAATTAAAAAGCCCCACTAAAATATAGCAGGGCTCTTTATAAGTATATATATGTTAAGACACTTTATCACCCGGTTTAGCACCAGATTCAGGTGAAATCACCCAAACGCCGTCGCCATTACCCGCAGCCAACACCATACCGTTAGAAATACCAAAACGCATCTTACGTGGTGCAAGGTTTGCCACCATCACCACCAATTTGCCTTTTAAGTCTTCAGGCTTATAGAACTCACGAATACCGCTAAACACGTTACGTGGTTCAGCTTCACCAACATTTAAAGTGAGTTGTAAAAGTTTATCCGAACCTTCAACGTGAGCGGCTTCAAGAACTTCCGCTACACGTAGGTCAACTTTCATAAAGTCTTCGATACCGATAATTTCAGCTTCACCCACTTTCGGCTCAGCTTTCTTCTCTTTGGCTTTCTCTTTTTTCTTCTCAGCTTTTGGTGCTTCAGCAGGGGCAGCTAAAGAATCTTTAGATGCATCCACCATGGCAGCAACCGCTTTCGGATCAACACGTTGCATCAATGGTTGGAACAATGCAATTTCATGTGCAACCAAGATTTGCTTGCGAGATTCAAAGTTAAAGCTGTCTAATTGTAAGAACGCTTGAACTTGCTCTGCCAAAGTTGGCAATACAGGCGCAAGGTACACCGCCAATTGACGGAATAGGTTAATACCCACTGAACACACATCATGAACTTGTTGTTCTTCACCTTCAATCTTCGCTAAAGCCCAAGGCTTTTTCTCATCGATGTATTGGTTGGCTTTATCTGCAAGCGCCATGATTTCACGAATCGCGGTTGAAAATTCGCGTGCTTCATACGCGTGAGCGATCGAATCACCGGCATCGATAAAGCTTTGAACCAATTCAGGCTCTGCACATGTAGCAGACAATTTATTGTCAAATTTCGTGTTAATGAATTTCGCACAACGACTTGCGATGTTCACCACTTTACCAACAAGGTCAGAATTCACTTTTTGAACGAAATCATCAAGGTTCAAGTCAGAATCTTCAACTTTGTCAGAAAGTTTAGACGCAAAGTAGTAACGTAAATATTCAGGGTTTAAATGCTCTAAATACGTTTCCGCTTTAATGAACGTACCACGAGATTTTGACATCTTCTGACCGTTTACAGTCAAGAAACCGTTTACGAATAGGCTTGTCGGTGTACGGTAGTTGGCACCTTCAAGCATTGCAGGCCAGAACAATGCGTGGAAATACACGATGTCTTTACCAATGAAGTGATACACCTCATTTTTAGAATCTTTTTTCCAATAGTCATCAAAGCTTAAGTCAGGACGTTTAGTTTTGATGTAATTTTCAAAGCTCGACATATAGCCGATTGGCGCATCCACCCAAACATAGAAGTATTTGTTTGGAGCATCAGGGATTTCAAAACCGAAGTAAGGCGCATCACGAGAAATATCCCAATCCGACAAACCTGCTTCAAACCATTCATCTAACTTGTTGGCAATCGACACAGGTAAACGACCTTCGTCACGTGTCCATTTTTGTAGGTATTCACCAAAGTTCGGTAGTTTAAAGAAGTAGTGATCTGAAGATTTCTCAACAGGAGTCGCACCGCTCAAAGTTGATTTAGGATTTAACAATTCAGTTGCGTTATACGTTGTACCACATACTTCGCATGAATCGCCGTATTGATCTTCCGCTTTACATTTCGGGCATGTGCCTTTAATAAAACGGTCAGACAAGAACATGCCTTTTTCAGGGTCGAATAACTGGGTTACAGGACGAACTGCAATATTTCCTGCTTCACGGTTCTTAATATAAATCTCAGAAGCACGTGCTTGGTTTTCAGCGCTGTTGGTTGAGTCGTAGTGATCGAAATCAACCTTGAAGCCGGCAAAGTCACGCTCATGTTCTTTTTGCACATTGGCAATTTGCTGTTCTGGAGTAATGCCGTTGGCTTCGGCACGTAGCATAATTGCTGTACCGTGAGCATCGTCCGCGCAGACATAAGTCACGTTATGACCCATTGCACGCATCGCACGTACCCAAATATCTGCTTGGATATAACCGAGTAGGTGACCCATATGGATCGGGCCATTGGCGTATGGAAGGGCGTTAGTGACTAAGATATTACGCACGGATCTGACTCTCTCATTCGTATTTTATGCAATGGGCGATAATTTTACATGAGATAGGCGAGACTTGCATAAGCCTTTTGATGAATTCTTATTTATTAACAAAGTTAGAGCACGTGGAAAGGCTACTTTGTTACAGACTTATCAGGGATAATAGATATCCTGCTATTCACCTGAGTGTTTGACCATGTATAACGATTTTGATGATTATGAAGATGAGCAACCTGTAAAACGCATCAAATCGAATGTGCAGGGCTTACCAACTCTGGGTAAGCAAATTCTTAATCAGGCACAGGATTATCTTGATCAAATCTCACAAGGCGAACATACACTTTTAGTCAATCATTTACGTGAACTTGCCCAGCAAGATGAATATTTTAATGTGCTTGCCGATCAGTTGGATCAACCTGTCGGTTCGAAAGTTGCCAATGATGCGTTAAACCTGATGCACTTTTGGCAACAAATTCATGCTTATGAAGATGTGCAAAGTTTTAACTTACTTGATGTTATTAACACTGAAGCTTTTCAAAAAGATGTGTTGACCGCTTTCGATGCTATGCAGATCGATGAGCAGAATAAAGCCTTGCGTCGTCCTGTGATTATCGAAGCTTTTAAAATTTATAAACTCGGCTGTTATGCAGGTTGTGTGCCTTTACTCTATGCACAGTTGGAAGGGCTGTTGACAGATGTACTGATTCAACAAGCATTCTTAAAACAAAACGGCACCAAGTTTGTCGATGTTTATAAAATTGTACCGGGTTTGAAAGGCAATGAAATTAAGAGCCTTTGGCATAAATCTAAGATAGCCATTGAGCTTAATCCATACTTTGCAGAACTCGCGGCTTATAAAATGGATTCAAGCTCGAATGTGACCGCGACACGTCATAATATTTTGCATGGCACGGATGTCGAGCATTTCACACAAGCACGAAGCTTTATTTTATTTATTTGGTTGTTTTCTGCATTGAACTTTATGTCGAGTATTCGCTCCTAAATTCATCATTTTAAACTCAAAAGTTACAGCGTAGTGTTGTTCTACATCATCATGTGAGAAATTGTAGTGATTCGAAACATTTACGATGAGCACTGCAAATCTTCGATATAACTTAGATTTACTATCAAAGCGATAAAGAGGATTGAAGATGTCGAATAATAAAATTGATGACTTAAAAAACAAAGCTTCAGAACTCGGCGATGATCTGAAATTGAAGGCGAAAGAAGCTGAGCTGAAAGGCGAGAAAGCATTGGATCAAGTGAAGCATGGTGCAGCAGAAGCCAAGCTTGAAGGTGAAAAAAAACTGAATGATCTTAAACATGATACGCAGCAAAATTCTTCTGAAGCGCATTCAACTTTAGATGATTTAAAACATAAAGCGGTAGATTTAAAAGAGCAAGCAACAGATAAATTGCATGAACTGAAAGATCAAGCGAGTGAAAAATTTGCGGATCTTAAAGCAAAAGCATCAGAGAAAATTGATCAACTGAAAAAGTAAATTGATCACAAAAAAGCTCATCATCAGATGAGCTTTTTTTTAATTTTTTCTAATCCATTCGATTTTTCTAATTTCATTATTCACCACAGTAAAGGTGTAAATCAGATCATGAAATTCGTAGGTATAGCTATAAGCCATAAAACGATTTTTTCCTTCTTTCCATTCATAATTTTGTGTTGAAGTCGGCGTCTGCTTCATGTGTGAGCTTAATTTTGCATAAGAGTCACCTAAGCTGATGATTTGTCCAGAAGGAGTACGAAAACTTCGGGATTCATTGGCGGCATAGCCTAAAATTGGTAGAAGGAGCATTGTGCTCATTAAGGCAGTTATTGAGCGTGTTTTTAATTTAAGTTTCAGATTTCTTTGTTTTAAAGACATATCGAAGTGTTATCTTGGTTTTATATTCTTTTCAATTTTAATTTAAAAATTCTCTATTGTGTTGCTATTTGTTGAAAGCATGAATCACTTGCAACATGAATCAAGGCGTTTAACAGTGAAATCAAGTTTATAGCCTGTATCAATGGCAGCATTCGCAATACGCCAATAAAAATAATAAAAAAGCTGACTAATTTAGTTGGAATTCGACTAACATATTTCTAATCAAACGGGGATCAATATATTGTTGCTTAACCTTGTTGATATTTCTCGTTAAACTATTCCTTTATCAGTTTCTGTCCAGACTTGGAGTACGGTATGTCGTGGCTTTCTTCACTCAAATCTGTTTTTTCACCCTCAAAGGAGGTGAATGAAGAGGCTGTACAACACGTATTACAACACTACGTTTTGCCGAATTCTGACAATTTTTTGAAAGATCGAATCACACAGGTCAATGTTGAAGATGATGTACTACAAATTACCATTAATACCGTGCCAAGTGAAAAAGATCAGTTACAGCAAATTCACGATGAACTTGCTGATGCTTTGGAAAAGTGTGGGATTAAAGAGCTGAATATGCATGTCATTCAGCAAAAAACAGGCAGTCATGCTCAACAACAAGGTGGCTGTGGGCACAACCATGCAGCAGGTGAAAGCTGTTCAAGCAAAAAAGCCGAAGCCCCAAAATCCAATCTGCCTCCTGTTGTAGATGCATCTGCAAGCCAAGATGCGGTAAAACAAGCGAATGCGAATTACCAACCTCAACAAGAAGAAGCACCGATTCAAAAAGCTGCACCACAGCAACGTGATGTACCTAAGCATCCACGTATCCAGAACGTGATTTTAGTTTCGTCAGGTAAGGGTGGTGTAGGCAAATCAACCACTACGGTAAATTTAGCTCTGGCATTACAAAAGCTCGGGCTGAAAGTAGGTGTGTTGGATGCAGATATCTATGGTCCAAGTATCCCAACGATGCTTGGCAATGCCGGTAAAACCCCAATGATCGAGGCAGAACATTTTGTACCGTTGGATGCTTTTGGTATGGCGGTGTTGTCGATTGGTCATCTGACAGGAGATCACAATACTCCTGTGGCTTGGCGTGGTCCAAAAGCAACAGGCGCATTGATGCAACTGTTCAACCAAACCCTTTGGCCTGATCTTGATGTATTAATGATCGACATGCCACCAGGAACAGGGGATATTCAATTAACTCTGGCACAACGTATTCCAGTGACCGGTGCAGTGATCGTGACGACACCACAAAATGTCGCATTGATGGATGCGACCAAAGGTATTGAATTGTTTAACCGTGTTCAAATTCCTGTGATGGGCGTGGTGGAAAATATGTCGACACATATTTGTTCAAACTGTGGCCATGAAGAGCAAATCTTTGGTACTGGTGGTGGCGATAAGTTATCGGAACAATACGATATTCCATTACTTGGACGTTTACCATTGAATGCGAAAATCCGAGAGCATGCCGATGAAGGTAAACCATCTGTATTGATTGGTGATGATGCAGCAGATAGTTATATTGAAATTGCACAGAAGATTGCAGCTGCATTGCCTAAAGCTGAAAAAGATCAAAGTCGGATTTTCTAAGTATTTGAAAAGACTCGATGTTAAACCTGTCTAAGTCTGACTTAGGCAGGTTTTTTGTTGACCGTTCGTCGTTTTAGGATTATTTACTCTAATTTTTCTACCTAAAATATTTTGTGAAATTTCACGTTATATGGGTATAGAAATGCGTTCAATCACTGCAATGAAGATGGTTATGATTTCTCTCATTCTGTCAACGACAGCTTCTGCTGCCATTATTCCTTATGTTGATTATCCTGAAGAATTCAAAAAGAAATCTTTAAATATTCAGGTTCAAGAAGCTGAACAACAGTCAAATTAATGTTTGAACTCAGCATCACAGCGTGAATGGAATGTGATGCTGAATTTCATCGATGAAGAACGTGCTATAAGCATTTTTGCAAGAGTACATCATGTTTTTCGTTTCGATTACATTGTGTGACTTCAGAGTTATAATTTAAATGACAAACTAACCTGATGAAAAATATTACAAAAAAAATTGTGTTTCATTCTTGAGAAATTTTCACACAAATAATATTTTGCCAATTGAAATAATCCTGATTAATCTGAGCGCATTATCAGCGAGGTCATCCTATGATTTCATGGCTCTTTATTGCGTTGGTTACCACGATTTTATTCACACCCGGACCAACCAATACTTTACTTGCATCTTCAGGCATACAGGTAGGTATTAAAAAGTCATTTCGCTTAATACCCGCGGAAGCATTAGGCTATCTTATTGCCATCACTGCATGGGGATTTTTAATTGGTCGTGTCACCACTCATTTGCCAATTTTGCCAGTGATATTAAAATTATTTAGTTCATTCTATATTATCTATCTGGCCATCAAATTATGGCGCACTGCCAACGTAGAACATCAGTTGAATCAGCCCACCATCAAAGCTTCTGAATTATTCTGTGCAACTTTACTTAATCCTAAAGCTTTGCTTTTTGCATCGGCTATTTTCCCTGCTATTGTTTGGGTGAGTGTAGATTATTATATTGCGCACATGTTGATGTTTATTTTATTGATCCTACCCATCGCTTTTATTTGGACACTTATTGGGTCGCTGTTAGCCAATAATAAAATTAAATGGTTAAACCAGTCCAATATGCAAAAAACAGCATCCTTAGTCCTGATGAGTTTCTCAATTCCAATGAGTTATTCGGCATTGTTAAGTCTTTAAGATGATTCACCGCAGCAGACTGAACAGGAATACAAATCGTGGGTTATTTCCATTGACGGGGTTTTCAGTTAAAGTACAGCGCAGTAATTGAATATGTATTCTGGGAATAAATAAATGGCTATTAAGTCTGATCGTTGGATTCGCGAAATGAGCGAAAAACACGGCATGATTGAACCGTATGCAGAAAACCAAGTTCGTTTAGATGAAAATGGTCAAAAACTCATTTCATATGGCGTTTCAAGCTATGGTTATGATGTTCGTTGTGCGCGTGAGTTCAAAGTGTTCACAAACGTTCACTCTGCTATTGTTGACCCAAAAAATTTCGATGATAAAAGTTTTATCGATATCGAAGCTGACGTGTGTATTATTCCACCTAATTCATTTGCGCTTGCTCGTACAGTAGAATACTTCCGTATCCCACGTAATGTCTTGACGGTGTGTTTAGGTAAATCAACCTATGCGCGTTGCGGTATTATTGTAAACGTGACGCCACTTGAGCCTGAGTGGGAAGGTCATGTGACCTTGGAATTTTCAAATACAACCAATTTACCTGCACGTATTTATGCTGGTGAAGGTGTTGCTCAAATGTTGTTCTTTGAGTCTGATGAAGTGTGCGAAACATCTTATAAAGATCGTGGTGGAAAATATCAAGGTCAAACAGGTGTAACTTTACCTAAAACCTAAGTATTGAATTGTAAGACTTCATGCAAAAAGCAAACTCAATGAGTTTGCTTTTTTTATAAGTATTTGAAAAATTGAATTTATTCATTTATCGGAAAAAATGCCAACCCAATCGCAATTTTTTGCAAATTCTACTTCATTTATATACTATAAACTGTGATGTAATCTTAATATTAAAAGAGAAGCATGGAATTCTTCTCTGAACAATTAAAAATATAAATATGGTGCAAGGCATCGTATACGGGAAGGTCGAGATGGCACTTAATTATACGAACATATTTAATCAGACTTTACTTGCAAGTTTAATGACGCTTAATACGGTTTCGGTCTATGCATTGCAGCCTCTTTCGGATGAAAATTTAAGTGCGACGACTGGTGAGGGTGTCGCCATGATTCCTCAAGATGCTTATTTTGTTTTTCAAGGGGAAAATTCAACTGCGGCAGATTTAATGAATCGCCAAAAAGATACCGGATATATTCATCTCATTCCAGTGGGTCCTTTAACGGATGCGGCATTGGATACCAATAAAAATGGAACAGTAGGGTCAGAAGATCATTCCGTGGGTAAGGCTGATTTGTTCGTGTATGGTCTCGCATTATCTAAATCTGATAATAATCACAATACGCGCTTAGCTGCGACAGATAAAGATGCACGTATAGGATCATGGGGAACAGCAACCAATCCATGGCTACTTCGAGTCGGTACTGAAAATCAGGTTCCAAATTTTGATTTAAATAAAACATGTATAAGTAATGATCCTAGCTGTCAGGTTCCATTCTTGACGCTTGAAGCTCCATTAATGGACACAGTTCGTCCTACGGATGCAGCCAGTGGTCTTGATGCTTACAGATTGAAGATGGCCATGTGGGCGGATGCTTTTGTGCTTGATCCTTCTCGTAAAGATGGGGATCCACTACTTTACCAATTGGGTGAAAAAGCAGGAACGAGTAATGCGGATCGTGCTAATCGACTTCGTTTACAGGCCATTTGGAATAATTTTTCCATTAATGGAAGTAATATAAAAATCTTTCAAACTTTAAATGGTGCAAGTAACCAAGCAGGCATGAGTGCATTTTATAACAACACCTTGGGTGTTGCTGGACTTGTGCGTTTGAACTCAGGTGATGGTCAAAATCTGACGACGGGGAATAAAACAGCCAATATTCTCAGACTGAGTACGCGTGAGACATCAGACACTCCTAATTTACAAACCCCTGCTATCAACAATACTCTGGCACCAGTATTTGATGCCAATGAGGGTATCTTTATTCATAATTTGAATGCCAATATCGTATTGGGTTCACTCTATCAGCCTTTGATTCTAGGATCTGATGGTAAAAACTTTAGTTTGGAACTCACGCGTATTCCAAATAAACCTGAAATTTATAAAAAAATATACACAGATTATAGCAATCCAAACTCGACAGAATATGCGGGCTCAACCTGTAACTTTTATAAATGTGGTAACAATGGTTTGAATGGCTATCAAGGGACGAATGCAACACATAGCAGTATCACTATTGGAAGTACTTCTTATAACGCTGCGAATAATACTTTAAGTGCTTATAAAGGATCAGATGCAGTAGGTATAAGTTTTGGTGCAGTCAATCCAATTCCCCAAACGCCTAATGCCGCATTGCCACCGTCAAATTTTAAAAATATGGGTTCTGCGGTTATTGATGGTGTTCTTATTCAGCATATGAAAATCACCACAAAAGGATTATAGGAGAGCATTCATGAAAAATTCATTAGTCGCTGTCCTATTCATTGTTATAGCATCAATGACTTATGCTCTTGAGCCCATGTCAGATGAAGCTTTAAAAAATGTTGAAGGACAAGCTGGAGCTGATCTCTCATTAAAACTTTCTTTAAACCAAAAGTTAGTGACTGAGAATAATGTTCAACGTTATGTGTTTGATGATGCACTGTGTAAGGATGTGGAATATTGTCGTCTCGCACTTGCTGTCAATAATCGCTATATCAAAGATGGTCAAGCAAGTAGTACGGATGGTTTTAAATTATGGCTTGTTTTTAAAGGGATTCAGGGCACTCTAAATATTCAAAAGATTGGCTTGGATGGTGTAGATCTCAGCTATAAAAATGATTCTGGTACTGATCAGCTTAAAGCAGCGATGCAACTGAGCTTTGATGCATCTAAGCCAATTCAAATTCGTAATTTTGGTTTTGATGCTTTGGCTTTTGGTCAGGATAAATTTACCAGTAATGCCACCACTGAGGGTGTAGGAACAAGTCCTGCTGACTATGGTTACCTGCAAGTGACACGTTATGATTCATCTAATGCTCCTCGTTCTGCATATGACCATGGGCGAGAAACTGGTTTTATGGGTTTAAAAATGAATGGTAATTTAGCTGTTCAGGGTAAAGTCATGATGTTTGGTTGTGACGGCAGTCACCAGCGTTGTTGAAATTAAACATGCATAAGGAAATGTGATGAACAATAAAAAATATAATCACAGCTCATTGTTGGTTATGAATGCATTAAGCCTGAGTATCTTGCTTGCAAGTGGACATGCCATGGCTTTAGAAGTGATGCATGATGAAGCTTTGCGAAATGTAAATGGTCAAGATGGTGTGCATATCTCGACAACATTGACTGAAGCCAACATGGATCAGGTCTATTGGCAAGATCAAGCTGGTCGTAGCAGTAGTGGAGCAACCAATAATACATTGCAGGCAACAGCAGATAATGTCTCTATTCGAAAAAGTAATGTCTCTAATCAAACATTAGGGGCAGATATTAAAATTAATGCTGGAAGCAATGCGAACCAAGCAGGTTTAGACTTCAATGCCAGTGTGACACCTGCTTTAGTGACCATGAATAATCTCAGAATTTGTGATAACGAGAGTTCAAGCCGTTGTAGTTTTTCAATGGGTCAATTGGCTTTACAAACTACTTCGAATACTGATTTATCACTTAGAACGATTCACGGATTATTCAGCAAAGAGAATCTTAGCGAAATCGCACTAGGGATTAAAAATGCCAATATCTATTTAGGGCAGACTGACGCACGAAACCAACTCAACCAACTTGTTTTAAACAACTTCAATTTCAACTTCAAAGCACGTGGTGCCATGTTTGTGGATGAAGTTGAGGGATTGAGAATGCAGTCGAATACACGTACAGGGTCGACAGATAATGTTGCCGGTATGAGTAGTACGCCTAATGATAATTTGGGTTATGTGGATTTAAACCGTGTTGCAAATTCGGCTTCAAAAAAAGCAGGATTTATTAACACAGGAACCTATGGCAATGGTAAGTCAGGTGCTGAGGGTGAAACAACAAACTCAGGTCTAAATATTGAAGTAATGTTGAATAAGAACGTGAGTTCAAATGACCCATATGCTTTAAATAGCAATACGAATAATCCTCAAGGAGCTAAAGGTCTCATACGTGTAGGTGCCAGCGGGCGAATGGTCAATTCATCGTTGCAATTTCGTGGTACAAAAGGCAATGAAAGTGTTCTAGGAAATGCCAATAGTCCAACGGCTTCATCTAGTAATAGTGTAATTGGTGATTCTGGAATCGGATTCCGTATGAAAGCTGACTTTACCAAAGACAATGATTCAATGCTCGGAAGTGATGGACAAGCAACGACTTTAGAAATTGGTGGGGCAGGTCTAAATGCATACGGTTTTGAGTTTAGTAACTTAACAGGGTTAAGACCAAATACTCGAGCATCTTTTGACAGCGGTAATGTGTATCTCAATTTAGCCGATACAAAAACACTGCGCTTACCTGAAAACGAAGTGTTCCAAAAAAGTCGTTTTGGTAATGGAAGTTATTTAACCTTAGCAACTGATTATCAGCACCAAATTCATAATGCAGTAACAGGTGATAATCCATACAGCTTGATTGCTGCGATTCGTGGTGCTGAATTTCAGTCTATTTCCCGCCGTGGACGTTTTACCAATAGTGCAGGAACACCAGCAGCTAACTTGTTTGCGAATACAAATGTTAAAAATGAGTGGGGTTTGGCACTGCCTTTTTATAATCTGAATGCCAATCTTGCTCTATATGGAACATCAGTTCGTGCAGATCAAGCTTTTTATTACACTTTAGCAGGCTCCGATGTTGTTAAAAACATGATTGCTACAACGGGTAATACCTCAAGAATTGGTTTGTCTTTTGCAATGAGTACCTCTGGGGTAGACCGAGCTAATGGTCAAGCGCTAGGTAATAAAACCACGTCAATTTTAGTGGTTGATGGCGGTAAGGTAGGCAGTGGAGATACGGCAACATCAACAGATTACTATATGGGTTTACGTAATATTGATCTGTACGCGAAGGGCACAGGAAATATGGGCGTAGAAAATGGTAGTGTAAATGTCAGCTTGCGCGATATGTTGATTGTTCTATCAACAGAAGTTGCTGCGGGATATCTGCCAGGTACCATTTATAAAACCTGTAAATTAAATAGTGGAGCAGCAGGATGTGCTACGCGAAGTTCATCACCAGACAACAATTTTGCTTTAGCTGATGATGTGATGTTTGTGGTGAAATCACGTCTTGGTGGTGATGTTGATTTTTCTTTAATTCCAAATAATGCTGCTGAAGATGGTCAGAACTTAACTTTTGTAGGTGAATTAGAGCTGAAAGGTGACAATAACACCTTCCAAATTACCGATCCTCATAATGGTTCAACACTTGGTTTAGACCGTTTGACAGGTAAAATTGCATTTAATAATGCATTGGTTGTTAGTAAAGATCAAAATGGTGCGGGACAATTTGGTGTGAATGCTGCCTTGATGTTCAATCCTCAAAAGACAACTTCGGGTGTTTTTAGAGCAAGAGACATCAACTTCTATCCTCCAACTGTAGGTGCTGGCGCTCGTTTAGGCGAATTGGCTATTACTGGCGGTCGCTTGAATAGTGAATTGCGCATTACACCTCGAAATTAATAAGTAAATATGGAAAGTTGAGGGACAGACTCATGAATATGATAAAAACAAAACGATTCAGTTTGCTTATTTTGACCACTGCGGTGGGATTCCCGTGTTTTGCTATGCAACCATTAGATGATCAGTCTCTTTCATCTACTACTGGTCAAGATGGGATCAGCATTGGTATTGGAATGGATAAGATCGAGTTCACACAGGCTGCGATCATTGATCAAGACGGAATTAAAGATCCAATATTAGGAAAAAATTATTCACAAGCAGCTGGCTTAGTGGTCGCAGGTCCAACTGGTAATCCAATTCAGGTTCAATTTTTAGGGCATACCCCTGGTTCGTCTACAATCGATGCAAAAATTGATACAGACGGAGGCAATGGCACGCCATTTGCCAATATAGGTATCACTTTTGCGGAGCAAATTACAGGGTTTAAATTGAGTCCATTCGCACTTTATATCGCCAGCAGTAATCAGGTGTCTAGTGCTACACAAACTAAATCGATTTATAATGATCTGAAGCAATTGGTGCCTGGTGTCGCTAAAATTTTAGAAATAGGCAGTGCTGATAGAAACTTTGAAATTACATTAAATCAATCCCAACGTCCTCAGATCAATGTTCAATTAGGCAATGTGCCACAAGGCTACATGGTCCAGTTTGGAGGCGCAATTCAATCAATCTGTGGCACAGGCACAGGCTGTCCTATTTCATTTGTATCTGGTAATTCTTCTGCAAAATTCGATTTTCAGGCTAAAGCTACTGATCAAAACAATGGCTTTTCATTATCTGGTTTCCATGCAGGTGTTGCACCTTTAGGTATTTACATCGGAAATACAGGACAATCTAGTAAAATGAATGTTGGTCTCAACAATGTGATCTTGGGACGTGAGGGGGCGAGTAGTCCGACGGTCTTTAATGGTTTAGCGAATGGCTCAATGGGGAGCTTTGGGGCTATTGGTACATCTGTGAAAGATTTGAAAGTGAATATCAACGGTCTATAAAAAATCCCGCGAATAGCGGGATTTTTTATGCTCAAATTATTGGGCGATTTTAGCGAGTATTTCTTCTTTACTCAGGTTGCTTGATTCAGTATCAGAACGACCTTTGTACTCAAAAGTACCAGCATCTAAACCTTTTTCACCGATAACAATACGGTGCGGAATACCTGTAATTTCGATATCGGAGAATTTAACGCCTGGTCGTTCATCACGGTCATCTAAAAGCACGTCATAACCAGCAGCTTGAAGTTCTGTATAAAGTGCTTCAGCAGCCTCTACAGTACGAGGTGATTTATGAGCATTCATCGGAACGATTGCGACATGGAAAGGTGCAATAGCAGCAGGCCAAATAATTCCTTTTTCATCGTAATTTTGTTCAATGGCAGCCGCGACTACGCGAGTCACCCCAATTCCATAACAACCCATTGTTACAGTGAATGGTTTACCATCCTTACCTAATACTTTGCAGCCCAGAGCTTCAGAGTATTTTTGACCTAATTGGAAAATATGACCAACTTCAATACCACGTTTAATTTGAAGTACACCTTTACCATCTGGAGATGGATCACCCTCAACAACATTGCGAAGATCATAAACTTCAGTGAATTGAGCATCACGCTCCCAGTTCACACCTGTCGCATGTTTGCCTGCTTCGTTTGCACCTGCAACAAAGTCAGACAATACTGACGCTGCTCGGTCAACGATGACATTAATCCCTTTTTCGACCAGACCTTGAGGACCAACAAAACCAGCGGTTAAGCCTAAAGCACTCAGTTGTTCTTCAGTTGCAAATGTAAGTGGTGATGCAATCAGCGGATGTTTCTCAGCTTTGATTTCGTTTAGCTCATGATCCCCACGAAGGAATAGTGCTACGACAGGCGTAGTTTTACCTTCTTCAGCGATTCCTTGTACCAACAAAGCTTTGACAGACTGTTTTGCATCGGTACCTAAGAAAGCAGATACATCAGCTATAGTTTTTTGATTTGGTGTTTCAACAATTTTTAATTCTTGAGTTGGTGCAGCACGTTCACCTACAAGAATCGCTTCAGCCATTTCAATATTGGCTGCATAATCTGATTCAGTTGAGAATGCAATATCGTCTTCACCGCTTGATGCCAATACATGGAATTCATGCGAACCTGAACCGCCAATTGAACCTGTATCCGCCTGAACTGGACGGAAGTCTAAACCTAAACGAGTAAAAATACGGCAATAGGCATCGTACATCGTGTCGTAAGTTTCTTGTAATGAAGCTTGATCTGCATGGAATGAGTAAGCATCTTTCATCACGAATTCACGAGAGCGCATAACACCAAAACGAGGACGAACTTCATCACGGAATTTAGTTTGCACTTGGTAGAAATTAGCGGGTAATTGTTTATAACTTTTGAGTTCGTTACGCGCTAAATCAGTAATGACTTCTTCATGTGTAGGGCCGAGAACAAACGGGTTGTTGTGACGGTCATTAAAGCGTAAAAGTTCTGGACCATATTGCACATAGCGACCAGATTCTTCCCATAGACTTGCTGGTTGGGTCACAGGCATCAATACTTGTAGTGAACCAGCACGGTCCATTTCTTCGCGAACAATCGCTTCGACTTTATTTAACACACGTACGCCCATTGGCAACCAAGAATATAATCCTGAAGCCAATTTACGAATCATACCCGCACGAAGCATCAGCTGATGAGAGATTACTTCAGCATCACTTGGGGTTTCTCTTAACGTTGCAAATAAAAAGCGACTCGCGCGCATGGAATTTGTCCTAATAATGAGCGTTAAAGCATAAGATTATACGATAAAAAATGAGGTGAGCATTTTGAATGACACCTCATGACAATTCTCTACATTATGACATGAATTTTCGTGTTTGACGTACCATAAAATTCTTAAAGTCATCTAAGTAAGTAAAGATAACGGGAACGACAACTAAGGTCAGCAGGGTAGAGGTAATGACGCCCCCAATGACAGCATGCGCCATCGGAGCACTTTGTTCACCTCCTTCACCCAAGCCTAATGCCAATGGCACCATACCCATGACCATCGCACTCGTGGTCATCAGAATGGGTCTCAGTCGAGTTTTACCTGCAGCAATAATGGCATCAAAACGTGTCTCACCGCGATCAATAGCTTTCTTAATAAAGTCAATGAGGAGAATCGCATTCTTGGTTACTAATCCCATTAACATGATGATGCCAATAATGGAAAATAAATTCATTGTTGAGTTAAATAAGAATAATGCAAGGAATACCCCGACCAATGACAATGGTAATGAGGCCATGATCGCCGCAGGATGAATAAAACTATTGAATTGAGAGCCTAAAACAATATAGATAAATACAATAGAAAGTGTAACGGCTGTAACAGCGTACCCAATCGATTCTTCCATATCTGCGTTTGCACCTTGTGTTTCAAAACCATAGCCGGCAGGCATCTCGAAGTTATCTTGCAATGCTTTAATATCTCGACCAATATCACCTGCAGGTCGACCTGAAGTATTGGCTTCAACCATGACTTCACGTGCTAAATCACGACGGTTGATTTGAGATGCACCATAACTTTCTTGTGTGCTTGTTACGCTTGAGAGCGGAACCAAGATAGGTTGATTATTCGCATCCACTTTTTGCGATTTTAAATATAAATTATTGATGTCACTTGGAAGCGTACGTTGATCTTCAGAGAGGCGCAAATTGACATCATAGGTTTCACCTTTTTCGTCTTTCCACGTCGTTACATCATCACCAGCAAGGAGAGGGCGGATCACATTGGCAATTTGGCTGACTGATAATCCTAAATCGTTTGCCAGTACACGATTTACATGCACTTCAAGGGTAGGTTTAGGCTCTTTGAGCGAGCTTTCTAAATCGACGACACCATCAATTTTTGCCATTTCCACCATGAAGCGATCAGAAATTTTTTGTAATTCATCTAGCTCAGGTCCTTTGATGGAAATCATGACAGGCTTTTGACCACCAGACACAGTTTCATCCGCTGAAGCAATAGAGGTGAGGGTAATACCCGCCACTGTTTGTAGTCGATCACGAAACTCATTGGTTAAATCAGTCAGTGTCTGAGAGCGCTCTTGGCGAGGACTTAAACTGACTCGGATGCTTACGTGGTTTTTCCCGCGATCAGTCACCCCATTAATAACGCCGTACGTTCCTTTAACCTCTGGATGCTGTCGAATAATAGATTCAACTTGTTTTAACTTTGCCTGAGAGTATTCGAGTGAAGCATCTACGGGCGTTTCAAATTTGATCCGAATTTCACCTTTGTCTGGAACAGGTACAAACTCTGTTCCCACCATTTTTGATAGCGCGAGCGCGCCAAACAGTGAAGCAACAGCAACGATAATTGTTATAAAGCGGAATCTTAGAGCCAGTTTTAGCAGCTTCTCGTACACTTCATTTAATGAATCAAGTTTATTTGAGATCCCATTGAAAAAGCGTTTCAATGCGCTCGGTTTTTTATTTGGATGATGACGTTCAGCCCAGTGAGCTGAGAGCATTGGATCGAGCGTAAAACTGACAAACATTGAGATCAGTACGGCGGTACTCACTGTCACGCCAAATTGGTAGAAGAAACGACCGATAATACCGCCCATGAATGCAACTGGTAAGAACACCGCAACAATAGTCAAAGTGGTTGCGAGAACTGCCAGCCCAATTTCTTTGGTTCCATCTAAAGCAGCAGTCACATGATCTTTCCCCATATCAGCATGGCGGACAATATTTTCACGTACCACAATTGCATCATCAATAAGAAGACCAATACTTAAAGACAGGGCAAGAAGAGTCATCATATTGATGGTAAAACCAAAAGCCCAAATGAACGTTAATGTACCAAGTAAGGCGATTGGCAGGGTAAGGCCTGTAATAATCGTCGATCTAAATGAACCTAAAAACAGTAGAACGATGATAACCGCAAGTACACCACCTTCAATAATTGTACGGGCAACATCACCAATACTTGCTCGTATGCCTCGAGATGTATCGACAACTACTTTCAATGTTGTCCCTTTCGGGAGTTGTTGTTCTATACGGTTTAGTGTTTTATAAGCCGCATCTACAACATCAATTACATTTGAATCAGAGCTTCTGAGAATATCCAACGCGACAGCATTTTGACCGTTAATGAATGCACTCGACTCGAGTTCAGCTTGGCTGTCGTAAATTTCAGCTACTTGTTTTAAGTAGATTGGCGTGCCATTTTTACTCGCGACGATGAGATCCCCAAAGGATTGGGGATGAATTACTCTTGATTTAATTTCAACGACCAGCTCTGAATTTGACTGTTTGAGTGTGCCCCCAGGGACTTCAATGTTTTCGCCTTTTAGTGTGTTAATGACTTGATCAACGCCAACACCAAGACTTTGTAATTTTTGTGGATTAACTTCAATACGAATTTGACGCTGCGAGTCACCTAGCAGGTTAACTGTACCTACCCCACGAACAGTTCTCAATTGAGGAACAATTTTTTGATCTAAATAAGAGCTGAGCTCTCGGAGTGACATATTCTCAGACTCAAATACCACCGACATGATGGCACCTGCTGAAGGGTCATAGCGCTCAACAATAGGATCAGTAATTTCATCACGAAATTCAGCTGTCACTGGCGCAATTTTGTCTCGAATATCTTGAGCTGCAACGGTTGAAGGAACATCCAAATTAAACTCAGTGATAATTGTAGAGAGTCCTTCACTCGACTGCGATATCACTTGTTTAACACCTGAAATTGTATTGATCTGATCTTCCATCTTTTTGGTAATTTCAGATTCAACAGTTTCAGGAGAAGCACCTGGGTAAGTGGTATACACGACCACAAATGGGAAATCGACATCAGGGAATTCTTCAACTCCCATTCGTTGCCATGATGATAAGCCCAATACCATCAGGCATAGCATCATCATGATCGTAAAGACAGGATATTTCACACTGATTCGAGTTAACCACATAGTTCAGATCCTGTCTTACTTTGAAGCAATTGAGACTGTTTTATTTAAGTCATCATTATTAAACTTAATTCTACTGATGTAATCCGTTGGCTGAAGACCACTGATCATTGCAATATTCTCGTTGGGTTGTCGATCTAGAATTCGAATATTGGCTTTCTGAATTTTCTGATCACGGATGATCCACAGATAAGGTTTGCCATCTGCATCTTGAATAGTATCAAGCGGAACTTTTTGCCCCTGAATTTGTTTGTCATCTAAAATGAAACCTTCGACAAAAGCACCAATACTCAGTGAATTGATTGATTCATTCGGTTGAGCAAAAAACTCAACCTGACGACTGATTTGATCGGCCATTGGGGAAATGCGTGTTAACTTGGCAGTATAATTTTGGGTAGTCCCTTGAATTTTATATTCAATATTGTTTCCAATGTTGAGCGCATGTTGAGATTCGACAGGGAGTTTTGCTTGAATCTCTAATTTTTGTGGATCTACGATTTCAAATAGTGTTTGACCCATTGAAACGGTTTGACCAGGTTCAACTTGACGTTTGGTAATCACGCCAGAAATGGGGCTACGAATTAATCCATCAGCATCGGCTTTCAGTGCGATATCCACATTTGCTTGCTGAGCTCGTACAGTTTCGAGTTGAGCTTTATGCTCAACTTGACTTTGTTCATATTCAACCTTAGAAACAAATCCTTGATCATAAAGTCGTTTTTTTCGAGTGACCATATTTGCAGCTTGTTGTGCCTGCGCTTGTGCAGAAGCAAGATTAGCGCGAGCTTGTGCGAGTCGGGCTGCATTATCTTGATTATTTAAACGTACCAAGACTTGTCCTTTACTCACCCTTTCACCGACTTGTACAGAGACTTGACTAGCAGTGGCAGTCACTTGCGCTTGAATTGTACTTTGATTCACAGCGCGTATGGTGCCTGTGAAAGCAAATTTCAGATTTGAGACCCCATTTTCAACTTTGACTAAGTCCTGTTGTATTAATTCAATTTTTTGAGGGGTAGATGAGGTTGGCTGTACACTTTCGTCATTTTTTTGACAAGCGGCTAAAAGACAACTCGTACACAGCGTTCCTAATACGAGATATTTCTTAAACTGACTGCTGTGTCGAGTCGCATTCGGCATGTGATAATTCCTTTCCATTCAGACAAACTCTTCTTTATTCAAGAGTTTTTAAGCGCTTGATAATATTGTCGTATTGTGACTGAGTATTTCGATAGTTTGTTTGTAAAGATTCAATATTTTTTTGGATATTACTCATATTCTGTGCATTATAAGTGATTCGATCTTGTAAGTTTTTAGGGACAGGGTTCCCTTTCTTGATATAGGTCTGTTCCTGCTTTTTAAACAATATTCGATCTTGCTCCAGTTGTTGGTACTGTTGTTTTTGAAAGGTGATTTGTTGGTTGATGTTTTTCAACATATCATCACGTTTGTTCGCAGCCACTTTACTAGAACCGTAAGCGCGTTTTAAGCGTAAATCTTGTTCATGTTGTTTGGCTTGTTGCGTACGTACAGCACTTTGTTGCTGTTCTTTATCGGCATCATAAGGTCGATTTTTTTTAATCACTTGCATATTACGGTCAAGTGCTTCATAACCGTGACGAATATGCTCTGGTGTTACCGAGCTACTAATATTAGCTACGCCATTTTTATCATAATAACGATACCAAGACGGTTTGGTCACTGTGGTATTAGCAATTGCTTCACTGATACATAAACCAAATGTCATCATGATCACTAAGAATGTTTTATGATGAAGATGCTTTAACCCAATTCTTGATTTGTGCGAAAGATTAAACATTGGAATCGGCCCCCGTGATATCAATTCAATTTTTTAATTTTTGCTTTTAATAACAAGCATTTTATGTGGTTCTGGTAAATTTATAAATATAAACCGTTAAATAATTTACGCTTAATCTGATTCACCCTTAAATTCTCTGAAGCTTTGTGACACAATCTCTCCGCGAGTACTCAACTGCATTGAAAATCAATGTAATGTTATGTTAGAAAATAATGGTTATTCTCTAAATTAAGCGTTTCATTTTTCTTTAAATCTCATCTCAGGAAGGATCATTCAATGGATGATAATCTGCAAAATATTAAAGTGATGGTCATTGATGATTCAAAAACGATTCGTCGGACCGCAGAAACTTTATTACAGCGTGAAGGATATGACGTTGTAACTGCAGTAGATGGATTTGAAGCATTATCTAAAATTGCTGAAACTCGACCTGATATTATTTTTGTAGATATTATGATGCCGCGTTTAGATGGGTATCAAACGTGCGCATTGTTAAAAAACTCACAAAATTTCCAACATATTCCAGTGGTCATGTTATCCAGTAAAGATGGGATGTTTGATCAGGCAAAAGGACGAGTTGTTGGATCTGATGAATACCTCACGAAACCATTCAGTAAAGATGAGCTATTGAATGCGATTCGTAAACTTGTCGCTTCACGTTAAGTACTGGGAAAACAAAATATGACACGTATCTTAGTGGTAGATGACTCTCCAACAGAAATGTTTAGATTTAAAGAAATTCTGTCCAAAAATGGCTATGAAGTGCTAGAAGCAACCAATGGTGCAGATGGTGTTACCTTAGCGCAAGCAGAGCAACCAGATCTTGTACTTATGGATGTGGTGATGCCTGGTGTGAATGGATTTCAAGCGACACGGCAAATTGCAAGAGCTGATGTAACGAAGCATATTCCAGTTGTCATTGTCAGTACCAAAGATCAGGATACGGATCGAATTTGGGGCAAAAGACAAGGCGCTGTCGACTACCTGATCAAACCTGTAGATGAATCAAGATTACTTGATGTCATTCAGCAATATTTAAATACAGGCACAGCATGATCATTCAAGATGAAAGTGATCAACAACACTGGTTAACGCAAGCCAGTAATGCTAATTCGGCTCAAGCAAATGAGTACCGTGATGTGCAAAATCAGGACCTCTGGTCTGGTGTATGTTTTAAAGTTGAGCAGCAGCAATTTATTACCCCACTAGGTGATATTGCGGAGGTTAGCCCTTTACTGAGCATTACCTCATTACCACTTACGCCGCCGTGGTATTTAGGTTTGGCGAATTTGCGAGGTCGAGTACTGTCCGTATTAGATCTAAAGCAATTTGCTTTGAGTAAATCAACACAATTACACGCTAATGTTAAAATTTTATGTTTTAACGTGGGGCAAGACTGTGTTGGATTGCTTGTGGATGAAGTCCTTGGTGTAAAACATTATAAGAATAATACCTATAGCACCAGTTCGGATTTGATCGCAGAACCATATAGATCGTTTTGCCAAGGTTATTTTCTCGATCATTCAACACCTGTAGCTGTGCTGATGATGAGTCTGCTATATGAGCATGATTGTCTAAAGCACATGTTCACATCAAATTCAATTTAATGTCTAGTCAGCAATAGTTTTTTGGGGGAGCTGAGTGAGTTTACGGTTAAAAAAGACCAGTCGGAATGTGAATGATTCAGATTCCAACACACAGGGATGGAAAGCTTCACTTAAGTTAAAACTTGAACAGTTTTCAGAGCTGTTTGGGCAATCTGCCCAAACGAAGTCTTATTTAATCATGGCTATTATTAGCCTCGTTTGTGCTTTTCTGATTTCATTGTTTCTCATGTTTAATCTCCCGCGCACGGTGGAGCAAAGTCGTGGGGTGGGGGAACTGAAATATCTCAATCAAATGATGATTATTCAGACTCAACAGTTTGAGGATAATCCTACAGATTACACATTACAGATTCTCAAAAACTCTCAGCTTATTTTTAGTTCACAACTTGAAAATGTAAAATCAGTTTATTTTTTTAGTCCAGCTTTAAATGAAGTAGATCGACTGTGGTTAGAGTCTCAAAGCAATATCACGGAATCTCAGTTACAAAAAATTCAAGTTGCTCTCAATGAAATTCGTACAGGTTCGACGTGGTTACTGATTTTACTGTCACTTTTATTGTTGATTAGTTTATCGAGCTTCACCTTTGCAGTGATTAAACTTTTTATTTTAAGAAGCCAAGAAGATCGTTTGCGTTTAATGGAACTGGTGGATAAAGATAAGAAAAATCAAACCGCGATTTATCGACTTTTAGATGAAATTGGTGATTTAGCTGAAGGCGATTTGACCAAATATGCTGCGGTTTCTGCAGATTTTACGGGGACAATCGCGGATTCAATTAATGTAGCGATAGATCATTTGCGTGATTTGGTGATGAGAATTAATCAGGCTTCTCAACAAGTTACCCAATATATTCATCAAACTCAGCATATGAGTTCACAATTGGCGCAATCTTCAGAGCTGCAAGCTCGTGAAATCCAAAATACATCGCTTGCCATTCATGACATGGCAGACTCAATTGATCACGTTTCTGAAAATGCAGCGCAATCTGCAAAAGTTGCTCAGCGCGCGGTACTTATCGCAGCGAAGGGGGGAGAAGTGGTTGAACGATCAATAGATGGAATGGATCAAATACGAGGGCAGATTCAAGAAACATCTAAAAAAATTAAAAGACTGGGTGAATCTACTCAAGAGATTGGTAACTTTGTTGCAACCATTGAAGACATTGCAGGGCAAACGCATCTGTTGGCTTTGAATGCAGCCATTCAAGCCGCAATGGCAGGCGATGCTGGACGAGGTTTCGCTAGTGTTGCTGATGAGGTGCAGCGTTTAGCTGAACGTTCAACTGCTGCGACCAAACATATTGAGATATTGGTAAAAAATATTCAATTAGATACGCATGAGGCCGTTCGCTCTATGGAGCAAACAACTTCTGAGGTGGTTAAGGGGACTGGACTTGCTCAAGATGCAGGAGCAGCACTTGCAGATATTCAGTTGATTTCAAAACAGTTGGCTCAACTGATTGCGAATATTTCAGCATCTTCAAAAGTTCAGTCAGCCGCTGCGGGGCAAATTGCGAAAACAATGTCGCTTGTGCAAGATGTCACACGAGAAAATCATGCTTCAACCTTAGATACTGCACAATCGATAGCAGAACTCACTCAAATGGCTGATTCTTTAAGGAAATCAGTTGCAAACTTCAAATTACCTGAGTGATTGAGCCATGAAAAATAATAATCCTAATAAAATACAATTATATCTTTCAGAAGCACTCTATCGTGCATATGTCGATATGCAGCTTCCTCAGGATGAATTAAATTTTGAAGATGAGGAGCTTATTACCACCTTTGCTGAAGAGCTTAAGGAATTACTTCTAGAAATATCAGAAAATTTTCAAGTCTTATCGAATGATTTAGAACAGTTAAATATTTGGCAAGCATTGCGCCGTAATTTTCATACCTTAAAGGGTTCAGGTCGAATGCTTGGATTCAACTCAGTTTCTGAGCTTGCATGGACCGTTGAGACAATACTGAATATTAGGCTTGATCAGCAACGTTCATGGAGTCAACTGGTCCTTGAGTATGTTGAGCTGATCTCTCGTATATATCGCTACATCATTGTGCCTAGTTTAACAGTTAAACAAGCGATTCAATTAGATGTTAAACCTCTATTGCTTTTAGGTCGGCAATTAGAACATTCAAATACCATAGATCAATCATTACATCCTTTGTTGGCGATCAACGCTCATCTCACACAGCTAGATCTAGATTTCAGGATTGAATGTCATTGTTTGAGTGACTCAAATTCACTCTCAGCAGCAGCCACAATGGAGAATACTCAAATATGGGATAACGAGGTTCTGCAAAGTTTTTATGCTGAAGCTTCAGAACAATTGAAATCCCTGCAAGATATGTTGGATAAATCCAATCAACAATTTCAGGTGGATACGCTTGCACGTGTTGTCCATTCTCTCAGGGGGAGTTCTGCAATTGTTGGACTTGAGAAAATTGAAGTATTGAGTCAGTCATTCGAAAAAATAATACAACGTAATCCATCTCTTGATACCAACAATAAAGAATTGCAAGCGCTCACAACGCAGTATATTGATTTAATCCAGTATTACTTAGAAAGCTTGCAAACAACAGGTGACAACGTAACGAGACAACAACAGTTTCAGGCATTAGAGCATACTTTTTTAATCGCATTGAGAGACTTCTCAGAACAGATTATACAGGACGATCCAAATCTTGATCCGCAAGAATTACTCAAGAAAATTGTAGATTTGGGTGTAGAAGATGTTTTCCTTATCGATACCTTTGTACAAGATGGTATTTCTAACCTTGTTAGCTCTACACGTACTACTGAACGTTCGAGCTTACTGAGTCAACAACTCAGTTCAATTGCTAAATTTGCCATTCAAGTTGATTTTGATCTCCTTCGAAAAATTTCAGAAATTTTGAGTTCAATTCACTCCAACATTGCAAGAGAACCGAATTCAATTGCCTACTCAAATGTCCACCGAGTTTTACAACAAGGGCATGAAAAACTCTTAGAAATATTTGATGAACTTGCTATAGGTCAATTGGCTCAAAATAATGAGGCTTCTCAGCAACTATTAGATGATTTAAAACAACTTAATCATGAATACTTCAGTTTTTCCAATCAATCGAATTGTAGTGGTACTATAGAGCAGGAGAGCGAAGTATCTGCTCGATCCTTAGATGAAACAATTCTGACATTACTCAATATAGATTACGCACTCAAAGATTCAGCGAAAGCAAAACAGGGCTTAGATCGTGAAGTAAGTGGTTTTTTTGTCGAGGAAGCGGAAGAAATCTTGTCTCAAATAGAAGACTTGTTCAATGCATGGTTAGAGTATCAAGAAGATGCTACGTGTATCCAAAAAATTATGCGGCAATTGCACACGTTGAAAGGTGGTGCATACATGTTGCAAGCAGATTACTTTGCAAATCTAATCCATGAGCTTGAATCTTTATATCTTCAACTCATTTCAGAGCAACAAATTGATATAAAAAATTTCATTATTTTGATTAAAGCCTTACAGCAGGATTTGGTACGGCGTGTCAATATCATTAAAGTTGAGTCTGTCGATTATCCGGTGGAGCAGGCATCAAGGCTTATTCAGAGTTTAATTGAGCTTGGACATTTAAATCTTAAGGGGGGTGACTCGAAGCTGAACTTAGTACATTCGATGCAAAATGATATCACTCATCACATGTCTTCGGATTTTAGTATTCATTCAACTTTATCAGCGGACCTTGAAACCAATTTAAGTGATTTAGTCACTACGCATAATAATTCATCAAAGTTTGACTCTTCTTCCATTCAGCAAAACTCACATCAGAATGAACCATCTAACGCTAAGGAGAGTGTTTTACCGCCCCCAATGAGTGGCAATTTGCAAAAGTTTGTGCAATCTGCCGTAGCGAACGAGACACTTTCAGTCTCTACTGCTGTAATTGAAGCAACTCTTAATTTGATTGGGGAGGATTTGATTCAACGTTCGCAAGTTGAAGTAGAGTTAAAATCATATCGGTCAAATTTGGTAGAAATGGATCAAACCATTCAGCGCCTTACTTCACAATTGAGACGGATGGAAGGGGAATTAGAATCCCAAATTTTATTACAACGTAGATCACATAATTCCGCCGAGCATGGGTTTGATCCCTTAGAAATGGATCAATATTCATCACTCAATCAACTCTCTAAATCTATATCAGAGTCAACATCAGACTTGTTAGATATCAGAAACACTCTGCACGAAAAGCTTCAGTCTGCAGAAAGTATATTGATTCAGCAGGCAAGAATACAAAACAACATCCAACACTCGTTGATGCGTACTCGTGTCGTGCCATTCAAGACGATACAAATGCGTCTTGAACGCTTATGCAAGCAACTTTCGATGAATCTGAATAAATCTGTTCAGTTACAGATTGAACATGCAGACATCGAATTAGATCGTAGTATTCTTGAAAAGTTGATCACCTCACTTGAGCATATTCTGCGTAATGCGATTGATCACGGAATTGAGTCAGCAGAACAGCGGTTGAAATTAAATAAACCTGAACAAGCAGTCATGCAACTGACACTGGTGAATCATCACAATGAGCTGAGTATTTTGATCAAGGATGATGGTCGAGGAATTGATTCACAAGAGATTAAGCAAAAAGCTGTTGAATTTGGTTGGCTCAATACTGAACGGGAATATTCTGAAACTGAACTATTACAATTGATTTTTAGACCAGGCTTTACCACTGCTGCAAAATTAACAACGGTTTCAGGACGTGGTGTCGGTTTAGATGTCGTAAAAAGTGAAATACAGGCACTGGGTGGGCATGTTCATGTTACTTCGGAAAGAGGACAAGGAACTTGTTTTGAAATCAGAATTCCTAAATCTTCAATTATTACTGAAGCGTTGATGGTAAAAGTTGCAGATCAATTCTTTGCCTTACCATTACATCAAATACAACGTGTTGAAATGATTGATAGACATGATTTAAATCACGCGAAACAACAGAGTCAGTTGTTGAGGGTGCATGAAGCAAGTTATCAATTAAACGATTTGGCTGACTTCGTGTTGTTAAATCAAAATATAAAAAGAAACTCACCATATTCAGAAACCCAAAAAGTTCCAGTGATTTTGGTGAATATGCACCAGTCTCAACCTGTGGCTTTATTCGTTGATGAAGTCTTAGGAACTAATTCACAAATTATTGTGAAACAGACTGGGAGGCTGATCCATCAAATTGATTATCTCAGCGGTGTAACCATTATGGGCAGTGGAGAAATTTGCCCAATTTTAAATGTAAATCGTGTGGTTCAATATCTCACTCAGCAGGATTGGTCTGTACATCTAGAGTCGAAGCTCTCAAATTTAGAGCATGACAATGAAGCACCTACGATTTTAGTGGTTGATGATTCGGTCACAGTTCGAAAAGTGACATCTAAACTACTTGAGCGTTATGGTTACCAGATTGTCACAGCTATAGATGGTATTGAAGCACTTGAACATTTACAGCATTCAACACCTGCCTTAATGTTAATTGATGTTGAAATGCCAAGAATGGATGGTTTTGAAGTGATGCAGTGGGTGAGAAATCAACCACATCTGCAGAACTTACCTGTGGTTATGATCACTTCACGAGTGGGGGATAAGCATAAACAACATGCTCTTGAACTTGGTGTATCGGCTTATATGGGTAAACCTTTCCAAGAAGCAGTGTTGATTGAGCAGATCAATCAGCTTTTAAAACAGGATTGAAGTATTTTAAGCGAATTAAAAAAGGATGCATTCGCATCCTTTTTTATATTTCATTGGTCTTAAATTTTAATGTTATGCCAATAGCTCAATTAAGATTTTTTCATAAATTTCAGCCAAAGGTTCCAAATGTGCGATTTCAACATGCTCATTAATCTGGTGGATCGTGGCATTAAGTACTCCAAGTTCGAGTACCTGAGCTCCAGTTGGTGCGATAAAGCGACCATCTGATGTACCACCACTGGTTGATAATTCTGTTGTCGTGCCAGTCACATCCAAAATCGCTTTTTTGGCAGCATTGACGAGCTCTCCAACAGGGGTAAGGAATGGTAAACCTGATAGTGTCCACTCGATATCATACTCAACGCCGTGGCGATCTAAAATTTCATGTGTACGTGCTTTTAATTCATCAGCAGTAACTTCTGTAGAATAACGGAAGTTAAATAATAAGTTCATCGTGCCAGGCACAACATTGGTTGCACCCGTTCCAGCAGAAATATTCGAGATTTGGAAAGACGTTGCAGGGAAATACTCATTGCCTTGATCCCATTCTGTCTCACATAATTCAGCAATTGCTTTTGAGGCTGTATGAATTGGGTTAATTGCCAAATGTGGATAGGCCACATGCCCTTGCTTACCTTTCACGGTTAAATTGGCATTGAGAGACCCACGACGGCCATTTTTAACAATGTCACCTAAAGTATTCGTACTTGACGGTTCACCGACCAAACACCATGTCATTTTTTCTTGGCGTGCTTCTAAAGTTTCTACAACTTTCACTGTTCCATTGATAGATGGACCTTCTTCATCTGAAGTGATCAAAAAAGCAATCGAACCTTTGTGGTCTGGATGCTTAGCAACGAAACGTTCAGAGGCAATTACCATGGCTGCCAACGCCGTTTTCATATCTGCACTGCCACGCCCGTATAACTTTCCATCTCTAATTTCTGGGGCGAATGGATCGGAGTTCCACGCTTCTAGATTGCCTGTAGGAACAACATCAGTATGACCCGCAAAACAAAACACAGGTGATTCAGTCCCGCGACGAGCCCATAAGTTATCAACATCTTCAAAACGCATATTTTCAATGTTAAAACCAATCTTTGATAATCGATCAGCCATAATATTTTGACAGTTATGATCGACTGGAGTCACTGAAGGTTGGCGAAGTAATTGTAAGCTTAAATCGAGTGTTGCAGATTGGGTCATGGAAAGAAATCGAATTGGTCAAAGTCGAACTATCATAAAGTATGTTGAATTTGATGCAAAATATTAATCATTCAAGGGAATCAAATTTAAATAAAAAAAGCCCTATTAAAAAATAGGGCTTTTAGCTTCAACTTCGAATTAGTTGTTACGAATTTCGTTTGAAGTTTTTTCAGCAGTATTTGTTACAGTTTCCCCAGCTTTTGAAACGTCTTGTCCAAAACCTTTGAATGTATTACAACCAGTTAATACAAATGCAACTACGAATGAAGCGGCTAATACTTTTTTCATCATTATCTCCAATGATTGTAAATTATTTTGATGCTTAATCAGAATAAAAATTAATCATTTAGAAGAATATGAGAGTTTTATTATCAGAATGTTATTAATTGTATTCGATACATTTTTTTATTACACGAACTACACGTAAGGAAGCTTTAATGCTGGTTGACGGTACATATAAAACTGATTTGTCTGTACATTGTGATAAAGCCCATTGCTCCACCAATGTGCTTCATTTGAAGTCTGACTCGCATTCGGACAAATCCATTCCTGTCTTTCCAGTCGATAAAAAGATGATCGTAATTGATGTCCCCATGTGCCTATACGACGATGTGGGCTGACCCAGTTGGGTATGGTTTGAAGTTCGGTATGATACCGAAAGTAGAGTTGACCTTTCATCACCGCAATTTTTCGATCAATTTTATAAGTATTGGCTTGAGTAAATTGAAATTGCTTTTGCGTAAAATGATTGAGCTTTCTAAATAGAGTGTCGCTTCGATTTAATCCGTACCAATGTTGAAGTTGAAAGTCTTGTTCTGCTAAATAAAATTTCAGTGCAACTTCCCATTGTTCAATTTCTTGGGTGTGATGATTTAATATCACAAAGTCAATTTCACCCAAAGTATGGCGGCCGTCAATGATTTGAACACTGTGATCTAACAGCGAAAAATCAGCTTGATCGCGTTGATCATCTTGCAGCCAGAACCACATTAAATATTCAAAGCGCAAACCTAGACGCGTACTTTTAAGTTGCTGAATAAAATCAATCAGCTCTTGTGGGTTTTGATCTAGATCATGCAGTCTGGAGATATATTTTTCGTACTGAGTTTGCCAAAATTGTTCATGGTGCAATTCAAAAGGATGAACGATCGTTAATTCTTTAGGCGCAAAACGAATAATATTAGGACTTGCGATGACAAAAGCCAGTTGACGTACAATTGTATGATGAAAGTTCTGCCATGGCTCATAAAAATCAGATTGCACCATTACTCCAACTAGAATTCAAAATTGAAAATAAATTTACAATCAGACACTACCACAAAAGCATATATACTAGTGAGATTCAACTGAATGAGTTGCGGTATGAAAATCGTGTTTTGGCGGAGCTTGGTCATTATTTTTGTGACTCTAGGTTTTATTGGTGCGCTATTGCCAGGATTGCCAACCACAGTCTTTTTAATTCTTGCCGCATGGGCTGCTTCAAAAGGTTGGCCACAGGTTGATGATTGGCTACTCAATCATCCTAAATATGGACCAACACTGCGAAATTGGCGTGAGCATGGCACGGTTCCACGCAAAGCAAAATGGCTCGCCTCGATGATGATGTTGATCAGCGGTATTCTTATGCTTTATACCAATGCTCCTGATTTAGTAAAAATTTTTACGAATCTCACCATGCTAATTGTCGCGATTTGGTTGTGGTTAAGACCGGAATCAAAAAATATTGTTTAAATAAATGATTAAAAATAATTTAACCCTGAGTTTTGTATGAACCCAAATCTTGAAAGTTATACCCTAAGTCAGGCGGATATCCTGATTGATATGGCGAAACAAGTTCTATATGTACCACGTATGAAAAAAAGCTATTTGGTGTCTACTGGATTGAACGGTATAGGTGAACAGGAAAATTCAGGTAAAACACCAAGAGGATGGCATCGCATTGAACAAAAAATTGGCGATGACCACCCAATCAATGCTGTTTTTAAAGCACGTATTTGGACTGGGGAGATCTATGATGTGGAACTTGGTGAGCAATTTCCAGAACGTGACTGGATTCTAACTCGAATTCTTTGGTTAGCAGGTTTAGAACCTGGTTTTAATCAAGGGGAGGGTTGTGATACCTATAATCGATATATCTATATTCATGGTACGCCAGAGTCAGAACCTTTAGGTATTCCTAAATCACATGGATGTATTCGAATGCACAGTGCAGATGTCATTGAGCTATTTGATATATTGGACGAAGGCGCTTTAGTCTATATTTCAGAACAAGAGATCGAATTGGATCAAATTTAAATCAGAATCGTAAAATGTGTTGTGATAAAAACTTTGAATAAAAATAAAAACATATCTCTAATCAGGCAAATAATAGACAAAAAAGCGATTTTTCAAGAGAAATGATCTATTTTTTAATCATTCAAACTGAAAAACTGAGAAACCTGTAGAAAAGCGTTTGACAGTATCTGAGGATTCTCTATAATGCACCACACAAACGATGAAGTCGTAAAGGGCGCTTAGCTCAGTTGGTAGAGCGTCTGCCTTACAAGCAGAATGTCGGCGGTTCGATCCCGTCAGCGCCCACCAAGCCTTTACGTTAAGTTTTAGTGCAGCGGTAGTTCAGTTGGTTAGAATATCGGCCTGTCACGCCGAGGGTCGCGGGTTCGAGTCCCGTCCGCTGCGCCACTTTAAACTTAATAGATTGTTTGTACTTTAATAGAGATATTACATAAGTGCAGCGGTAGTTCAGTTGGTTAGAATATCGGCCTGTCACGCCGAGGGTCGCGGGTTCGAGTCCCGTCCGCTGCGCCATTTTATGTAATGACCTTATTAAGGGCGCTTAGCTCAGTTGGTAGAGCGTCTGCCTTACAAGCAGAATGTCGGCGGTTCGATCCCGTCAGCGCCCACCAGATTTTTTGTGATGCAGCGGTAGTTCAGTTGGTTAGAATATCGGCCTGTCACGCCGAGGGTCGCGGGTTCGAGTCCCGTCCGCTGCGCCATCCTAAAAATCAAAGCCTAATAAGGGCGCTTAGCTCAGTTGGTAGAGCGTCTGCCTTACAAGCAGAATGTCGGCGGTTCGATCCCGTCAGCGCCCACCATATTCAAGCTGAAAAGCTTATATGACCCTAATTGCGTAAGCAGTTGCCGTTGCAGCGGTAGTTCAGTTGGTTAGAATATCGGCCTGTCACGCCGAGGGTCGCGGGTTCGAGTCCCGTCCGCTGCGCCATTTTCTAGATCCCTTGTCTAGATATAATGGTTTAAATCAGCAAGATTTCTTTCTTGCATCTTAAAAATAGCGGTGCTATTTTTATTCCTCAAGGGCGCTTAGCTCAGTTGGTAGAGCGTCTGCCTTACAAGCAGAATGTCGGCGGTTCGATCCCGTCAGCGCCCACCATATTCTTTCTATAAAAAGTCTTTTAAGTTTCTATAATTTATATAAAATATGATGAATTCATGTTTATAATAGAATTATGAGAAATCCATACCAGCGTAAGCCTTCAAGTACCTCTATTGCCTCTACAGTTGTCTCTCCAAAAGAACAATACCAACAATTTATGGAAACAATTGTCGCTCAGGCTAAAGTTTATAGTTTATATAATGATGGTTGGGCATTGTGCTCCACTCCATCTGGTCAGCGCACGCTTGCTGTTTGGCAAAGTAAAGGAATGGCACAATTATTGGTTCGTGATAAGTGGGAAAAATATCATGTGGAGGAAATCCAACTGATACCATTTATTGAACAAGTTGTTCCTTATATTCGACAACATAATACTCACTTGTCACTGAACTTGATGCCAGAAGGTCAAAATGTTTTGGTATCGGGGCGACAATTTCTAATTGACCTAAAAGCTTATCTATACCAGTTATCGATCGATCAACCTGAAAAATTAAATAGAGAAGGGGTTCCTTCTCCTCGAAAAATCCGAATACATGATAAATAAAAAATTTAGTATTCTTTTAAGATCCAGCCACTAATATAAGCAAAATATTCTCTAAGCCATGCGTTATATCGTGTGGTTAAAGGAGTTTCAGCACTGACTGATGTGATTTGGGTATAACCTTGAAATCGGGCAATGGCTGCAGCACGTGGTGTATGAAAATCACTAGTGACAACTACAATACGACTATCTTGGTTTAAGCCTATTCTGTTTAGAAGCGGAACACTGTTTTTTAGATTGAGTTCGGTGCTGGTGCTTTGACTTTCTTCAAATATACGCTGTGGGTGAATACGATACTTGTCGATCAAATATGCTTTCATCACTGCAGCTTCAGTAATTTTCTGATCAAAACCTAAACCGCCAGTTACAATAATAGAACTACTGGAATATTGAGCGGCGATCGTTGCACCTTGGTCTAATCGAGCCTGAAGCGTTGGGGAGGGTTGGTTATAGATTAAACCACTACCCAAAATAATAATCGCATCAGGTGGTGTATTCATGATGGGGGAATGATTTGATTTAGCTAAAAAATTAAAAAAAATAGCCAAGCTGATTAACCAGATGGAAAAAATTGTCCATCCCATTTTCCAAAACAAGTTAAAGTTAGAATGATTCAAACGGTAGTGTTGGATTTTCTTATTAAAAAACAGACATACAATAATCATAATGCCAATAAATGCTGGAAGTACAGTACCTAAATGAATTTTATTTTGACTGATTAAAATGATTCCATCGATTAATAGTATCAATGCTATTAACCAAGCGAAAAATTTTAAAATCCTTATATACATTCGATGTCATCACTAGTGGGAAATGCGAAAAAGTATAGCGCATAAAAAAACCGAGCAGATTAAATAAAAATCGTGCTCGGTTTTGATCATAATAACCGTGTTAGTAAACGTCTCTACGGTAGCGACCAGCTTGTCTTAATTCATCTACAGTAGTTTCACCTAAGATTTCAATTAAGGCTAGATCAACATCGCTTGCCATACCATTGATACTGCCGCACACATAGATTACAGCACCTTGATGAATCCATTTAACGACTTCATCCGCATTTTGACGCAGAATATGGTGTACATAGACTTTTTCTGGTTGGTCTCGAGAGAACGCGAGATCAATACGCTTTAACATCGCTGTATTTTGCCAAGCTTCGATTGTTTCTTTATAAAAGAAATCATGTTCGCGTTGGCGTTCACCGAAGATGAGCCAGTTGTCAGTGTAGTCCAAACGTACGCGAGCTGAAATTAAGCTCATTAGACCTGCGATTCCTGTCCCGTTACCGATACAAATAATCGGTCGATTATCATCAATTAAATGGAATGATTCATTGGTTCGAATACGAAGTTGTACCTGACTACCAACCGCAACATGATGTGTTAACCAGCCTGAGCCTAAGCCGAGTTGCTGCTGTTCATCACGTTGTTGACGTACCACCAAGCGCATCATGCCTTGAGTTGGAATACTTGCGATCGAATATTCACGAGTAGGTAAATTTTCAAGCTGCTCAACGAGTTCCTCAGCTGTAGCAAATGGCTGAATCTCGCTATTTAAATTTTTATTCCACAGGCTTTCAACTAAGGTTTGACCTGTAGTTGCGAGAACTAAAGCCTCATCTAAGTTGTGCTGTTGTAAAAATGCTTGAATACGTTCAATGCTATTGCCGGGTTGAATTTCCGCAATATCTCCAGCTTGCCAGATCGCGTCGTGATCAGACTCAAGCTCTAAATTATAAGCTGGTTGACCCAAACTGTTTGGATTAAGCAGTGTACGTTTTTGAAGTTTCCATTGATCAAAGACTTTATCAATAGATAGTGTTGCTAATTCCAATTGAGCAGCTTGTGCAAGTGCATCTGTCCAATTTTGAATATCTTGGTTATTGGCATTGTCCACTTCAATCACATTAAAGAGGGGAGTTGCACCAGATGCATTGAACCAGTCATAAATACGATGACCAAAACTACAATAAGTGTCAGGATATTCACGTGAACCAAGTGCCATAACTGCGAATTGAGCATGACTTAGATTCAGTGGATGAGACATCAATTTCTTTTCAAAGCTTGCAGCTAAGTCTGGAGCTTCACCTGTACCGTAAGTACTCGCGACCACTAGAATTTGAGATGCTGTTTGTAGCTCATTAGTGGTCAGGCTTTGCACTGATTTAACAGTGACGGGTTGGCGTGCTGCTTGCAGAATTGAAGCTGTACGCCAAGCCAATTGCTCGGATACACCAGTTTGACTTGCATAAGCGATGAGCCAAGGTTTGGCATTTGGATCAACATCAACCACTGCTAAATTTTGCTTCGCTTCACGGGTCAATTGTTTTTGCTTGCGGCGTTTGAGGTAGAGCATCCAACCCGTCACAAAGAATAACGGCATAGCGAGTGCAGCTAACATCGCGAAGAACTGGTAAATAGGACCAAAGAAGCTGCCACGGTGTACAGGTAACATGCTGCTCATGATTTTTTCATTGAGCTTTTTGTCTTCGTACAATTCAACATCTTTCAATTGATTCGTATTTAAGTCTACAGTCGCTTTGTTACGAGCACGTTCATGTTGCGGAACAGGATCAACGAAACTCAGTTCTAATTCACCGTTTGCACGTTTAGGAATGGTGAAGGTTACGGAAGAAAATTGATTTTTAAACTGTTGATTAAAAGTAGACCAAGATTGGTTGAGCGCAAAGTGAATCTGTTCTGTTTGGAGTGATTTACGCTCTTCACGTCCTTCACGTCCTTCACGTCCTTCACGTTGAGCATTTGGTCCAGCATTTGAACCAGGACCTCCCGCTTGCATTTGGGGTTGCGGGCGCTCAACACCAAGCACTTTAAACATGCCGTTGCGCCACCAGTCATATGACCAATATAAACCTGTGCAAGCCAACATGAGATAGAAAATGGCCACCCATGTTCCAACGACTGCGTGTAAATCCCAAATAAAGTTTCGACCTTTTAATTTGGGTTTAACTGAAAACCATTGTTTGAAACTGTGTTTTTTCGGCCAACGTAGATATAAGCCACTGAGGACAAAGAAAATAAGAATCAGTGTACATGCACCGGTAATTTGTTTTCCAACTGGTCCGACTGTCAAGTTACGATGTAGTTGTTGTACGAATGCGAAGAATTTTCGACCTTTAATTTCAGGTAGTAATTCAGCACTGTAGGGATTGATCATCATGGTCAAACCACGACGTTCGCCTTCTTTCGCAACATTGATACTCGATGAGTCAGTAGGTTGAGCAGCAATTGTAATGCTATTGATTTTAAGATCAGGATGCTCCTGCTGGAAATGTTGATAAATTTCAGCTGGTGTTAATTTTGGGCGTTGTTCAGCAACAACTGTATAACTTTCCTGATTGATCAGCTTGATAATTTGCTGCTCATAAGAATATATCGCCCCAGTGACACCCATAAGTGCCAAAATAAGGCCTGCTGTTATTCCGAAAAACCAGTGTAACTGGAAAAATATTTTCTTGAACATAAGGGTCTGAGTGAATTGGAATTTTTGAATGGTGCGATTATAACCTAACTCAAAAAAAGTGGAATGTATTTGAAGATAATATTTATTCTCATTCTCATATAAAAAATTGTGATAAAAAAACCTCCAAAGTTGGAGGTTTTAATATAAAGCCGTATTTACAGTGATTTTGGCTCACCAACGCTTTCTTTTAGATGTTTACGGATGGTCTCGAAAGAGAAATTTTTGCTGTTCATTCGTTTTGGCAAGATATAAGCGCCTTGCTGACCTTTAACTTTAAAGTTCACCAAAATGAAATCTGGCGTGTTATACCACTCATAGATATCTTTCCAACCAATTGAACCTACACCTTCTTGTAGTCCCATTTTTTGACGCATCACGATACCATGAGGCTGAACACCTAATTTAATTCCAGTAATTTCTTGTACTGGAAACTCATTCATTTTACGTTTAGCGTACCATTCTAGTCCAAACTTTCGCACTAAAAAGTATGTCAGCACACAGACTAAAGCCACCCAGCAAAATACAGTAGAGTAATTTTTAATAAAAATTAGACCCAAAATTGCAAGCGCAGTAATTGCACCCATAATAGCCCAAGCTTTAGTTCCAATTTTATTTGTGCTGCGCCAGATTGCGAGTTGCGCATGGCGTTGTTCAGCTTCAGTAACCTCGTAAGGAACGGGTTGTAAAGTGTAGGCGTATAAGTTTTTTGCAGTCATAGTTTCGTTAACAAAATGTGTATATCTGAGCAGAGTTTAGCATTAAATTAATACAATCAGGGAGTATATTGTACTAATTTACTGCCTTGAAAATTCAACATTTACAGTGATGCCAATGCGCTGGATTGAGTATCATGTTCATGACTTAAACTTTGTTTTAAGGTACTCAATCGTCTTAATACACCAAGCATTAAAGAAAGTTGCTGTAAAACAATCAATGATTTATGTGAATCCTGATCATCTTTATTCAAACGTTCACGAATCGCGGACTCCAAATTTGTCAGATTGAGCTCAGGGAATTCATCTCGCAAAAAAGCACCTTGGATATCATTTAACGCTTGTTGAAGTAGTTCTAATGTTGACTGATCTTGAATTTTTTCACGGTGTGCACCTAGCGCAGCAATATAGCTGATAAATGTATGATTGAGACAGAGGAACTCAAATGCTAAAGCTTTTTGTGTTGGATCAAAATCAGGTTCTGTTGCTAATGTCGATATGAGTGATGCAACATCAGCATCACGATTATGTGCAGTGCGGCGGACTACGCGGTAGTTCAAACTGTTATTACGTCCATGATGGTACTGTTGGACGACTTCAGTAAGATACTGGCATTGAGCTTCAAGTGAACGTCTGATTGAATGGGGGAGTCGTCTGAATTTCCAATCTGGAAAAATAAAGCTCACCCCAAACCATGCCAATGCACAGCCAATTAAAGTATCTAACATTCGAGGAAATGCCGCTTGGAAACCTAAACCGTCCAAATTGAAATTAATTAAGGCTAAGATCGTAATAAAGGCAGTGGCTTGCGCATATTGCTTACTGCGTAATTCAAAAAATAGGACGCCACTCACAATTAATAATAAGAGTTGACCTTCGACAGAAGGAACGAAATACAGAATTGCAAAACCAAGAATAATGCCACCGAGTGTTCCCATGATCCTGAGTCTGAGTCGACGTTTTGTGGCGTTGAAGTTTGGTTGACTAACAAATAGGGCTGTTAACAGTACCCAATAACCGTATTCGATATTGGTGACTTGAACAAAAACATATCCGATGAAAAGTACGATGGAAACACGAATTGCATGTCGAAAGAGTACGGATTCAGGGGTTAAATTTTGTTTGATACGAGAAACGATATCTTCCCAACCTTTCAGATCGTCATCTTTAAGTTGGTTTTCTAAATGTTTAGTGCGGTCAAATTTAATATGCCGTTCAGTTTCAAGATTTCGTAATTGAGCATCGATGGCTTTTAAGTTCTGGAGTAAGGCAAAAAGAGCATTAACCCAGATAAGATCATGTTTTTGTTCATCACGGATTTTTTCTAATGACTTTCTGAGATTACTAAATGCATGTTCAAAACGTGGATTATGCTGGTAAGTTGTGCGATTTAAGATGCTTTCACTTAAATCTTTACATGCTTTTGCTTGCAGTGTAAGAATACGTTGGAAGCGAAATAAAATATCACTATGTTCAAAGGCTTTGGTTAATTGTTGATAATCAATATGTGCCGAGTCAGCTCGCTCGTGAATGTCCTGTGCAATAAAATAATATTGTAAGCTGCGACGGGTATCACTTTGACCACGATCTCCTTTTAATCGGGTAAGGAGTGTGGTTTTCATATCATTAAAGATACCTACTAATTTCCCATTTTCCAGCGACAAGCTGATCATACTTTTTTGGTAGCTATTCGCTGTCATATCCACATCAAAGAGATTGGATTTAGCAAAAAGGAAATCACCGAGTGAAGAATAGCTTTTCGAGAGTTGATCTTGAACTTGTCGATCTGGAAAAAGCAAGAAACTAAGCGTAGACAAGATCCCATACCAAATGGCACCAATCACCAAAAGACTGGGTTGCATGTACCATTCGTCAAAAATATCAACACCTAGCATGGCATAGACAGAAATTACTAAGCAACCATATGAGATGGTGGCATAACGTCTGCCTAATGAGCCTAGTAAAATGAGACCAATACAAGAGATGATCAGGCCTGAAGCAAAAAGCACAGGATATGGGAATAACAATTGAACAGAAGCTGCCGCAATAAAGAACCCAATATAGGTATAAATCAGATTCATGATACGTACTGAGAAGCGATCATCGATGTCGCTCAGCCCAGCAGCAACAACCCCTAATGTTAATGGAATCGTCATCAATTGCTGATCTAACAGATAGGGAATAAACGCGGTACCTGCGAAAGCCACAATCATCCGCAGGTTATACATGAATGAAGTATTATAGGTTGCTTTTTTAAGCTGAATCAGCCATTTGTTCAAACCAGAACCCTTTATAAATAGAGGATAGGGATAGATGAATATTAGTTGAATATTCATCTAATTTAAATTGGAATTATATGCTTGAAACTGACTGTTTGTCTGTATTAAACCACTCAAACTGGATGAGTGTTTTAATCCTTAAAAAATCAGTCTTCCAAGAAAACAGCAAACTCTTCAACTGGAACTCGAGGTGTTCTAAACGTATTTACAAGCGCATCGGTGTCGGCATAGCCTAAAGCCATTCCACAAATGAGCTCTTCGTTGGCGGGAGCTTCAAGAATATCAGTGACGATTTGATGAAAATGATTCCAGGCCGCTTGAGGGCATGTGTCTAAACCACGTGCTTTTGCTGCTAGCATAACATTTTGAATCATCATGGAAATATCCATTTTAGAGCCAATGCCCATGGCTTTATCCACGGTAAAGAAAATGCCAACAGGTGCATCAAATAATTGATAGTTTCTAAGATGTTGTGCAGCCATCTTATCCTTTTCACCTTTTTGAATGCCCAGCAATCCATAAAGTCCCCAACCATTTTCACGACGACGATCGATATACGGGGAAATCCATGTTTCTGGATAATAAGCAAAAGTCTCGTTGTATTGTTGAGCAAGTTCAGGGTTTTGATAAAGTTGCATTTGTGCATGACAAACTTGATCAATTAAACGTTGACGACGTGCGCCTGTCACCACATAGACTTTCCAGGGTTGAGTATTTGTGCCAGAAGGTGCTCTTGATGCGACTTCTAAGATTTCTTGGATAAGTTTTGTGTCTACGGGGTGATCTAAAAAGGCACGTATAGATTGGCGGCCAGTGATCACTTCATCAACGGCTTGAGTACGTTCTGTGGACATTGCAACTCCTATTTGAATAATTTTGGATGATCCATGATGTCTCTACGACTAAGGTATAATTTTGAATATGCTTTTAAATAAAGATTTTATAAATTATACAGATATAAACTTTTTTCAATTCATCATCAGAAATTGTGATTGAGAAAATTGGTTTTGACAATAAAAAACATTTAATTATGAAACATAAGTTGCTAGATTAAGTTACAACGAATACACATTATGTTACGTATTTATTTTAATCAATTCATCAAATTTTAAAAAAAGCAGTTTAGTGCATCGTTGATTATTTTAAATTAATCAAACGTTGTGATTGGGATTCAGCAGGTTGACCAAGCATATATGCACGGATGCAAGATGAAATAATTGGAGATTTTTAATGAGTCAATCAAAACATCAAACATTTTTAAAGAAAAGCTTAGCAATCGCAGTTGCAACTTTTGCATTTTCTACTGCACAAGCAGCGACTGAAAAAGATGAAATTCAAAAATTACGCCAAGAAGTTGAAGCGTTAAAAGCTTTAATTCAACAGCAACATCAAGTACAACAACAGCAACAAGTACAATTGGCTGAAGTTAAGGCTCAACCAGTAGCAGCAGCGCCTACAAACTTGAAAACTAAAGCAGGTGCTGAAGTGAATCTGTATGGTTTTGTTCGTGGGGATGCGAACTATATCATTGAAGGTGCTGATAATGACTTTAATGCTGTAAATAGCGTTGGAACGAGTAATAATCCGTTAGTTGAAGATAAATTACGTGCAACGGCTAAAACAACACGTCTTGGTTTAGATTTCAAATCTAAAGTAGAAGGGGCTGATGTTGGTGGTAAAGTAGAAGTGGACTTTGCAGGCTCAAATGAAGCACTACGTATTCGTCATGCGTATTTAACACTGAATAATTGGTTATTCGGTCAAACTACTTCAAACTTCTTGTCAAATCATGCACCAGAAATGATCGATTTTGGTACCAACATTGGTGGCGGAACAAATCGTTTACCGCAAGTACGTTGGTCTCATAAATTAGCGCCATCAACTCAATTATTTATTTCAGCTGAGGAAGGTAATAGTTCAGCAAATCAATTAAAGACTACTGTGACTAACGGAGTTCCAGATATAGAGTCATCAGATGTCAAATACCGCCTACCAACTTTGACTGCTAAAGTTACGCAAGCTTATGCAGATGGTAAATTTAATGCTTCAGCTCGTGCCTTAATTGAAAATTATAAGTCTGATAAAGCTGGTGATGATAAGACTGGTTTTGGTGTAGCGATCGGTACAAATTACCAAATTAGCGAACCACTCAAAGTATCTGCTGACGTGTCTTATGTAAAAGGGAACAGTAACTATTTATATGGCTCAAATAGTGCTTATGTTGTCGATGCAAATAACAATATTGAACAAAATGAGTTTATTGCAACGCAACTTGGTGCTACATATAAGTTTTCACCTCAGTTACGCTCAACACTGGCTTATGGCGCACACTATGCTGATGACAGCACGGGATATGCTAAAGCGAACCCAAGTGCAAATGAAACTGTTCAACAAGCATGGATTAACTTTATCTATACACCTGTGAAACCTGTTGATCTAGGTGTTGAATATATCAATGGTAAGCGTGAGACTTTCGCAGGTCAGAGCTATAATGATGACCGAGTAGGCCTAATGGCGAAATACAGCTTCTAAGCATGATCTATAAAAAAACCGAGCATAGTCTCGGTTTTTTTATTCACTTGTCATTCATCAGTTCAGACTAAAGAATGTCTGAATTTTGCTGATTGAATAAACAAAAGTAATGCGAAATATAAAAAAAAGTGCATAATGTTCGGCTTAAACAGTGAGCAGTCCTGATCATCAGGAATTTCTTAATCATTTTAAGTTCACTAAAACATATTTAAGTGTTTGTTTGAGCCATAAATCAATTGTATCTAGCAAAACGCATGTCTAAGAATAGCGTGCGTTTTGTGCTACTGATTTATTTTGAAAAGTGTATGTTTTTTATTAACAAGATTGAATCCAATGAAATCGAGGAATTAATATATTGTTACTCAATTAAAAATTTTATCTATTCTTTTAGATAATCAATATTGAATAAGGATATGTTTATTTTTGGATGTGAGATTCGAAATAAATCTTATTGATTAAAAAACAAGCATAATATGAATTAACAGTCATCTGTATTTGCTGAGAATTAATGATGGAATTTACTTTTAACGCTTCTTACACGTTAATTGCTGCAGTAATAGTTTTATTGCTTGGCCGTTTTCTTGTCAACAAAATCGACTTCTTAAAAAAATATAATATCCCAGAGCCTGTAGCTGGTGGTTTGGTTGCTGCCATAGTTTCGTTAATTGTTCACAATTTGTGGGGCTACAGCATTACCACGAGTAGTGAATTGCAAACCAGTTTCATGTTGGTGTTTTTTGCGTCGATTGGTTTGAGTGCAAACTTCGCCAAACTCAAAGAAGGTGGTATGGGACTGGTGATCTTCCTGATCTGTGTCGCATCATTTATTATCGTACAAAACTTTGTCGGTATGAGCCTTGCAACGTTACTTGGTATTGATCCACTTATTGGTTTAATTGCAGGTTCTATTACCTTAACGGGTGGTCATGGTACTGCTGGTGCATGGGGTGAGATTTTAGAAGTCGAGCATGGTATTCAAGGTGCTTTAGCACTGGGTATGGCAAGTGCGACATTTGGTTTGATTATTGGTGGTTTGATTGGTGGTCCATTAGCGAAATTATTGATTAATAAGCACCAGCTTTCATCACCAGTGACGAATACGGTTGAAAAAGACACACGTGATGCGAATGCAATTGCAAATCCGAATGATCAAGGCGAGTTTGTGCCTTTTGAAAACCGTAATCAAGTTCGTTTAATCACTGCGGATAATGCGATTACCACATTAGGTTTATTTGCTGCGTGTTTGGCATTTGCTGAATTTATGACAGGTTATAGTAAAGGCACTTGGTTTGAGCTTCCAACTTTCGTTTGGGCATTAGGTGGTGGTGTTATTCTGCGTAACATCCTCGAAGGTCTGATGAAAGTTGAAATCTTTGATCGTGCAATTGATGTATTTGGTAATGCCTCTTTATCGTTATACTTAGCAATGGCACTTCTTTCACTTAAGTTGTGGCAATTGGCTGATCTTGCAGGCCCATTGGTTGTGATCTTAACAGCTCAAACCTTAACTATGGCATTGTACGCAGCATTTGTCACTTTCCGTGTGATGGGTAAAAACTACGATGCAGCAGTTCTTGCAGCAGGTCACTGTGGTTTCGGTATGGGAGCAACACCAACAGCTGTTGCAAACATGCAGGCGATTACAAATATGTATGGTCCTTCACATAAAGCATTCCTCATTGTACCTTTATGTGGCGCATTTTTTGTTGACTTAATTAATGCAACTGTAATTCAGATGATTTTAAAATTCTTTGCTTAACATAAAATCTTCTTAATAAAATGTCATGTACAAAAAGCCCCGCATCTGGGGCTTTTTGTCATAAAAAATTCATACAGACGACTTGTCAATGATATGCTTTCATTCAGTTTTGATTTTTAATTTCTGATGCAATGAAGAAGTTTGTACTCCTGATTTCCCTCTTATCTTTGATTGGCTTACAAGGCTGTCAACAGGTTGTAACCAAAGCTCAGCTTTCAAAATCAGTGTCTACTCCTTTGGTGGATGCTTCATCTCATATCATTAAAAATAAGCATAAGAAAACTGATGCTCCGAGTATTGCATTGGTGCTCGGGAGTGGGGGAGCGCGAGGTTATGCACACATTGGTGTCATTGAAGTTTTAGAGCAACGTGGAATCAAGCCTGATTTTATTGTTGGTACCAGCGCAGGGAGTATAGTCGGGTCAATATATGCCAGTGGAAAATCAGCAAAATCGTTACGTGAAGTTGCATTAAATATGCAAGTCAATGATGTACGTGATTTTAACATTGGTATTCAAGGCTTTTTTGATGGCGCTAAGGTTGAGAACTATGTCAATAAACAAGTGGACTTTATGCCCTTAGAACAGCTTCCTATTCCAATGTATGTGGTGGCAACAGAGTTAAAAAATGGAAATTTAACAGTATTTAACTATGGTAATACTGGGCAAGCAGTGAGAGCTTCTATCTCTATTCCAAGCATGTTTATTCCAGCTAAAATTGCTGATAAGGATTATGTTGATGGTGGTTTAGTGAGTCCTGTGCCAGTCAATGTGGCGAGAGAATTAGGGGCAGATATTGTCATTGCTGTTGATATTTTGGCCCAGCCAGAGCACACGGAAACCTCGAATGTGTGGGGGATGTTTAATCAAAATATAAATATTATGCAAAATAAGATCGCGTATAACGAGCTAAAAAATGCAGATATTGTGATACAGCCAGATCTAAGAGAAAAAGCACATATCTTTGATGTTAAGGGTCGTGAAAATACGATTCAAGCAGGTATGACTGCAGCATTGAATAAAGTTAGTTTATTGGATCAGATACGTCATCGGACGATAGGACAATATGATGCTCATCAGTATCCTGCCCATGATGATAGTAAAAGAGCTGTTTGTTTAAATTGCTAAATTGAATCAGATCTTAATTGTCTCATAAAATATATATAAAAAATAAGTAAAATCATTGTTATAAATTGAATGATTGTTATATTGGGGTCATAAAAATGAGGGTTAGTACTTTATCTAACCCTTAAAAAGATGAAATATAAATTAAGGTGTAGTGTGTCAGTTTTTCAAGTTGGTCAAATTGTTTATTTAGCGTCAAATTCAGATATTACATTCGAAATAATACGAATTAACAATGATGAAACCTATGAAATCCAAGTCAAGAATCAAGCATCGTTAAAGTTAAAATACGATAATATTTCTGCTGAGATGCTTCGTTTAGTCAAAGATGAATAAATTTTAAGCAAATTTATCATAGTTTCTGAGAGTGAATGATTTCCTCTGATACTTTTAAACTATCAAGTCTTGAAATTATTGGAGTTTGTTTCTGATTTAAACATTTTATAATCAAGAAAAAAGTTATAATAGTGTATTAAATCTCCTGTCATGATTGAGTTCTAATATTTATGTCCGAATTTAACCAAGCGTTACCGCTTGCAGATGATCAGTCTGAATTAACGATGTCTGTATTAATGACGCCGGATATGGCGAATTTCTCAGGTAATGTACATGGTGGAACAATTTTAAAGCTGCTTGACCAAGTTGCTTATGCGTGTGCAAGTCGATATTCAGGTTCTTATGTGGTAACTTTATCTGTTGATAAAGTGAACTTTAAAGAACCAATCCACGTGGGTGAGTTGGTGACTTTTTTAGCCAGTGTGAATCATGTGGGGCGTACCTCAATGGAAATTGGGATCCGCGTTGAAGCACAAAATATTCAAAAACGTACGGTACGACATACCAATAGTTGTTATTTCACAATGGTCGCTGTGGATGAGAATGGGAAACCAAAACAAATTCCACCGCTAAACCTAGATAATGACTGGAAACGCTGTCGTTTTGAAGCTGCTGAGCATCGTAAAATTGCTCGTTTGAATGAAAATCATCATCCTTCTTGCAGCATATATAAGAAATCGGTTTAAGAAAAAAGACTTCACATGGTGAAGTCTTTTTTTATGGATTTTGTAGCTTGGCGAGGGTATGCCCATCGACAATCATATACCAGTTGCCTTGTGCATCCTTGTAGGGTTGACGAGTGACAATAAATTTCGTGTTGATAGGACCTAAACCTGTTTCAAATCCAGTATCTGAAAACTGTTTAATTGGAGCTGAAACGGCGGTTTTTTTACTGAGCTGATTGTTACTATATTCTATACGACCATTAGCAGTAATATTCAATTGAACACGACTGTCCGCGCTAATCCAATGTCCTACATAATCCAGTTTATCCTCTGGTAAAGGTTTGGAACATGCAACCAACCATAGGCTGAGTATAGCGATCCCAAGAAATTTCTTCATTTTCATGTTACGTGCTTAGAACTAAATTGGCTTTTTGATTAAAATATGTGATTTATATATCATTTATATCGTTTTATAAGAATTATGTATATGTGTTTCTCGTAATTTATAGCGATTTATTCAACAAAAAATAGGCATAAAAAAAGTAGAGCTGTAGCAAAGCTCTACTTTTGATCAGATCAAGCCCTCGGGGGAAGGCTTGATCTAAAATTCAGTCATTTAATCTTTTTAGATTATTGAGCAGGTTGAGCTACAGGAGCTTCAGTACCTTCTTCAGCTGCTACTTCTGTACCTGGTTGAGCAGCTGTTGGTTGACCTGCAGCAGTAGTTTCAGCATTCACTGGTTGCTCTTGAGAAGAAATCAACACTTCCTGTTTTTTTTCATCTTTTGCTTCTGTTGCAGCAAATGTTGTGAAAGCTGTGAAGGCAAGTGTAGTTGCTAATAAAGTTTTAACTAAATTCATGAGTGGCATCCTTATTCAATTCAATAAATTGGAATTTAATTTCATATCTATTGCTTTCTGAGGAGAGAAGCCGATATGAAAATAAATCCACAACATCGCGTAAAATGATAAAAGTTGAATCACGTGTAATACGTTTAATGAATCAACGAAAATCATCCTAAGTCCAGAAGCTCAATTGGGCAATCAATGCAACAAAGGGAAACATGACAGTTAACGCATAGCCAACAAAGCAATGTGTTATGTAGTATTTTTGTCTCATTGGGAGGGGGTAAGTCTTAAAAAGTTGTCAAAAAATATGTCGTTCTGGTTAAAAAAACAGCTTTATTTTAACAAAGGCTTACAGAAACTAGGGGATTTTCTGGGGGTGAAAAATTGAAGTTTTAAATCAAAATGTTCGAAATGATCTGTGAAATAGATTTACATATTTTCAATTTTGATTCAACAGTTCACTCATCCTATTTAATTCCAATCATTTAGTCTTTTGAATTCATGCATTCATATAAATTATGAGGAAAATTATCCTAGACTTGTTTTTTAGATAAATTCCGACAAGAATTCGTACACCTCTTCAAATTCAGAGATCCATTTTGAAAGTACTTGCAACTCAGTCAGTGCCTACACATATCATTACAGGTTTTTTAGGTGCAGGGAAAACCACGCTTTTACAACAACTTCTCAAATTTAAACCTAAAAATGAGCGATGGGCTGTATTGATGAATGAGTTTGGTCAAATTGGCGTTGATCAACAGTTATTGCCAAATAATGATGGCTATGAAATCAAAGAGCTATTGGGTGGATGTCTGTGTTGTACAAGTCAATTGCCAATGCAAATTGCATTGTCTCGGTTATTACAAGAATCTCACCCAGATCGGCTATTTATAGAGCCGACAGGGTTGGGTCATCCTGCACAGTTGGTTGAACAACTGACTGAACCACATTGGCAACATCTAGTTGCGATGCGTTCTGTAGTGACCGTGATTGATGGATCTCGTTTACATGACTCTGATTGGATGAGGCAGAGTTTATATCAAGATCAGTTAAAAGCGGCTCAAGTTGTGGTTGTGTCTCATGCTTCGGACATGAATGACATGGATCGAAAAAAATTGGCTGGTTTAAAACAACAATATTTAGCTTATATTCCACATTGGCTTGAAGCTGATCAAGGCAATATTCGCTTAGAACAAATTGATTATCCTTATGTGGGAATTCAGCGTTCAATGCAACCCTTATTCAAGGTTCAGCGACAGTTCAAAGCTGAGGAGGAAATGCCAGCTGTAAAGCAACTTCCATATCATTACGTCGAACAGGCTCAAGGGTATATTGTGGCAGGATGGAAGCTTCCAAAACGTTGGCAGTTTGATTTTTATGAATTATTAGACATCCTTTGTGAGCTAAAACACTGGGTACGTATTAAAGGCATCTTCAATACCAACCAAGGTTGGATGACATTCAATTTTAATCCTGATCAATTCAATTACAAATCAGGCGAAGAGAATACTGATAATAGGATTGAAGTGATAACCCAGCAGAATCAAGATTGGGAGCATTTAGAGCAATCAATTCTTAAGGCGCGAATCGATGATCAATAAAATCGTTAGATCATTCAACTCAGAATACAGACGGATTGAAAAGCATTTTCTCAATGTACGCTGAATCGGGTATGCTTAGCACCAAATTTGAGGATACCCCTTATGGCGTTAAAAGCGACGATTTATAAAGCAGATTTAAACATAGCCAATATGGATGTTCATCAATATGGCGACTATCAGTTAACGATGGCTCTACATCCGTCGGAAACGATTGAACGTTTGATGGTTCGAGTATTGGCATATGCTCGTTTTGCAGATGAGCATTTAGAATTTACTAAAGATTTATTTGAAACTGATGAGCCAGCACTTTGGCAGAAAGATTTAACAGGTCAGTTAGAAAAATGGATTGAAGTGGGTAGTCCAGACGAAGATAAAGTAAAAAAAGCGAGTGCGCGTTGTAAGGAAGTTGCGGTGGTCACTTATGGATCATCAGTGGATGAATGGTATAAGCGCAACAGTAAATTGAAAACATTGAAAAATGTGCAAATCTGGCAACTCAGTGAAAAAACAACGGCACAAATCCAAGCATTGTGCGAACGTACAATGCAACTGCAATTGAATGTGATGGATGGCGAGTGGACATTGATTTCAGATCAAGGTCAAGCTGAGATTGAGTGGACTCAATTACAGTAAGCCACTAAGATTTTAACGATTAAATTTGGAGTAAGCACATGACGGCTGAATTAGAAATTATTGACTTGGTGGTAGGTGAAGGTAAAGAGGCTGTAAAAGGTGCTTTAATTACCACTCATTATACTGGTTGGTTGGAAGATGGTACGAAGTTTGATTCATCATTAGACCGTGGTAATTACTTTGAGACTGTGATTGGTACAGGTCGTGTCATTAAAGGCTGGGATCAAGGTATTATTGGAATGAAAGTGGGGGGTAAGCGTAAACTGATTGTGCCTGCACATTTGGCTTATGGTGAGCGTAAAATGGGGAATATTATCCCAGCCAATTCTAATCTAATCTTTGAAATTGAATTGTACGATGTGAAAACTCGCGATTAATTAAAGTCGATGAAAAGCCCTGCATTGCGGGGCTTTTTTATGTTACAACAATGCTGAGCGTGCAATAGATATAACAAAAAATTTCTAAAAAACGCACCGACTCAGCAGAATTAGGATTACTATTCAGAAAATTCATTCAAACAAAATTAGGGATATAAGCGCTGAATGTTTAAGTCATTTTTTCCGAACCCAAAGTGGTTTTTTCTCTCTGTCGTCTTGTGGTTTTTTATTAATCTCGCTTTATGGTTTTTTGCGGATGGAAAACAATGGGGCGAATATTTAGGTTTTCCTCAAGGTTATGCAGAAGCTGAACTTGCGATTAATATCAGTCGTTTTTGGTCACCACAATTTTTGTGGTTCTATCTATGGTTCTTGGTGGCGACCGCCTTATTTGCACTGTTTTGGAAAATAAAATCAGACAATCCGTGGCAGCGTTGGTCAGTATGGGGATCTGCATTTATCCTATTTAATATTTGGTTAACGGTACAAGTCAGCGTTGCTGTGAATGCATGGTATGTACCATTTTGGGATTCTATTCAACAGATTTTAAATTCTGGTGGTGGTGAGGTGGATAAACTCTATGCGGAATCATGGACTTTTATCAGCTTGGCCAGTATTTCAGTGACATCAGGCGTCATCAGCGCTTTCTTTACCAGTCACTATATTTTTAGATGGCGTACAGCAATGAACGAATACTATGTTCAGCATTGGGAGAAATTACGTCATATCGAAGGTGCTTCGCAACGTGTACAGGAAGACACCATGCGTTTTGCAACGATCGTTGAGGATTTAGGGGTCGAGTTAGTCCGTGCAGTACTGATGTTAATTGCCTTTCTTCCTTTATTATTTGCATTGTCTGCGAAAGTGCCTGTTCTACCGTTTATTGGTGAGTTGCAATATTCTTTAGTATGGGCTGCGATTGGATGGGCGGTATTTGGTACTGTCTTATTAATGGTGGTGGGTATGAAACTGCCAGGATTAGAATTTAATAATCAAAAAGTGGAAGCGGCATATCGTAAAGAGTTGGTATACGGCGAAGACCATGAAAATCGTGCGCAACCTGCAACCTTAAAACAACTTTTTAAGAATATTCGTGCTAACTATTTTAAATTGTATTTCCATTATGCCTATTTCAACTTGTTTGCACGTTGGTATGGACAACTGGATAATCTCTATATGTTATTTGTGTTGTTCCCCGCGATTGCAGCAGGCCTGTTGACACTGGGATTGATCCAACAAATTATGGGTGTATTCAATCGTGTTCGTGAGTCATTCCAATACTTGGTGAGTTCTTGGAAAACGATTATTGAGCTACTTTCTATCCGTAAACGTCTAAAAGCATTTGAATCTATTTTGGATAAGTAGTGCCCATCATGGATTTAAATTATTAAAAAAAGGCTCGTATAGACGAGCCTTTTTTATGTCTGAGTGAGAACTTAGAGCGTGCTGAAAATATTTTTTAGAATCTTACAAAACCACTTACGTGCGTCTAAGTCATCCTTATGGTTATACCAGTTAACACTGACATTGAATGGGCGAACTTCAAAAGGGAGTTCAAAAATTTGGATATCCGTATGCTGCTGATAAACCTTCGCGGCTCTCGAAGGCAAAGTAACCAGAAGTTCTGAGTGTTTTACCACGTTCTGCAAAACACTGAAATGTGGGACTTCAAGCATGATCTGACGAGAATGACCAAGTTCTTTTAAACGCTGATCAATTTCAATATGACCAGTACTCGATTTGATCGCAACATGTTTTTCCGATAAATACGCGTCCATGCTGAGCTTTTGCTGTATGCGCGGATGCTCTTTTTTAGCGATACAGACATAACGTTCCTCAAACAAATTTCGAGATTCAATTTTGGGCATAATGGTGTGACTGCTATTAAAAACAGCCACATCCAAAAAGCCTTCAACCAGCCATTCCTCTACTTTTTCTGAGTGAATTTCCTCAATTTCAAGTTTGATATTGGGCGCATGTTGTTCTAAATATTCAATCAGCGAGGGAAGTAAACAAATTTCTCCTAAATCAGAAATGCCTAAACGAAATACTTTTGAAGAGGTTAGCGGGTCGAAATGCTTGGCAGAATCAATTGCCATATCAATTTTAACAATTGCTTCGTAGAAACTTGGATAAAGACTTTGTGCAAGCTTTGTGGGTTTAACACCAAACTTGTCACGTACAAAAAGCTGATCATTCAGCATTTTCCGCAGTCGATTTAAATTATAGGTGACAGAAGGTTGGCTGAGATTCAAGCGCTCTGCGGCGTGACTGATATTTTGAGTTTGATAAATAATAATAAAAACTTTAATCAGACTTAAATCGATCAACTTTACATTCCTTGTAAATATTTAGAGACAGTCGCTATATCGAATAACCACTGTAACAAAAAAAGAGAGAGTTAACTCTCTCTTTTATTTTTAATGACTTAGATGTTATTGATGAATCATTTACTCATAAGCCACGTTTTTAACGCCGTTTGCTGCGCCTGCAATTTTTTTATTGCGGAGATGGATCGCAGTCACACTGATCACTGCAATCATACAAGGGATAGATAAGGCAATGAAATTATATTGCACTGGCAAATTAAGGCTAAGTAACCATCCACATAAGATTGGACCCAAAATTGCGCCTAAACGACCTACGCCAAGTGCCATACCTAGACCTGTCGCACGTATGTTAGATGAATAATACTGTGACATATAAGCCAACAATAAAATTTGTCCGCCAATCGATGCTGCACCTGCGACTGCTACACAGAAGTAAAGCACCATGGTTGGCAAGTTATAGCTTAACAAGAATAGGGAAATTGCGCCGCTAATAAACAAGGTGCAAAGAACTTTAGGTAAACTGAATTTATCAGCAAAAAAACCACCAAAGATTGCACCCAGCATACCACCAATATTGAGCGCAAATAGGAACACTAAACTGGTTGATAGGTTGTAGCCAGCTTCCATCATCAGTTTAGGTAACCAGTTACCAAGTGCATATACCAATACCAATGCCATAAATACGCTTGCCCAGAATAGAACAGTGGTTACTCCACGACTTTCAGTAAATAAGTCTTTCACTGGTGATTTAGACGACTCTTGGTTTTCTTGATGCAGACTAATGCGCATATCAGCAGGAATTCTTAGATTTGTGTCAATTTGTTCTAAGATGTGAGCAGCTTCTTTATGCTTATTTTGACGAACCAAGTAATCGATGGATTCAGGCAATAACTTCCAAATGATTGGCAATAGAATGAGTGGAATACCTGCAATCATAAACATGATTTTCCAGCCAAATTGCGGTACTAGCCACATGCCTAAAATGGCAGAACACATTCCGCCTACAGCGTAACCACTAAACATCAATGACACTAAGGTGGAGCGTAAACGCTTAGGCGCATACTCTGTCATTAGTGTAATAACGTTCGGCATCACGCCACCAAGACCTAAGCCAGCAATAAAGCGATAGATCCCGAACTCTTGAGGATTGCTCGCTAGTCCACACATCACGGTAAAACCACTAAAAATGACAATACAAACTGCAATCAGTTTTTTACGGCTAAAGCCATATTTTTCAAGTTTGTCACTCATACTGCCAAAAATGATGGCTCCAAACATCATGCCAAAGAGGGCAAGACTTCCTAAGAAGCCCGCCGTCATTGGATCGATTGCCCATTCTTGCATGAGTTTAGGCAATGCCACACCGTAGATGACTAAGTCATAGCCATCAAAAATAATAATCAATGCACTGAGTAAGATGACTCGCCAGTGAATGGCTTTGAGTTTGGCATGATCAATAATTTCATTTGCATTTAACGTATTCATGGAGACCTCCCTGGTCAATGAATCGGTTGATAACAGTCCTGTTAATGTTTTTGCTTATTTATATGGCTTCAGCCACGAGATGTTTCTCTATTGCTTGGCCTAAGCGTTGTTGTGCAAGTTCAACGTCTTTCTCTAAATCGTGTTGCCATAACCAATCAAAACGGTGTGCCAAATGTTGACCTACACTGTCAAAGTCTGGATACAGGGGTGAATATAATTCGTAAATCTCACCAGATTCTCTTGACGTGTTTTGTACACGGATGGCACGCTCTTTGCGCAGTTGCTCATAGACATGAGAGAGTTGTGCAAGATCTTCAGTGCAAATTTGCGCAGGGTGTTGTTCCAGATGTTTGAATAATGCAGAAAGAATTAAAGCATCTTCAAGACCTTGACCAGCACCAGCACCTTGGTGTGGCAACATCGCATGTGCTGCATCACCAATCAGAATGACATTGTGTTCACTGTTCTGATAGGTCTTAAGTGGCTCAATCTCATGAAGCGCCCAGATGGTAGGTTTTTCAATCAAGTTCAGTAATTCGCGACAGCTCTCACTCCAATCCGCAAAATCAGCCAGCATTTCAGTTTTGGTTGTTGGTCGTGTCCAAGGAGTCCCTTCTGGCAGAGTTGTATTCTTGCGATCTGACTTAAAGGCAACAATATTGATTTCTTCACCTTTACGAATAGGGAAAGTTAAGATGTGTTTGTCTTTCCCCAATAACATTTGTGGGACATCTGCAAGTTCAGGATCGTGTCCAAGTTCTGCAATGACCTGTTTAAAATCTAAATATTTGATAATGCCGCGATAAGCCCATGTTCCTGAAAATTGAGGATCAACCTTTGGAAGTTGATGGGATGCCAATACATGATCACGCACAACAGAATGGATACCATCACAACCAATCACGTAATCTGCTTCAACCACTTCACCATCTTGGAAAGTTAAACGAACACCAGCGCTTGAAGCTTCAACAGATTGTACACGTTTATTGAAATGTGCATTTTGTGTAGGAACGAATGGAATAAGTGCATCTAGAAAATCAGCACGATGCACTGAAGATTGACCGACTTGAGGTGCGATTGAAGCCGATAGGTATTCATCGGTATAGCCATTACGCCATTGGAACCAGATATCTTGATAAGGCGCAGCAACTGTATCCGCAATGGCGTGATATTCTTCACCCAAGCCTAGAAGCTCAATTGCTTTAACAGCATTGGCACCAAATGAAATGCCTGCACCAATTTCTGAAAATTGTGCTGCTGACTCATATAAATGCACATCAAATTTTTTATTTTTTACCAGGTTGGTCATTAAAGCTAATCCAGCAATACCACCACCAATGAGCGCAATCTTAATTCTTCTTTCCATGATTCAATTCCGAGTTTTTTGCCCTGAATAAGATCATTACTGATTTTTAACTACTTATCCAATTTATATATTTTGGTGAAAACTATTTAAAAAATTGATAGTTTGAAATTCACGCCTATTTCCACTGGTTTTGAAGCTTTATTGTCAATATATGATCATTGATGTGCGTGATTTAGCAAATTTACTACCTAAATTTTCATGTGCTTACTTGTTTTACAGTGTATCTGTAGGGAAATGCGTTCAGGATGTGATACAACAAAAAAATAATGACAACGATGAAAATTGAGTTTAAGTGATGACATTAAAAATGAATAAAACTGCTTTACGTACACTGTGTGCATCGGCTTTGATCATGGGCGTATCGACATTTTCGAATGCGGGACCCGCTGTAGATCAATTGAGTGATTGTTTGGTCAAGTCGACGACCGCTGCTGATAAAACAACAGTACTACAGTGGACATATTCAGCATTGTCTACTCATCCTGATTTAAAAGGCTTTAGTAATGTCAGTGCTGAACAACGTACGGCATTGGATCAAAAGTTAGCGCAAGTCTTGCAACGTGTGATCGTAGAACAATGTTCAACACAGACCAAAGCGGTGATTCAAGCTGAGGGTATTCAAGCTGTTGGTGAAAGTTTCCAAGCACTGGGTCGTAGTGCAGGCGAAGAAATCATTAAAAATCCTGAAGTGAATAATCAGCTAAAAGGGGTGGTGCGTTATATTGATTTAAATAAATTGGTGACAACATTCCTTACCCCTGATATTTGGAACAAGCTTGGGATCACTCGTTAATCTCGAATTTCAATCAATCGTAACAATATACATAATTTAGCGATTGATGAATGTAGGGTAGAGCGACTCAATATCATAATTCAAACTAGAGAAAAGGCAGGATGATATCCTGCCTTTTCACATTGTACGCATAGAAATTATTTGAATAGCAGCACACTTTTACCTTGCGTATGACCCTCTAAAATGTCTCGATAGGCTTGCTGTGCTTCTGTAAAAGGATATTCACGACTGACTGTCCAATTGAAGGTGTTATTTGCAACGCCTTCGACCACATGTTTTAAATTGGAAACATTACGTTTAACCCAGACCGCTTGAATTTTAGCGGATGACAGTTTGCGTCCTGCAATCGTGCCCATAAATCCGCCATTTTTCACTGTTGACAATGAGGCTTGAGTGGCATCCTCGTTACCTGCCATATCAATCGAAGCATCAAATTGATCTGGATGGGCTTGTTTCAGACGCTCAATTAAACCTTCGCCGTACACGACAGGAATCGCCCCTAAACTGCGGATATAGTCTTGATTTTTTGCTGATGCTGTTGCCACAACTGTAATGCCACGACTCACTGCCAATTGAATGGTGATTGAACCCACACCACCTGACCCACCGTGTACCAATAAGCTTTGCATTGGACCAATTTCATCTAAAATGGTCATGGCAGTTTGAGCTGCTCCTGCAATCGAGCCTGCAATCGACCATTCTAGATTTTTCGGTTTTTTAACTAAATTTGCGATAGGCACATCAATCACTGTGGCATGGGTAAATGCTCCACCAGAACCCAACACTTCGTCACCGATTTTCCATACACTGTTTTCAGGTACTTCTACGATTACTCCAGCAAATTCAGTTCCAAAGGTTTGTGGAAGTTGCGCATGTTTGAATTCGCCTGTCATGCGACGTGCATCAATGGGGTTGATGCCTGAAGCTTTGACTTGGATGCGTGCTATGTCAGGGTTTAATGGTGGGAGTGTGTAGTCTGTAAATTCAAGGACTTCGGGTTGTCCGTAGCTTTGGGCGTTGAGTACTGTTGATTTCATGATTTGTTTCATTCTTATTGATGATGAAATCAGTATAGAAGAGTGAAAGTAAGTAAATGAAGATCGAAAAATAGAACAGTGTTTTCTGATGTTTAGATGTTTTATTTTAAAAGATGCCTCTCCTTTACGAACCTCAAAAATATATTTTGAGGATTCTCATCACTTGCGCTTCGATTTAAAAGCAATGCTTTAAATCTTGCTCAGGAGAGGGAACGTCCAATATTAAATTCATGTTGTTATATGATTCGCAACGATTTCTCCGTCTCCCTTTGGGATGAGAAGCATTGCTTCGCAAGGGGGTGAGGGCTTTAGTCACACATAAAAAAAGACTTTGAAAATTGGATATGTCCTAAGTCTTCGAGTTTGGCGATAGAAGATACTTTTTTGATGGTCATCTTATTTAATAAACAGTTCTTTGTGCTAGATTGCGTTGTAGATTTAAAGGGGGGAATAAATGAGTTATTTTTCTATAGATGAATCAGTTGAAAACATTAAAAACCCATATACTAAAGAATTGTTTAAAGAAGTTTACTCTTCCTATGCAATGGGAAACTATAGGTCTGCTACCGTGATGCTGTGGTCTGTTGTTGTAACGGATCTTGTCCATAAATTGAAAGAGTTGGATAGTGTTTATAATGATCCAAAAGCAGCACAAGTTCTTCAATATATTCAAGCTGAGCAGACTAAAGATCCTAAGTCGTCTAAGTGGGAGTCTGAAATTGTCGATAAGTTTCATAAGGAAATAAACTTTTTTGAAACTTTTGAAGTTGCTAATTTAGAACATTTACAAAAAATGAGGCATGTCTCAGCTCATCCTGTTATTACTTCAATAGACTTATTGCATTCTCCAACAAAGGAAACCGTTTATAGTTTAATAAGAAATGCTTTAGAAAGCGTATTTACGAAAGAGGCTTTATTTTCGTCTAAAATTATTGATGTTGTGTTTAAAGATTTAAATACTATTAGAGATACTTTAGTTAGTTATGAGCAAAGAGATCGTTACTTTTCTCATAAATTCCTTTCAAAAATGCCTAATGCTGTATTGTTCAAGTTTTTGAAGACATTATGGAAGTTTCTTTTTAGAGTAGATAATTCGGAAACAAGGCTCAATAAGGAAATTAATTTAGATATTTTAAATTGTATAATTAATAGAAAAGAACAGATTTTTATAGAGTTTTTAATTAAAGAAAAAGATTTTATTTCTGACCTTCAGTTAGAAGATAATTTAAAAGAAACTCTACTTAATTTTTTATTGAAGAATAGATGGTGTTTTGAATATTTTAGTGATAACTCTATTCAAACGATAACAACAATCATTGAGACAAGTGATAGTAAATTTCAATTAATCAAGTTTAAACGTATTGTTGATTACATAGATTTTTTAATTAAAAGTTCAAAAAACTATTCATTATCAAACTTTAATATTATTGAAGATGAAGCTGGTGAATATAGTTGTAAAGATAAATTCTATGACTACTGTATTGAGGGGTATTGTTTTTCAGTGTCATTTGATTCAGCTAATGAGAGGTTTGATCAATTAATCCGTCCTTATTACGAAAATTTTAGTTTTCAACAATTAAAAAACTTATCTAATAAGATTAATCACAATTCTCAGTGTTATGACCGCAGCCGTGCTAAAAGGGATCATAAATTAATTATTGAAAAAATATTAGAAAATGATCCCGATTATGATTTTACAGGTTTATATGGATTTATAGATGGAAATGAATCGCTTATATCTTCAACTTAGCATCAAAAAACCCGCTTTCGCGGGTTTTTTTTCAAAACTGATAAGATCAACCAATCAATTTCTTCATCAATTCATTCACTTGTGCAGGGTTGGCTTTACCTTTCGCTGCTTTCATCACTTGACCCACAAGACCGTTAAAGGCTTTCTCTTTACCAGATTTATACTCTTCAACCATCTTCTCGTTGGCAGCAAGCACGTCCTTAATAATTGCTTCAATTGCGCCTGTATCAGTTTCCTGTTTTAAGCCTTTTTCCGCAATAATCTCGTCCGCAGTTTTGCCTTCTTCCCACATAAAGCCGAATACTTGCTTGGCAATCTTACCGTTAATTGTGTTGTCCACAATACGCGCAATCATACCGCCAAGTTTTTCTGCAGATACAGGAGAGTCCGCCAATTCTAAGCCCGCTTTGTTTAAAGCACCTGAGAATTCACCCATCACCCAGTTCGCTGCAATTTTACCTTGTGCAGCACCGCCCGCAGCCTTAACAACTTCTTCATAAAACTCTGACATTTCACGCGTAAGCGTAAGAACGTGCGCATCGTACTCAGTTACACCAAAGTCCGCCACAAAACGCGCACGACGTGCAGCAGGAAGCTCAGGCATAGCCGCTTTAATCGCTTCGATTTGCTCATCTGCAATGATCACAGGCAACAAGTCTGGGTCAGGGAAGTAGCGGTAATCGTTCGCTTCTTCTTTAGAACGCATTGAACGCGTTTCCATTTTCACAGGGTCGAACAAACGAGTTTCTTGGTCGATGGTGCCATCCCATTCCAAGATTTCCATTTGACGTTCAATTTCAACATTGATCGCTTGTTCAATGAAACGGAATGAGTTGAGGTTTTTAAGCTCACAACGTGTACCGAAAGGTTGACCCGGACGGCGTAAAGACACGTTACAGTCGGCACGGAAAGAACCTTCTGCCATGTTACCATCAGAAATACCTAACCAACGCACAAGGGTGTGAATCGCTTTAATATAAGCAACCGCTTCTTCTACAGAGCGCATATCAGGTTCAGATACAATCTCAAGAAGTGGTGTGCCTGCACGGTTTAAATCGATACCTGACATGCCTTCAAATTGGTCATGGATTGATTTACCTGCATCTTCCTCTAAATGTGCACGAGTCACGCCAATGCGTTTAGTCGTACCATCTTCAAGTTGGATGTCGATATGACCCAAGCCAACAATCGGGTTGTCCATTTGGCTGATTTGGTAGCCTTTTGGAGAGTCAGGGTAGAAGTAGTTTTTACGTGCAAATACAGATGCTTGGTCGATGTACGCATCGATACCCAAACCAAAGCGAATGGCAAGATCAACCACTTCTTTGTTCAATACAGGCAGTACGCCCGGCATTGCCAAATCAACAAGGCTCGCTTGTGTATTTGGGTCTTGACCAAATTCAGTTGAAGAACCTGAGAAGATTTTAGATTTAGTCGCAAGTTGAGTGTGAATCTCAATACCAATAACGACTTCCCAACCATCAATCAAATTTGACTTAGGTTTTGCATTGTTCTTCGCCATTATGCATTCTCCTCAGCAATTGCAGCGCGTTTGGTGTGCCAATCAGTTGCTTGTTGGTATTGGTGCACCACAGACAACAATTGAGATTCTGACCAGTAGTTACCAATCAACTGTAAGCCAACAGGTAAATTATTTTGATCAAAACCAACAGGCGCGTTAATCGCAGGAAGACCTGCAAGGTTGACCGCGATGGTATAGATATCGCCCAAGTACATTTCAACTGGAGAAAGGTTTGCACCAATCTTATACGCCGTTGTCGGCGCAGAAGGAGCAGCAATCACATCAACAGACTCGAATGCTTTTAAGAAATCTTGTTGGATTAAACGACGTACTTTTTGTGCTTTGACATAGTACGCATCGTAATAACCTGCAGACAGCGCATAAGTACCAATCAAAATACGGCGTTGAACTTCAGCACCAAAACCTTCAGAGCGAGAACGTTTATATAAGTCCATGATGTCTTTTGGATCTTCACAGCGGTAGCCATAACGTACGCCGTCAAAACGTGACAAGTTAGAAGATGCTTCAGCAGGGGCAATCAGGTAATAGGTTGGAACATATGCCTCAGTCATGTTGAGGTCAATTTCAACAAGCGTTGCGCCCATCTCTTCCAATTTTTTTAGAGATTCTTCAACACGAGCTTTAACGTCAGCAGCTAAACCTTCAACATTAAAGTACTGTTTTGGAATACCAATGCGTAATCCTTTTATCGATGTGCCGTTCAAGTTTGCAACGTAGTCATCAGCATCTTTTTGTACAGAGGTTGAATCTTTTGCGTCATGACCTGCCATCACGTTCATAAGGTACGCACAGTCTTCTGCCGAACGTGCCATTGGACCGCCTTGGTCAAGTGATGATGCATAGGCAATCATACCGAAACGTGATACACGACCATAGGTTGGTTTTAAGCCTGTAAGGCCACAGAACGATGCAGGTTGACGAATTGAACCACCTGTATCTGTACCAGTCGCAAACGGTGCAAGGTCAGCTGCAACTGCCGCAGCAGAACCGCCTGAAGAACCACCCGGAACACGGTCAAGCGCCCAAGGGTTCGCCGTTGCACCAAAGTAAGATGACTCTGATGTAGAACCCATGGCAAATTCGTCCATGTTCAGTTTACCTAAAGTCACTAGGCCCACAGCTTTACCTTTCGCTACAACGGTTGCGTCGTACGGAGAGATAAAGTTGTCTAGCATTTTAGAACCAGCCGTGGTTTTAATGCCTTGCGTACAGAAAATATCTTTATGTGCAATAGGTAAACCAGTCAAAGTGGTTGCTGTACCTGCTTTGATCGCTGCATCAGCTGCATCAGCTTGAGCCAATGCTTGTTCAGCAGTCACAGTAACATAAGATTTGACTTGCGCATCAATTTTTTCAATACGGTTTAAATAATGTTGCGTCAATTCACGTGAAGAGAATTTAGCGGTTGCTAAACCATCGATAAGTTCACGAACCGATAAGCGATGTAAATCTGTCATGAGAAAAATTCTTAACTAAAATTTAAATAGGGCAAAACTGAACAATTATTCAATTACACGTGGAACAAGATACAAACCGTCTTGCACAGCTGGTGCAACGGCTTGATAGTCATCACGATGGTTTTGTTCAGACACAGCGTCTTCACGTAATGGCTGCGGATGGTCAAATGGGCTCTTTAATGGCTCAACACCTTCGGTATCAATGCCTTTCAAGGTTTCCATCATTCCTAAAATTTTATTCAAACTTTGAGCATATTCAGCAGATTGAGTGTCATCCAAAGACAAGCGTGCTAAGTGTGCAATGCTTGAAACGGTTTGTGCATTTAAATCTGCAGATTGCTGAGCATCTGATGCTGACATGCTGTCTCACCTAATCAGTAATAAAAATATTCAAAATATCATGCGTTATAATAAGCGATTGACTTGTCCAAAGCATCACATTTAGTTAAAGTTGCCATCTTACGTCTATATAACGTTGAACTGAGAACGACCCGTGATTCTAAAACGACTAATTGGCTTGTTTTCGCCAGATCTAGCCATAGATTTAGGCACCGCTAATACACTAATTTATGCGCCAGGACGGGGCATTATATTAAATGAACCGACTGTTGTGGCAATTCGTCACAGTGGTTCACAAAAAATAGTTGCCGCTGTTGGCTTGGATGCTAAGCAAATGCTTGGTCGTACCCCTGCGAATATTTCTGCAATTCGTCCAATGAAAGATGGCGTGATTGCGGATTTCGAAGTCACTGAGACCATGTTAAACCAATTTATTGGTAAAGTGCATGAAAAGCGTCTTTTCCCACCAGCGCCGCGTGTTGTGGTGTGTGTGCCATGTAAATCAACTTTGGTTGAGCGTCGTGCGATTCGTGAGGCTGTATTCAATGCAGGTGCACGTGATGTACGTTTAATCGAAGAACCAATGGCAGCAGCGATTGGTGCAGGCATGCCAGTTGAGCAAGCGTGTGGTTCGATGGTCGTAGACGTGGGTGGTGGTACAACTGAAATTGCAATCATTTCATTGCAAGGTTGTGTCTATGCAGACTCATTACGCATTGGTGGTGATGTATTTGACGAACAAATTATTCATTATGTTCGTAAAGCACACGGTTGCGTCATTGGTGAAACGACAGCTGAAACCATCAAAAAAGAAGTGGGTATGGCACTTCCGGATGAAGATGGCAAAGTGCTAGAAATCGAAGTTCGTGGTCGTAACTTGGCGGAAGGTGTTCCTCGCGCGATTACGGTGACTTCTGATGAAATTACTCAAGCAATCACTGATCCATTGCAAAGCATTGTCTCTGCAGTGAAATCTGCGCTTGAACAAACACCTCCTGAGTTGTCATCAGATATCGCGGAGCGCGGTATTGTATTGACTGGTGGTGGTGCGTTATTACGTAACTTAGACAAGTTATTGTCACAAGAAACAGGTTTGCCAGTAGTAGTTGCTGAAGATCCACTTTCTTGCGTAACACGTGGTGGTGGTAAAGTCTTAGAACTCTTTGACAACCCGAACCATGACATGCTGTTTGTTGGTTAATTTTCTGTAATTTAATTTAAGGACGAGGCGGTGCAACCGAATCTGTTTTCAAGACAACCGCCATCTTTTCGCTCTTTCATCATTGCAGTCATCGTGTGTTTGTTCGTGTTAATGTTTAATTGGCGTGCTCCACACTTGATTCAACCAGCAAGAGATGTCTTGTACGCGGCATACAATCCCATTTATGCCATTGCAAGTTATCCCGTTTTATCGAAAGAATGGCTCAGTCAACAAACCAAGTCTGAAGCGCAATTGCGTCGTGAGAATACTGCGATGCAGGCAGAGCTGCTTCAGGCTCAGGTTCGCCTTCAAAAACTCTCAGAACTCTCCGCTGAAAATACGCGCTTACGTGGATTATTGGATACGCCTTTGATCATTGACGGTCGTATGGAAATCTCTGAGGTGATCGGCACAGATGCTGATCCATTACGTCATATCATTATCATTAACCGCGGTGCTGCGAGCCAACTGCGTGTCGGGCAAACGGTGTTGGATGATAACGGTATCATGGGGCAGATCATCAATGTTTATCCGCACAGTAGCCGTGTCATGTTATTGTCTGATAAAGAACACTCCCTATCAGTACGTCTTGAAAACTCTGGCATGCGTGCCATTGTGTCAGGCACTGGTGATTTAGGTCGTCTGAAAATGGAATATGTACCGACCAGCGCTAACGTCAAAGTCGGGGACAAGGTGTATAGTTCAGGTTTAGGACAACATTTTCCTGCGGGTTATTTGGTCGGAACAGTGTCCAAAGTTAAGCGTGAAAATACCGGTGAGTTTGCGCAGATAGACGTGAAACCTGCAGCTCAGTTGGCCGGTGGACACCATGTAGTGGTACTGTTCTCAGACTCATTAGCCATGGAGCAACCTCATGCTCAGCGCTAAAAAAATATCATCAGTTAAAACACGTGATCCACTATGGATCATCGTGCTTTCAATCATTATTGGTTCAGTCTTGGTGGTGTATCCGCTGTCTTATTCATTGGCAGGATGGCGGCCGCTGATCATGCTGATGATTACGATGTATTGGATCTTGCTTCAACCGACATGGTGTGGTGTTTGGTTTGCTTTTGCAGTCGGATTATTTACCGATTTACTGCTTGATGCACCCCTTGGATTACATGCGTTAAGCTTCGTTTTACTAACATTTAGCATCCGTTGGTTTGTGCGTGAACGCCGTTTAATGACGTTTGGAAATACTTGGGCAATCGCTAGTGTTGCTATATTGGCACATTTGATTTACGTCCTTTTTGCACAAATTATTTCCGATATGCAATTTTCGATAACTCGTCATTGGCAGCCACTAATGAGCAGTATTTTAACTTGGCCCATCTTGTATTATTTGCTTAGAAAATGGCGAATTTAATCCTGGCGTCGAGCTCGCCTCGGCGTAAAGAACTGCTTGCACAGCTTGGACTTAAATTTGATATTTTTAGTCCAGAAATCGATGAGTCTGTACATGATGGTGAGCAAGCACATGATTATGTTCGACGTTTGGCAGAACAAAAAGCTCAGGTTGTTTTAGCACAATTTCCAGATGCGGTGGTCATTGCTGCAGATACAAGCCTCAGTTTAGATGGGCAAATTATTGGCAAACCTGACTCGAAGCAACATGCGTTTGAAATTTGGCAATCCTTGTCAGGACGTCAGCATGAAGTCCTCAGTGGCGTTTGTGTGTCTTCACAACATAAAACAATAATTACAGTAGTGAGCACAAAGGTTGATTTTCAATCACTCAGTCATCATGATATGGAAGAATATTGGTCAACTGGGGAACCTGTAGGAAAAGCAGGGGCTTACGCAATACAAGGAATCGCCGCAAAGTTCGTTCCTCGTATTGAAGGTAGCTACACCAATGTGGTGGGTTTGCCTTTACATGAAACATCACAGTTACTGAATCAAATATTGAAAAATGGTTAAGGCACTAAATTAACCTTTTAAAAAATTTTTATAATGTTTTGAGTGTTTTTTATGTCTGACGAGTTGTTGATTAACGTCACCCCAATGGAGTGTCGGGTGGCGTTAGTTGAAAATGGGACGGTCAACGAACTATTTGTTGAACGCAACGCTAAACGTGGTTTAGTCGGGAATATTTATAAAGCCAAAGTTGTACGTGTATTGCCTGGTATGCAAGCGGCATTTGTAGACATTGGCTTATCTCGTACTGCTTTTTTACATATCAATGACATGATTTGGCCTCGTAATCAACCGACGCCAAATGTATTTGATCTTCTGCAACCGGGTCAGATTCTGACAGTGCAGGTGATGAAAGATATGTTAGGCACAAAAGGTGCGCGTCTAAGTACTGATCTTTCCATTCCTTCTCGCTATTTGGTGATGATGCCTTATGGACATCATACTGGCGTGTCTCAGCGAATCGAATCAGAAGAAGAGCGTGATCGTTTACGTTCGATCATTGAGCGGATTCAAGCTGAACATAAGTTACCTGGTTCTGTCATTGTCCGAACTGCAGCAGAGGGGATCGAAGAGGCCGCTATTGCGCAAGATATGGCGTATTTGGCAAAACTTTGGGAATTTATTCAGCGCAAACAAAAAAGTGTCGTGGTTCCATCTCTTATTTTTGAAGAGCTACCACTTCCTCAACGTATCATCCGTGATCTGGCAAATGAAGATACGGTAAAAATTCAAGTCGATTCAAGAGAAGTGTTTGGCAAGCTACAAGAGTTTGTGGCTGAGTTTGTACCAAATATGGTTGATCGTCTGAAACATTACCCTGGTGAGTGTCCGATATTCGACTTATACAATGTTGAAACAGATATTCAAAAAGCACTGCAAACACGTGTTGCTTTAAAGTCTGGTGGTTATCTGATGATTGATCAGACGGAGGCCATGACCACTATTGACGTCAATACAGGCTCATATGTAGGTGGACGCTCTCTTGAGGACACCGTCTTTAAGACCAACATGGAAGCGACACAAGTCATTGTGCGTCAACTCAGACTGCGCAACTTAGGTGGAATTATCATTATTGACTTCATTGATATGCAAGAGGCCTCACACCGTGATGAAGTGCTTAAGCAATTTGAAAAAGTCTTAGAACGTGACCATGCAAAAACTAAAATCACCCAAGTGTCTGAGCTTGGCTTGGTAGAAATGACGCGTAAACGGACGCGTGAATCACTTGAGCATTTGTTATGTGAGTCTTGTCCGACGTGTCAGGGACGTGGTTATGTGAAAAGTGCCGAGACTGTTTGTTACGAAATCTTTCGAGAGATCTTAAGATATGCTCGAGATTTTGAGTCTCAGACTGACTTTACTGTCGTTGCGCATCCATCGGTTGTGGATCGATTATTAACCGTAGAAGCTGCGGCCGTCTCTGATTTAGAGCATTTTGTGAAACGTGTCATTAAGTTCCAAGTCGAAAATTTATACACGCAAGAGCAATACGATATCATTTTGAATTGAAATTGTAACAGGATATCGTTAAACACTTGTTACAACTGAGATTTTACATTCGATCTCGATTTCTCAATACTTAAGAAATCAAATCGAATAGCCAAAGACAGCGATGTTGTCTTAGCAAAGTGAGGTCAAAGTGGGTATGAATTTAACGGAACAATTAGCGGGTAGCCATCGTCAAATTGTGGATTCAAACAAAAGCGCTTGCTTGATGCTCAACGATCAAGGTCAAGAAGTTCGAGTTACACAAGCGATGGTCGTTTCTCTCTGTCAGCAATTAATCAAGCAGTGTCGTAATATTAAAAATTAAGGGGCCTTTTTAAAGCCCCTTAATTTTTTTGTAAATATCGAAATATACAGCCTTAAGCTGGTTTTTCATTTGCAACTTCTATATCCGCTACTACTTGTTTCTTTGTTACACTACGCTTAGTAGCCTTTTTCATAATCTGCGGTTTGTCATCTTCAGGTAGACCCACAATTTTTTCAAATCGTTGAATCTCATCTTCTAAATGGGTCAATAAATTTTGCATCTTAGGCAAAGCATTTCGACATGCGGTTAAACCGACTTCTAATTTATCCATATAACTGGTCATTGTGATATTCAACGCTTGACCATCAAGTACGATAGAAGCAGGGTAAAGTGCGTCCAAACGTGCACCATTCCAATATAGCGGCTCTTTAGGCCCTGGTACGTTAGAAATAACGAGGTTAAATGCCTGACGTTTAGGTGCTAAACCAGAGATGATATTTAAACCTGCAGGACCATATACGAAGGCACTATAGTTGAGAATCTGATCTGAAGTCATGCGTTTGAATTTTTGTTTCGCATTCATTACGCTACGACGAATAAGATCGAGTCGTTCTAATGGATCGGCTTTATGTGTCGCTAAGTTCGCCAGAATCATCGTAATACGATTTGACATATCTGAATCATCCGTACGAACGGAGACAGGAACCATAGCGATTAATGGTTTTTCTGGTAAAGCACTTTGACTGATTAAATATTCACGTAAAGCACCAGAGCAAATCGCGAGAACAATATCGTTAATGGTCACACCCAGTGATTTTGAAATATGGTTGAGGCGCTTAAACTCATATGACTGAGCAGCGAAACGACGCGATGAGCTGACTTTTTGATTCAGAATACTACTTGGGGCTTGGAAACTAGATACATAGTCCGGATTACGTCCCATATCCTTAAAGACAGTTTCAGACAGCACTTTGAATACACCCGGTGTAGACTGCACTTGACCTTTCAAATTAGACAATATTTGTTTTGCACGGCTTACTTTAGGTGTTTTAAGTCGCTTAGCACGCGGACCTTCGACACACCATGGCGGAACGATACTTCTAGCATTTGGATCATGAGAGAGTGATTTTTCAATTAAACGCATGCCTGCAATACCATCGACCATCCCATGATGTATTTTGAAATACATGGCGAAACGATTGCCTTCAATGCCCTCAATGATATGACACATCCATAATGGCTTAGCTCGATCAATTAATGAACTGTGCTCTTGGGAAATGTAGGTGAGTAGCTCACGAATACGACCAGGATGTGGTAGAGCAATATGTCTGAAGTGATGATCAAGATCGAATTCAGTGTCTGTGTCCCAAAACAGTCCGTTTAATTTATTATTAAACGGTGGAATTGGAATAGATTTTGAGTTGCGAATATCTGCCACTAAATCTTGAATAAAGGTTGGTGGCGCATCTTCTGGAATTTCAAATAAAAATAATCCGCCAACATGCATGGGCTGTTGTCTTTTTTCCAAAGATAAGAAAATAAAATCAAGCGGGTGTAATGGGCGCATAGTCTAGGTTTGCCTCACTGCAAATTTCTAAAATTGTTTTTTAGAATTATCAATCCAAGAGATCAGTATAGACGTATTTGTTGGAGGGGGCATAAATTTTTTTAATGAATGGTCAGTACAAAAAAGCCACTTTAAATCAGTGGCTTAAAACTTTGTGAGACAGTTTTTACTTTTTTAAATTACCTGAATGTAAACCACATTCTTTATGCGTTGCTTCTTCCCACCACCAACGACCTTCACGCTCGTGCTGATTTGGAAGTACTGGACGCGTGCATGGTTCACATCCAATTGAAATAAAACCTTTTTCATGCAATGGATTATATGGAATTTCCATCATGCGAATATAATTCCAAACGTCAGCACTCGTCCAATTCGCCAAAGGGTTGTATTTAATGAGTTGTTTACCTTCACCTGAAAAACCTAGATCAGCTTGAATCACTGGAATTTCAGTACGTGTACCCGGACTTTGATCTTTACGTTGACCCGTGATCCAACCATCAAGTGTTGCTAACTTTTTACGAAGAGGTTGAACCTTACGGATACCACAACACTCTTTATGATCATCTTGATAAAAGCTAAACAGTCCTTTTTCGTTGACCAGATTCTGAACAGCTTCAGCTTCCGGGAAACATATTTCAATGTTGATATTATAGTGCTTACGAACAGTCTCAATAAATTGATAAGTTTCTGAATGCAAGCGACCTGTATCAAGACTAAACACGCGAAAAGGTTTACCTAAATTTGCAGCCATATCAATCAATACAACATCTTCAGCACCTGAAAATGAAATGGCAATTTCACCTTTTTGATTTAAAGCTAAGGCTATAATTTCCGAAGGGGATTTATCTTCATACTCTGATGCAAGTGCATCAATTAAATCTATGCTTGGAATGGTAGTCATGAGAATCCTGGCGATATAGGCTTGGAAACAACAAGTCCTATATTAAAATATTTGATGTATATTTTAGTTGAATTCAGAGATTTATCTTATGAAATAAAAATAAATACTTATGAATAAAATAGATTTAAAAAATTACATCGATATTCAACAATCTTCGGCTATGATATTGCAAATTTTATTAATGCTGAGGGCAGTATCATGGAAATCGTTTGTCTAGATCTTGAAGGCGTTTTGGTTCCTGAAATTTGGATTAATTTTGCAAAAAAAACAGGAATTAAAGAGCTTGAAGCAACAACTCGAGATATTCCAGACTACGATGTGCTTATGACTCAGCGTTTAAACATTCTTAAACAGCATGGTTTAGGTTTAAATGACATTCAAGCTGTTATTGCAGATATGGGACCGTTTGAAGGCGCTAAGGAGTTTGTCGAGTGGGTACGTACTCATTTCCAACTCATCATTTTATCTGACACATTCTATGAATTTGCTCATCCATTGATGAAACAGTTAGGTTGGCCTACGATTTTCTGTCACAAATTAGAAACTGACGAAAATGGTATGATTACAAATTATAAACTACGTCAACCTGATCAAAAACGCAAAGCAGTGCAAGCTCTACACGGTTTAAATTTCCGTGTAATTGCTGCCGGTGACTCTTATAACGATACCACGATGCTCGGTGAAGCAGATCAAGGTTTCTTATTTGATGCGCCGGATAATGTAATTGCAGAATTCCCACAATTTCCTGCGATTAATGGTTATGCTGCATTGAAAGAAGCGATCCGCAACGCTTCTGTACGTGATATTCCAGCCTAAGTTATTACTTTAAAAAAAGGACGCTTTAGCGTCCTTTTTTTATAACAATTGTTAGAATCGATACCCGATTTTCATGCCATAACCTAATGCATAATTGTTGCTGAATTCTCCAACATTTATTCCACCCGTTTGAGCAGTTGCATCGCCTAACCAGAAATATTTAACACCAGCTTGAATAAAGCTTTGCTGTGATGGGTTGAATTGACCACCTAAGCCTACACTCCAATAACCTTCAGTTGGACCTAAAGTGGTTACAGGGTTTCCAGCTCCAGAGTCATAGCCTACAGTTGTGGTTGCTGCCCATTGATCATTAAATTTATGTGCAACACCTAAGATTGCAGAGTACTGATCATCGGAATACGAAATGAGGTCCTGTCCAACTAATCCAAGTAATTTAGGAGTAACCGTAAATTGATCCCAATGAACCCAACGCAGGTTAGCAAACGCCAAAGTGTTTGTTGCAATTCCAGACTGTAAATCAATATTTACAGATTGTGGAGTAACTGCTTCAGTTACTGCAGAGATCTTATCTAATCTATTAAACTCAGGCTTTTTTAATGCATCGGCGTAAAGTGGAAGGAGCGAGGTTTCATTCGACTGAGCTTTGTGTTTAATCTCAGAGCGATAAGTGATAGATGCTTTTAATGCAATTTTTGGAATTTGGTATGCAGTACCTGCAATCCAGCCGTAAGCTTCTTTTTGGTCTACATGGATGTTATAGCCATTTAAGACTTGGTATGCACTACCTTTTAAATTGATATCAGCTTCAACTGTTTGCCATACTGGACCAGCATAAAAATTCCAATTTTCAGTGGGTTGATAACCAATGAGTGCAGTTAAATTTTGTGTCTTAACTTCAACTGATGTACCACTTAAACTATTGCCAAATGATTGATTTTTAGCATCGTATAATGCATCTGCACCAAAAGGCTGATCGTAAATTAAACCTAAAGAAACTTGGTCAGTTATCTGTAGTTTAAGAGCAGTGTTTACAAAATAATAATCACTGCCCATATCTGTAATTTTTTCGCCTGTTAAATCCTGACCAGTGATTTTATTAATCACGGTGGAAGAACCTTTAACGGTGGGATCTAAAACAGAAATGCCAGCTTCTGCATAATTACCTGATTGGAGAAATGCTGAAATCGACTGACCTGAACGATCTAAACCTGCGGCGTAAATTGAAGTTAATGGGAGCGTAGACAATAAGACTGAGTATGAAAGTACTTTAAATTTCATGATGTTCATCCATGAATGCCATATGGCGAAAAAATTGCATGAAAAATAACATAAATAAAAAAAGAGTAAATACTCGGAAATGATTGAAATACAATCAAATTTATATTGCTTCATGATCAAATTATGAGATTAAATAATTATGTCCATGTTTTAAAAAGTATTATTGAGCAAAAAAGTAATTGTAGTTTGAGTCGTTTTCTTATTTTAAATGACGATATAACAAACAATTAATTTATACTTGTATAAAAATAAAAAAAGACCACATGATTGTGGTCTTTTTTTATTGACGAATGATTAGAATTTATAGCCGATTTTAAGACCATAAGCTAAAGCGTCATTGTCTTCAAACTTTCCTGCTGCACTATGTGCACCTGTCTGAGCATCAGCATCACCTAGCCAGAAGTACTTAACACCGCCTGCAATGAACGTTGCTGGAGTAGGGCTATATTGAAGACCTAAACCTACGTTCCAATAACCTTCTGTTGGTCCAAGTGTCGTTACAGGATTGCCTGCACCAGAGTCCCATCCAACAGATACATTACCAGCCCATTGTTCGTTAAATTTCCGACCTACGCCTGTGGTAACTGACCACTGATCTTTAGAGTAATCAACTAGATTAAATCCATCTGGTTTACCAAGAGCAGGTAATAAACTACCAGCTAATTTAGAAAGATTACCAAATTGATGAGGTTGAATTGCAAAATTTGACCAATCAACCCAGCGGATATTAGCAAATGCCACAGTATTAGCCATGATCCCAGATTGTAGATCTAAGTTAACTGATTGAGGTGTTGTAATCTTTGTTTCACCTTTAGAGCTTAGGGCTGCAAGTGCACCTGCAGGTAATCCTGGAGCCAGCAAAGTACCTAAAGGTGAAATGAGAGGAATACTTTCATTGACATTGACTTTATGATCAATTTCAGAACGATAAGTAATCGATGCTTTAAGTGCAATTTCAGGAATTTGATAAGCAGCTCCAGCTAACCATCCGAATGCATTGTCTTCAGGAATATCCGCATCATAACCATTAAATAGACTATATGCAGAACCACGAAGTTTTACGTCACCTTTAACTGTTTGATAGACAGCACCACCATAGAAGTTGAAATTTTCTGTAGGTTGATAGCCTAAAATCAGTGATAAGTTTTGAGTATCAACTTCAACAGAAGTATTGCCAGTAATAGGGGTTCCTAAAGCAATGGCAATAGGCTCTTCAGTTACAGGGTGAGTAATAACAGGAGTTCCATTTGGAGTACTTGTTACAACAGGTAGACCATTAGTTAAACTAGTTCCTGGTAAAACGCCATCAGAGATACCAGCGACAAAATTATTTTTTCCTGTATATTCTGCATCAGCACCAAAAGGTTGATCGTAAATTAAACCTACTGAAATTTTATCTGTTGCTTGGATTTTGAGTGCGGCAGAAGGGAAGTAATAATCTCCAGCCATATCACCTGTAGATGTGCCATTGGTATCTTTACCAGAAACTGAAGGATCTAAAATTGAGATGCCAGCTTCAAAGTAATTTCCTGGTTGAAGGAATGATGAAATAGATTGTCCAGAACGATCTAAAGCAGCAGCAAAAGAGCCTGATGATGCAAAACCGAGTATTACAGCAACTGATAATTTTGTTAATTTCACTTGAATTTTCCCTGATCTTCTTCAATGAATTATTTTGTATTTTCCAATTGAATTGAGGATTAGTTATCTTAAACTGATCCTAAATCTTATGTTCACAAAATAACACATTAAGAATCAGAGTAAATACTCTAAGGAAATAAATTTATAATTGAATTTTAATTCTGATAAAAATAATAGGAATTTTATTTTTTATATAAATTATTGAATTTATGAGTTATTTAATTTTGAACGACACTATCTTATGGTTAATACGTAAATGAACTATACAGTCAGTCAATGGCATTCATGATTAAATAAAAAAGAGCACTTAAGTGCTCTTCAAAAAATGAATAGAGTTTAGAAACGATAACCCATTTTTAGTCCATATGCCCAAGCATCGTTGTCTTCAAATTTGCCGACTGGTCGACCAGCTGATCGGCCATCAGCATCTCCTAATAAGAAATATTTTACGCCACCACCGATAAAGGTTGCAGGGGTAGGGCTAAACTGAGCACTTAAACCAAAATTCCAATAACCTTCTGTAGGGCCAAGTGCGGTAACAGGATTGCCAGCACCTGAGTCCCAGCCAGCAGAAAGAGCACCACTCCATTTTTCATTAATTTTACGCCCAACACCAACTGTGGCAGACCATTGATCTTTATCATATTCTATAATGTATTGAGGAGTGCCTGTTAAGCCTGCAGAGAGATTTCTAAATTGCTCGATATCAATTTTCATGCCGCCCCATTCAACCCAGCGCACATTCGCAAATGCGACTGTATTGGCCATGATACCAGTTTGGAAATCTAAATTAACAGATTGTGGTGTAGATATTTTAGTATCTTTTGATGGCAGGTTTGGCTCTAATAAACCTGCCGCATCAAGCTGATTCAAGCCAGCAACAAGTTGAGCTTGTTCACGAGTAACTGTAGTACCTGGGATTGGCTGTAATTCATTAACTCCTAATAAATCCATTGTACTTAATAAGTTACTAGCTAAAGGGGCTAAAAGCTGTACACTAGGACTATTGTATAGATTTATTATTCCGTTTAATGATTCTTTAGTTTCTAATTCGTGATCAATTTCAGAGCGATAAGTAATTGATAGCTTTAAGGCGATCTCTGGGATTTGAAAAGCGAAACCAGCTAACCAGCCATACCCCTCGTCCCGTTTAAAATTAGCTTGATAGTTTTCAAGACTTGATAGTGTTAGATTGCCTCTCACATCTTGATAGACGCCCCCAGCATAAAAATTTAACTGCTCATTTGGTTGAAAACCAACTATGGCAGAAATATTATTCGAATTAACTTTTACATTGGTACCTGTATATTTGCCTCCATCAGTATAGTCTGCTGCAGCACCGAATGGTTGATCGTAAAGTAAACCAAATGAGAAGTTTTCATTCAGTTGTAATTTTAAAGCTGCGCTTGGGAAGTAGTAATCTTCAGCCATATCTGAAACTCTATCTCCATCTGTTGTAATACCTCCAACTGAAGGGTCAATAATGGAGATACCAGCTTCAAAGTAGTTATTTGGTTGTAAAAATGCTCCTATCGATTGACCTGAGCGATCCATTGCGGCTGCATAAGCCCCAGAAATCGGTAATAAAGCAAATAATACAGATGCACTGATGGTTTTTAATTTCATGTTATCTATCCTTAGATAATGTGAATTTTTAATTTAATAGAATTTTTTTAGTTATTTCCTTAAGAGCTGATAAATAAACGATTTATGCTTAAATGTTTATTTTTTGCTCTACAAACAACATATCATAAAGGTAATGAGATGCAACAAAAATTTGACTGAAATGACATTATTTTTTTTATTTTGGGTCAATTTGTTGATAAGTGTATTAATCTCAGAAAATGGTGCGCCCTGCGGGACTCGAACCCACGCCGGTCACTTAGGAGGCAACTGCTCTATCCAGTTAAGCTAAGGACGCATACTAATCTGATCAAATAAATTTTTGAAAAAAAGTTATTGCTTAGCAATAACTTTTTTAATGCGTCTTACTATTTTCGGTAAAGTAATTTAAATAATACCAACATCAGGATAATCCAGATCGGAATCATGATCACAGCACCGCTTAAGCCCTGAGTCCACATGATGTAAAGCACGACAATAATAAACCCAAGAACCAAATAGTTACTGGCTGGTGACCATAGAGCAGGAAATTTTGAAGTGGTATTTGACAGTTTCATCGCTTGTTTAAATTTCAAGTGAGTCAACGCAATCATCGCCCAGTTAAGTACTAGAGCACCAACAACAATATAAATTAAATTACTTAAAGCATCTTCAGGTGCAAAATAGTTTAATAAAACACATCCGAAAATTAACACTGCTGACAACAATACAGCAGGAACAGGTACACCTTGTTTATTGGTTTTTTCAAAAATTTTAGGGGCATTCCCTTGTTTCGCTAAACCAAAAAGCATACGGCTATTCGCGTACATTCCACTGTTATATACTGATAGTGCAGCAGTCAAAATAATAAAGTTGAGCAGGTGAGCAGCCCAATCAATACCCAGTTGACTGAAGATCATTACGAATGGACTTTTATCTAGACCACCAAGTTGCAGTTGATTCCATGGAACTAAAGAAAGAAGAATTGTAAGCGACCCAACATAGAAAATCAGAATACGGAAAACAACTTGATTAATTGCTTTAGGAATCGTTTTCTCTGGATTTTCAGCCTCAGCTGCTGCCATACCAATCAGTTCAATACCACCAAAGGCGAACATCAGGAATGCCAACATGAAGAATAAACCTTCGAATCCATGAGGGAAGAAACCACCGTGAGTCCAAAGATTACTGAATGATGCAGTAGAGTCAGATCCTGCTGTAAACAACAAGAATAGACCGAAGATAATCATCGACACGACAGCTGCTACTTTAATAATAGACAGCCAAAACTCTGATTCTCCATAAAATTTAACATTACATAGGTTAACTAAGGTAATGATAATAAAGAAAAAAAGAACTGATGACCAAGCAGGAATGTGAGGCCACCAATAGTTAATATATTTTGCAACAGCTGTTAATTCGGTCATCGCGACCAAAATATAAAGAATCCAATAGTTCCAACCTGCTAGAAATCCAGGAAACTTACCCCAATATTTATTTGCAAAATGACTAAATGATCCTGCAACAGGTTCATGAACAATCATTTCGCCTAATTGGCGCATAATTAAAAAAGCGATTAAACCACCAATTGCATAACCCAAAATAATAGATGGGCCGGCAGATTGGATCACGTGTGCGGAACCTAAAAATAAGCCTGTACCAATTGCACCACCCATAGCGATTAATTGGATATGACGATTCTTTAAGCCACGCTGAAGTTGTGAAGACTTGTTATTCAAAGTATTCAGCCCGACGATTGAAATAAGTTACAAGATTGTAATAGATCAAATTGCATTAGCCTAGTACGTCAGCGTTCATGAATGTTTTTTATGATTTAAATAAAATAAAATTATTATAGAAAAATTATTTAATTATTTTTTAATCAATCATTTAATTTTATTAGAATTTGTTTTTATGAGAGTGAATTAAATTTAATCTATCGTAATTGATGGAAATTCATACCATAGTGTTAAGTGCTCATGTTCACATAAAAAATCATTTATACTGTGTTGAACTAAAAATCACGATTGATAACAAATATTAAAAGAGAAGGAATGAGCTATGAGTTCAACACCACAAATTAAAATTCCAGCCACTTATATGCGTGGAGGAACGAGTAAAGGTGTTTTCTTTAACTTAAATGATTTACCTAAAGAAGCTCAAGTTCCAGGTAAAGCAAGAGATCAGATCTTATTACGTGTGATAGGAAGCCCTGATCCTTATGGCAAACAAATCGATGGAATGGGTGGTGCTTCATCTAGTACCAGTAAGACAGTCATTCTCTCTAAAAGCGCTCAATCTGATCATGATGTAGATTATCTTTTTGGACAGGTTGCGATTGATCGACCATTTGTCGATTGGAGTGGCAACTGTGGCAATCTTACGGCAGCAGTAGGCTCATTTGCGATTTCAAATGGTCTCGTGAGTGCAGAAAAGATTCCAGAGAATGGGATTTGTACGGTAAAGATTTGGCAGGTCAATATCCAGAAATCGATTATCGCGCATGTCCCAATCACAAATGGTCAGGTTCAGGAAACAGGTGATTTCGAGCTTGATGGGGTAACATTTCCAGCTGCTGAGGTGCAAATAGAGTTTTTAGATCCCGCAGATGATGGAGAGGATGGGGCTGCCATGTTTCCCACAGGAAATGTGGTTGATGAGCTGGAAGTTCCAGATATTGGTCGCTTTCAGGTGACGCTGATTAATGCGGGTATTCCAACTATTTTTATGTGTGCTTCAGACTTAGGGTATGAAGGAACTGAACTTCAGGATCATATCAATAATGATGTCGAGGCCTTGGCCAAGTTTGAAAAAATTCGTGCTTATGGTGCTGTAAAGATGGGTATTATTCAGCATATTGATGAAGCGGTTCAACGTCAGCATACACCTAAAATTGCATTTGTATCTGCGCCTAAAAATTACATCTCATCTAGCGGAAAAGCAGTACACGCTGATGAGATCGACTTGACGGTTCGTGCTTTATCTATGGGTAAACTACACCATGCCATGATGGGAACCGCAGCTGTAGCGATTGGAACCGCTGCTGCAATTCCTGGAACATTAGTCAATTTAGCCTCAGGTGGTGGTGAAAAAAAATCAGTCAGATTTGGGCATCCTTCTGGAACACTCAGAGTGGGCGCTGAAGCGGAGAAAATTAATGAGCAATGGACGGTAAAAAAGGCCATTATGAGTCGCAGTGCTCGAGTACTCATGGAAGGATGGGTGCGAATTCCTGGCGATACGTTTTAAAATAAAAAAACCACTTTCGAGTGGTTTTTTTACGCGCTTAAAATATGTGATAAGTATACTAAATTAGCCTGAAAGCATTACTAACAGTACGATTCACTCATAAATAATTGAGACTATGACAATTTTGACATGTTATATTAAGGAAATAAGTCAACGTGATTATATTCACCGAATTCATAAAATTAAGTTGCTGAATAGCCTTCGCTCCACGAATAATTAAAATGAGAAAGACCAATGAAGAAGGATAATAATTTTGAGCAGGATACGCCCAAGATTGATCAAGAGTTTCTAAACCAAATTCATGCTACAAATAAATTAGATTTGGTATCTGTGATTGCCAAAATCCCTGTGCCTGTGGCGCTAGTTCAGCATGATGGTGTATTTATTAGTGCAAATCAATTATTTGCTGATATCTATGAGAGTGATGCACTCTATTTACTCGGAAAGAAATTAGGTTTTGTATCAACGACGGTTTACCAATTATTTCAAGATGCGCTGCAATTGTTTCGAAATGATTCACGTTTATACAAAATTGAAAATGAGTTCTATTCAAAAGGGCATTTTTTTCAAATTTATTTTAGTGCTTTAAGAGATAAATCATCCTCTTTGGATTGCGTGTTGATCGTATGTGCAGATATAACAAAATTGAAAAGACGTGAACGTGTCTTGATCCAAAATAATAAAAGGTTGTTTGAAGAGCTATATTTGGACCCTGTGACTGGGATGAACAATAAGCTGGCATTTGAACAGTTTTTAAAAGATCGCTTCCTTATTCAAGAGCGGAAAAATTATTCTTTTATCAAGTTTGAAGTCGAAAATTTTAAAAAGTTTAATCAGCTCAATAGTTATACCATTGGCGATGAAATTTTGAGTCGTATTGGATCTCTGATTAAAGAGGAGTTGAATCAAGATTTAGCAGAAGTCTATCGTTTGAATTCTGCAAGTTTTATCTTGGTGATTCAAGAATCGACTCCTTGGAAAATTCTCACCATTGCTGAACGCCTAAAACAAACATTGGTCCGTGAAAAAATTTATTTCGATCCTCAAGAGGATGAGGTACTCACGTGTGCGATTGGGATTTTTCATCCTAATTGCCAGAAAATGTACTCAGAAAAGCAAATATTAGAAACCTTAGATCGTGCTGTTGACATTGCACATGTATTGGGTCGAAACTCGATTCATGTGTTAGATGAATAGTCACTCTTCATTTAAACTATCACTAAATAAAACAAATCAGCATTGTGTTTTGTAGCAATCACAATTGGTTGTAGAATAAGGACAATTTTATATATACCGACATGAAACGGTATAACTTGAGGTTCAAAGACGGCAGTGACAGTACATATCTCTGTGAATAGCGAAGTATTACAACGTGCTCAACAGCAAATCCAACAGGATCTGAAAATTGCCCTAGATGCATTTTTCATTCCAGAGCCATTGAAAAGTGCTGTAAATCATGCAGTCATGTTAGGTGGAAAAAGGGTTCGTCCAGCTTTAGCGTATGCAACAGCAGAATTAAGTGAAGATCATAAAAATTTTGCTGCTGTGCGACGTGCAGCAGTTGCAGTCGAGTTAATTCATTGCTATTCACTTGCTCATGACGACTTACCATGTATGGATAATGATTTGTTGCGTCGTGGTCAACCAACTTGTCATGTTGCATATGGTGAAGATACAGCACTACTTGCGGGAGATATCTTGCAGTCGATGGCATTTGAGGTTTTAGGAAGTCGCCTTTTTGATACACAAGTCACTGTAGATCCTTCTATTGTGTTGAAGCAAATGCAGATATTGGCGACATCATCTTCTAAGATGGTTTGTGGTCAAGTCCTAGATTTGCAAGCGGAAGGCAAGAAAATTGATCAGGAAGCATTGGAAAATATTCATCGTAATAAAACTGGTGCACTGATTCAGGCCGCAATCATGATGTCAGCAGTGACAGTGATGGACGGTGTAGATGCAGGAATACCGAAATTGCGTGAATTTGGTCAGGCATTAGGTTTAGCATTTCAAGTACAAGATGATATTTTAGATATAGTTTCGGATACTGAAACGCTTGGAAAGACCGCTGGAAAAGATGAACTTGTCGAAAAATCAACATACCCAGCTTTATTGGGCTTAGATGCTGCAAAAGAATATGCAAATAAGCTTCATCAGCAAGCCATTAGTGCTTTAGATTATTTTGGTGATTCGGCATCTGAACTTAAGCAGATTTCAGCTTTTTTACTTGCTCGAAAAAGTTAAAAAAAAAAGAGGACTGAAAGTCCTCTTTTTCATTTGTTATTTTGTCGCTTTATATAATCGGTCTGCTTCGTCAAATCGGTCAGTAACATCTGAGGTCGGTTGCTTACCTAATAAACTCACAACAATGATTGCGATGAGGGAGCAAATAAAGCCAGGAATGATTTCATAGATTCCAGTATCAGCCCAAATATTTTTCCATACAATAACGGTCACTGCACCAATGATCATCCCCGCCAAAGCGCCATTTAATGTCATGCGTTTCCAGAATAAAGACAGAATAATGAGCGGGCCAAATGCTGCCCCAAAGCCTGCCCAAGCGTAGGCAACTAGACCAAGTACTTTAGATTCAGGGTTTGACGCTAAAACAATCGCAAGTAAAGCAATCAGTAGCACCATCAAGCGACCCACCCAAACCAGTTCTTTTTGAGAAGCAGTTTTACGGATGAAAGATTTATAAAAATCTTCGGTTAAAGTGCTTGAACAAACAAGAAGTTGACAACTCAATGTACTCATTACCGCAGCCAAAATGGCAGCTAATACAATGCCGGCGATCCATGGGTTAAATAGAACTTTCGTTAACTCCATAAATACAGTTTCAGGGTTAGCATTCACAATATTAGCGAACTGTGGATTTTGCTGAAAATAAGCAATACCGACATATCCAGCAGCCACTGCACCACCAAGGCACAGAATCATCCAAGTCATACCAATACGACGAGCATTAGGAATCGATTTAACTGAATCAGCAGCCATAAAACGTACGAGAATATGAGGTTGTCCGAAATAGCCTAAACCCCAAGCCAGTAATGAAATAATTGCGACGGTACTTAAGTTACCCATTAAACTGCTTGCTTCTGGTCGCGCTGCTTCAAGTGCTAGATTCACTTGAGATAAATCGGAAAAAGTCAGTAAAGCCACGATGGGGGTAAGCAATAAGGCAAAAAACATTAATCCCGCTTGGATGGTGTCTGTCCAAGAAACAGCTAAGAACCCACCAATAAAAACGTAACTGATCGTTGCAATTGCACTAATCCAAAGGGCAGTGCTGTAAGAAAGATCAAACATACTTTCAAATAATCGAGCGCCTGCCACCATGCCTGAAGCACAATAAATGGCAAAGAAGATTAAAATGACAAATGCAGAAACGATTCGTAGAATTTTTTTCTGATCATTAAAACGATTGGAAAAGTAATCTGGGAGTGTAAGGGCATTGTGTTGAACTTCAGTATGAACTCTGAGACGTCCTGCCACTAACAGCCAGTTGAGCCATGCACCAATAATTAAACCAATTGCAATCCACATTTCTGATAGACCGGAAAGATAAATAGCACCTGGCAAACCCATAAGTAACCAGCCACTCATGTCAGAAGCACCAGCTGAAAGGGCTGTTACAAAACTTCCCAAGCGTCGTCCACCCAAAATATAATCTGAAAAGTTCGTGGTCGCTCGATACGCGATTAAACCAATCACGACCATGGCGACAATATAGAACAAGAAAGTGATTAAGGTGGGATCAAAGGTGCTCATACAATTTCCATGATGCAGTTAGACGATAGATTGTTTTCATGCAATCTTTCAGGATGCGAAATTTAACCATAAATTTAAAATAAATGCTGAAGAATTGAATCTTGAGTCATATCAATAACAAAGGCAGCCGAAGCTGCCTTTTAAATTTTGAAGAGTGTTTGAGCGATTTAAGGATTATTACGACCCATTACCCCACGAATCGTATTCATAATGTCAGCAGGCAATACCACAGTTTTAGCATTATTAGATTTAGCCATATCCTGCATTGCTTTTACATATTGTTCACCAAGTAGATAAGCGACAGGGATCTCTTTGTCGCCTACGGCATTGGTAACCATATTAATGGCTTTTTCTGAAGCTTCAGCGAGTACAACTTGAGCCTCAGCATCGCGACGTGATGCTTCAAGACGACCTTCAGCTTCAAGAATCGCAGCTTGTTTTTCACCATCAGCACGTGTCACTGTCGCACGACGCTGACGTTCAGCTGCGGCTTGGGCTTCCATTGCGGATTGCATTGTACCTGATGGTTGAATATCTTGGATTTCAACCGTTTTAAGCGTAATTCCCCAATCTGAAATATCATCAGAAATTGCTGCTTTTAGCTTCGCTTTAATGTGATCACGTGAAGATAAAGCATCATCCAAGTCCATTTCACCGACGATTGAACGTAAAGAAGTTTGGACAAGGTTTTGGATTGCCCAAGTATAGTTTTCGATACCGTAGACTGCTTTTTCTGGTGTAGTAATGTTGATATAGGCAACAGCGTTCATTAAAAGAACTGCGTTATCTCTTGTAATCACTTCCTGAGATGGAATATCGAGAACGATATCTTTTGTCGTGACTTTATATGCGACTTCATCAACATAAGGAATCACAAAGTTTAGACCTGGACTTAAGGTTGTATGGTATTTACCCAGACGTTGTACGATCCATTTATAGCCTTGAGGAACAATACGAACCCCTTTAAAAATAGTGATCCCGACGAATGCCAAAAATGCGATGGCAATAATTGAACCAGACATTTCTACTCCTTTAAGAATTATTGTTTATAACGGTGAGTTGAGGTTATTGTGCGCTTGAACGACCAGCTCATTACCTAAAATATCTGTAACTCTGACACGATCACCGACCTGAACAAGGCTCAGTGTTCTGCAATTCCATTCGTCAGAGCCTAGAACTGGAAGCTGAAAACGAACTTTGACCAATTCAGGTTCATGACCAATTTGAATCACCATCCCAACTTGTCCGATTGTCGCTTCACGTGAGAGACCCGCTTTAGTCTTATCAACGGAAAGTGGTTTAATAAATTTAAACCAAACCACCGTACATGAAATCGATAGTACAACCCATAAAATAATTTGAGTTGGAAGCCCCATAGAAGGAAATAGCCACACGAGTATGCTAATAATGACTGCAGCTATACCAAACCACAGTGCAGCAAAGGCCGGTAAAATGAGCTCAGACAGGATGAGCAAAATACCTAATACAAACCAATGCCAAGGTTCAATCAATAAGTCCATACATCTACTCTAATCGTTATCTTGTTATAGACGAAAACATCTATATCAAGATAACAGACTAGGGCAGAGAAGCCTATAAAAAATGCTTAAAAGCGAGCTGTTGGTGCAGGTTTGAAAGCAGCAGGAGATTTTTTGAAATTGGCAATTGCGGTATCTATTGATTTAATTTTCAGTTGCGCTGCTTTCTCACCTTCAAGTATTGCCTCATTGCTGGCTTTCAAATCCAAAGTTCCTAAATGGCCAACTTTTGGCTGAATCACGACTGTAGCTGCATTGAGTTCAGTATTGATACTTTGTTGACCCATAATATTAATCGTTTGATCCAACAGTCCCCACATGCTCATCGGCTTATTGCCTGCAGGGCGTGCAGAAATATCAACTGCTATCACAATATCTGCACCCATATTTTTGGCAGTTTGAACTGGAATTGGACTCACGAGTCCACCATCAACATATTTGGTTTTGCCAATCGTTGTTGGAACAAAGACGTTAGGGATACTACATGACGCTCTTACGGCTTGACCTGTATTACCTTTGACGAAATCAGCGCGTTTACCATTATCTAAACGTGTGGCAACTGCAGCAAATCGAATCGGGAATTGTTCAATCGGTTTGTTCCCAACCTGTCGATTGACATAATCTTGGAGCTTTTGACCGAGGACCACACCCTGTCGATTTAAAGTTAAATCACGAATATCGGACTCTTTCAGCTGAAGTGCAATTTGCTGTAGTTGATAGGGAGATTTGCCTGAAGCATAAATACTACCGACAAAACTTCCAGCACTTGTACCCGTAACAATTTTGGGTTTTATACCATGAGATTCTAAAACCTTTAATACACCAATATGCGCAAAACCTTTTGCACCACCACCGCCTAGAGCAATGGCGATCACTGGCTCGCGTGCTTGAATTTGAGTGGATTGTGTAGGATTTTTTACAGTAGAGTTACAGCCTGATAGCGCCAATAAACTCAGGCCAATGAAGCTGATTTTGGGAAGATTGAGGAGCAATGACATAGACATTAATCTGTTAAAAAGTGTCAAAATTTTAGGCATATCTCAACAGATTGCTGTCTATTTTTCTAGCATTTTTACAAAAGTTCTTTAAAGGGTAATGCTAAACGACTTATATTTTTAGGAGAAATTTTTCCACGATAATATTCTAATATTTTGTGCAGATCAGATTCATAGTCTCCCGTCATTTCAAGGCTTCCTAAACATCGTATGACTTTATGATCATAGTCAAATGCAAACATTACCACTGGTATATTTGCACCTAAGGCAATGTGATAAAAACCGCTGCGAATCTTTTTAGCACTTTTTCGTGTACCTTCAGGTGCCATTGCCACCCAAATTTTATCTCGTTCATGAATAGCTTGAACAATTTGTTGAGTCAAGCCTTGGGGGGTATCGCGTTTTACCGGAATCACCCCGATCCATTTGAGTAAATGTTTGAGTGGAGATTTGAACAGACTATCTTTTCCAAAGATTGTGACTTCAATGCCAATGCCAAGCATCGCGAGAAAGGCATACAGTCCATCATAATTTGATGTATGCGGGGACACAATTGCGACAGCTTTGGGAAAATTTGGAAATTCTCCTTCAAAAGACCAGCCTTGTCGAAGATAAAGCTGTTTGAACGCTGCTCGACTCAACGTTGAACCGCGTTGAGGAACTTGTGATGGTAATTTTGGAAATCTATTGTTCATTGTGCGTTGTATAATTGCTTTTTAAACTTATTATAAAGACCTTGTGTATGAGATACATTGGCAGAATAAGAATCAAGTGACAAGGACATCTCAATACGGATTGATTAAGAAAACATCAGTTGCAGGACACCTCTTTCATGTCACCAAATACCAAGATGTATGTGCTTTTATTTTCACTCTATTGGGCGCAAGGATTGCCAGTAGGATTTATGACACATGCTTTGCCCGTGATTCTGCGTGCTGAAGGTGTTTCCTTAACGCATATTGGTGGATTTGGATTGCTGATGGCTCCGTGGGCACTCAAAGTTTTATGGGCTCCATTGGTTGATCGCCATCATTTGTTCAATCAAGGGCATTACCGCAGTTGGATTATACCCACTCAGTTACTCACAATGATTACGCTGGTTATCTTATCATTTATCCCCATTCAATCACTGAACCAACCTCAATATCTCTTTGGATTTTTCGTGGCATTGTTGATGATGAATAGTATCGGAGCGACTCAAGATATAGCAACCGATGGCTTAGCTGTGAATATTCTAAAAGGTGAACAACAGCATCTAGGCAATATGTTCCAAGTGATTGGTTCAAGATTGGGCTTTATTGTGGGAGGCGGTGCGATATTGTGGGTATTAGATGCATTGACTTGGCAAACCACTTTTTTATGCTTGGCTGTTTTGGTGGCATTTAATACGCTACCCGTATTATTGTATCGTGAGCCTCAACATGCTTCACAAAGTATCAATAATCATCAAGATGATGATTCATCATCTAAAACTCAAAATTTCGTGAAAGCTTTAAGTCATTACTTAAAATATTTTTTTCAAAATCGAGAACTCAGACTTTGGTTTTTTGTATTGTGTAGCATTAAAGTGACGGATGGATTGTCTGGACCTATTCTTAAACCATTGTTGGTCGATTTAGGACTATCTAAGACGCAAATTGGTGTCAATGTGACCATGCTTGGAGCATTTGCTGCTTTGATCGGAGCAGGTATTGCAGGTTGGCTACTTAGGTTTTATTCGCGTCAAAGTGCTTTAATTACTTTTTCACTGCTTAAATTATTGAGTCTCATTGGATTTGCATGGTTATCGCATTATGAGGCGCGACCTTCTGAATTGAACGTCGTGTGGATCTATATCATCAATGCTTTAGAAGATATGTTCGCTGCGATGTTATTGGTGATTATTCTAACCTTGGTGATGCAATACAGTCGGAAAGAATTTGCAGGAACAGATTTTACTTTCCAAGTCGCATTGATGGCTTCCATTGCGGGAGCACTGTATACCGTGAGTGGCATATTAGGCGATTGGCTCGGTTATACCTCATATCTCATTTTGATCTGTATATTAGGATTATTTTTGTTCATACCGATTTTAGTATGGAGTCGGTATACAGCTCAAAACAAACATCAATGGAATTAGTCTGTAATCTATCTTTTATTCATTTTCATGCTTAGGATGAAATAAAAATGAATAATCGAGATTGCTGAGAGTTGATAGCATGGGCAAATGAATACACTCCTCTAAGCAGTATGAAAATTCAAGCTGTTATTTTTGATTTGGACAATACACTGACACACCGAGATTTAAGTGTTCAAACTTTTAGTCGGGCATTATTTAATACTTATAAACAGCAAATCGATCAATCTGCCTCGTCTGCGCAAGCTGAGATTCTCGAAACGATTCGATATATTGATCATGGTGGCTATCCCATCCGAGAAAGAATGACTGAACCTACCATTGGTGGTTCAGTTGCTCATGCATTACTCAAGCAGTTGAAATGGAAAAAAGCACCAGAATTAGATGAATTAAGTGACTATTGGTTTAATCAATTTGGACTAAACGCAGTCATGATGCCAAATGCTATTCAGACGCTTGATCAGCTTAGAAGCGAGGGATTTAAGTTGGCAATCATTTCGAATGGAGGACATTTCACTCGACACAAAATTATCGAAGGTTTAGGAATCGCGCATTATTTTGATGTGATCATGAGTTCTGAGAAGGCAGGTGTGTCAAAGCCTCAAGCAGAAATATTTCATATGACTTGTCAACAATTAGGAATTGCATCTGACCATTGTCTTTATGTTGGTGATCATCCATTGAATGATTATTGGGGTGCTACTCAGGCTGGATTAGATGGACTATATTTGGCGGGGTTTCACCAATCCTTAGCTGAACATCAACCGCCCTTAAATAAAACAATTCAGAATTTGCCTGAAATTTTAGCGTATATAAAACAAGTCAATGCATGATGTAAATGATGAATTTTTGAGACGATCAGCTTGATGCAGTGTAATATAAAATGATCAGTTCAAAATGCATGCAATAAACCACTGTGGTTGATTGAGCGTATTAGGACTGAGCGATCTGCACTCGATTAGGCTCATCATTTATGTACAGCATTGTTTTATCCTTAGTGCCGCTGATAGGGCTCATTTTAATTGGATATTTTCTTAAACAGAAATCATATTTAACTGACGAGTTTTGGGCGGGTGCAGAAAAACTTAACTATTTTGTTTTTTTCCCTGCCATGCTCTTTGGCAATCTGGCTCAAGCTGATATTCATATGGAGATGGTAAGTAAAATTTTAGTCATTTTACTCGTGGTCTTTCCAATTGTTTGTGCAGTTTTATATATTCTAAAAAGAATTTTTCAGACCCCAACACGAAGATTTGGAGTCTATGTTCAAAGCAATGTACGTTTTAATACCTATATTGGTTTAGCAGTAGTTGCTTCGCTTTTTCCAGCAGAAGGCATGACAATTTTTGCATTGCTGTTGGCGATCAGTATTCCTGTTGTGAATATCATCTCGGTATTGGCACTGACCGATCATGAAAATATGAATTTTCGAGCAGTGATTATATCGCTACTCAAAAATCCTTTAATTTTAGGTTGCCTGGTTGGGGTGCTCTACAATGTATCCGGGCTGCCATTATGGAAAGGTGCAGAGTCATTAATTTACCAACTTGCGATATGTAGCTTACCTATGGGACTAATGTGTGTCGGTGCTGCATTGCAATTTGTGGCTCTTAAAAAAGAATCATTTCCGCTAATGATCAACACGCTATCGCGTTTATGTTTAATGCCGATATTGGCTTGGTTGGTCTGTAAAATGCTGGGCTTCAATAGTTTAGAGACGCAAATCTTCATTTTATATTTTGCATTACCAACGGCTTCAGCTGCTTATATTCTGACAAAAGTATTGGGTGGTGACAGTCAATTAATGGCTGGCGTAATTAGTCTGCAAATTATCGGTGCTGCAATCACACTACCCATCGTTTTGACTTTCATATTGCACTAAAACTCAGAAGTATAATTCCAAATATTTAGAATCATTTGAAAGTTTATCGATTCAATTTGAATTAGATTATGTATTTGTGTTGAATTATGAGAAAATGCAAGATTAAGTTGAATTGAAGTACTCCCATGACACACCACAATGCTGAATCTTTAAGTGATATCGAAATTTTAGATATTTTGCAGTCAATGAAATCTGACGAACTTAATGTTGAGGCGAATAAACTGATTCGTAGTGGTGGTAAAGAGGGGCGTCAGGAAGCACATAAAAAAGCCTTGGTTGCATTACATAAATCTTTTGAAGAAAAGTTTGTTGAAGCAGTGACACTTGCGCTAGGCTTAAATGAAGCACAAGCAAAAAAAATTAAATATAAAAAAGACAGAATTCGTATTCTTAAAGCGCGTGGTATTGATTATCTTGAGATTGATGGTGCTGAAACAGCACAAGTTTTATCGCAGGTTGCACAGGCGATTACACGTGAAGAAGCAATCGTAACACATGATCTACACAATATTTTTCCATTTTGGAAAGAAGGCTGGCCAATGGTTCAGTTAGATAATGCGTATACTATTTTAGCTGAAGATATCGATATTCATTATCAAGCAACCTTAGATAAACTTTTAGAAATCTATGGTCGTTAATCCTTTATTATTCAAGTTAAACAAAGAGTTGAAAACGTAGTTCAGCGAACCAAGTGACTGAAAACCGATTTAAGCAAAGGCTTAAATCGGTTTTTTCTTTTACCATCAACCATGGTGTTGTTCTACTCGGACATTGCACTGGGATACTTTTTTAATCTGCCCGCTGTATTAGGATTCTTTATCGGAATTTCTGCAGATACTGTGACCCCCTGTGACAGTTATACAACCATACTTATTGCTTTGTATTCAGTTTTGCTTTGTCTTGGTGCTGACTTTTCAAGTGCTATTGCACATGATGATGTATTTTGGACTAGTAAATATTAAGACCTTCTAAAATAGACCTTAAAATTTTGTTTTTTAGTTTTTTATTGCCATGTTTGTAATGCTCCTACATATTCAATCAATGGTGATGAACGGGCCAATGATGTATCTATCATTTGAAATTGAACAGTTATTTTCGATAAAAATAGTCGACCAGATTATCATAAATAATGTTAAATAAATCACAAAATAATTAAATAACGTTAGTTATTTGTCATTAATACTACATATTTCATCCTGTATATTAAAAAATGCTTAACAAAAGTTAGGTGTATTTAACATAAATTCTTTATAACGAGGTTTTAATCATGAGCTTAGTTGAATTAAAGCAAGAAGAAATCAATGAAGTATCTGGTGCTGGAACGTTGATTGGTGACTCAATCATCCACGGTGTGAACTTATTCAATCAAACACTTAATTCAAAACTGATTTCATCAGTTGGTGTTGTATTTAGTGCAGTAGGTTTAGGGCTAGTACACCAAGCTGCTGATACTACTGGTTTAGTGGCATCAAAAACATTAATTGGTCTAGGTCGTGCACTTGGTGGCGATGTAGATGAAACTCCAAACCATTACGAAAAAGAAAAGGCAGAAGGTCAATATAAACTTCTTCCGACTTTAAATGGCGTTCGTGCTTGGCTTTCATAAGTTTTAAATAAAGTGTTAAAGGCAGACTGGTCATGAGTACTTGTCTGCTTTCAGTTACAGAAATAATAAAGCTAAAACTTTTGGTGGCTATAACAATGCAAAACTCATCAGAACAAATAGATCACGATAAAAGAAACTTTCTAAAAACAATGGGTAGCTTAGCTGCTGTTGGTGCTGTTGGTGCTGTTTCAGCATGGTTCCCAACACAAAAGGCAGAGGCTTGGTTTTTTCCTTTACAAGAAAGATTAGTAAATTTCCCAACTGAAATCTCAATTTTTAAACAGGAATATGAAAATTGGTCTGGGGAATCTCGTTATGAAAATGCATGGACAGCATCACCCAGAAATCAAGAACAAGTTTTAAAAGCGATTAATTGGGCTTATCAAAATGGTTATAAAGTCAGAGCCAAAGGGATGTCACATAATTGGTCACCTTTATTGTTGGATGATCAAGACAAGATTACTAAAATTTTATTGATTGATATGCCAACGCATATCAACAAAGTAAGTATTGAAGCAAACGGTATTGTGACTGCCGAAGCAGGCATTCAAATGGAAGCATTGTTAACCGCAATGGAATACCGTAATCGTGGATTTGTGGCAGTACCAGCACCTGGAGATTTGACTTTGGGTGGTGTGTTGGCCATTGATGGTCATGGCACAGGTGTACCTGCCGTAGGGGAAAAAAAACAAGAAGGTCAAACTTATGGTTCGATCAGTAATTTAGTGGTATCGATCACTGCTGCTGTTTTCGACCAACGAGAAGGTCGATACGTTGCAAAAACCTTCCTGCGAAATGATCCTGAAATTCGTGCATTTTTAGTTCATATAGGTCGTGCATTTATTTTATCTGCACAATTACAAACGTCAAAAAATCAATATATTCGTTGTGAAAGCTATACCGACATTCATATCAATGAGCTATTTGCTCAAGATAAGCATGCTGGACGTACCTTCTCTCATTTCCTGGATAAATCTGGTCGTGCAGAAGCAATTTGGTTTCCATTCACCGATTATCCTTGGTTAAAAGTTTGGACTGTTACTCCGTATCGTCCTTTGACTGCTCGACAGACAGTCAAACCATTCAATTATTGGTTCTCAGATAATTTAATCAAACCTATTACAGATTTAATTCATAAAATCATCGTCAATAAAAGTACTTATCTCACGCCAACCTTCGGTTTTACTCAGTATGAAATCTCTAAACTAGGTTTAAATGGTACGCCATTATCTGGAATAACGACGATTTTGACTGGTGGTTTGGCTTCTACTCAAACTTATGATTTATGGGGAACGTCAAAAAACGTTTTACTGTATGTCAAACCAACAACTTTGCGTGTTACGGCAAATGGCTATGCTGTCATTACAAGTCGTGCAAACGTTCAACGGGTTATTGCTGATTTTTGTGATTATTACGGCATTAAGATGAAGCAATATCAAAAATTGGGTCGTTTCCCAATGAATGGACCTGTTGAAATTCGAGTTACGGGCTTGGATCATCCAGAAGATTCAATTGTTCACGGCGCTCAAACAGCAGCATTATCAGCGATTAAACCATGTCCTGATCATCCTGAATGGGACTGTGCCGTTTGGTTTGATATTTTAACCTTGCCAGGTACGCCATTCTCAGCACAATTTTACACAGAAGTTGAAGAGTGGATGTCACAACGTTATCAAGGTGATTCATTGATGCGACCAGAATGGTCTAAAGGGTGGGGTTATACCAATCAAAAAGCTTGGGACAGTTCAACTTATATCGATTATGAAATTCCACGCGTCCATGCTCAGGGTCAATCTAATCATTTAACCATTCAGTCGAGTAGTCATATTTTAAAGCAATATGATCCTCATGCTTTGTTCACAGCACCTTTAGTTAATCGAGTTTTGAAATAAAACGAGATGAACGCTTCGTTTTTAATCTATTGAAATCAGTATCCAACTGAGTTTATTCAAAGCAGATTTAGCTGAGCGAAGTGTGGGATAGAACAGGAGACAACACAGATCATGACTATTTTATTGAAAACTTTTGGTTTGTGTTTGTCTCTTTTAAGCACGCTGTTGAAATGTAATCAACTTGATGAAAATTCAATATAAAAAACTCGCACTTGAAAAATTAATTACAAATATATATGACAAATAAGCTGTTTAGAGACAAAGCGATTGATGCACAAAAGTCAAAGTGGATTGGTGAAGTCATTTTGATTCGACCATTTTCATTTACGGTACTTACGATTGTTGTCGCCACTTTCACTGTTTTATTAGTGAGTTTTATTTTTTTTGGAAGCTACACGAAGAGGACGAGTGTTAAAGGATTATTGATTCCTAATACGGGTTTAATCCGAGTTTATAGTGCCGAAGGCGGCACAGTAAGTGAAAAATTCGTCAAAGAAGGTCAGTTAGTGGAGAAAGGGACACCATTAATTGCATTAAAAATGACGCGTTATAATAGTACAGGTAACTATAATGAGTCTGTACAACAACAAATTGAGTTAAAAAAACAAAGTTTAGATACTGAAAAAAATAAACTAAAAGACTTACATTTAAATAGTGTTCAACAATTAAATGCAGAAATTCAATCTATACGTTTAGATTTAATAAAATTAGATGGCTTAATTGCCGAGCAAAGCCAACGTCTAGCACTTGCACAAGAAAATGCACATCGTTATCGAGATTTAAAAGATAAAGAATATATTTCGATTGAAGAATATCAACTGAAGCAAGATAACTATATCAGCCTAAAAGTTGCTTTACAGAGCTATGAGCGAGAAAAAAATACTAAACAAGCTGAATTAGAAAATAAATTATTGGCTCAGCAAGGACTAGCATCGAAGTTGGAAAGTGAGCTGACTTTGGTCGATCGTCAATTAGCTTCGAATCAGCAAGAGTTTTTAGAAAATAAAGCGCGGGATAGTTTGCTATTACAAGCCAATGCGACAGGAAAAATAGCATCGATTAATGCAGAGGTTGGTCAGTTTATTTCTCCTAATATTCCTGTCATGAATATTGTTCCGACGCCTTCTTATTTAGAAGCACATCTTTTTGTACCCAGTTCAGCAATTGGATTTATACGGACTGGTCAAACCGTAAAACTTCGTTTTCAAGCCTATCCTTACCAAAAATTTGGTCAAGGTGAAGGTGTGATTCATTCAATCTCAGCGACGACGATGAACCCACAAGAACTGACCAATTTAGGCGAGTTAAGTCAGGGTGTAACACTTAACCAAAGTGAACCTGTGTATTTAGTCAAAGTCAAATTAGAACAACAGTTTGTAAAAGCCTATGGTGAAAGTAAGCCTCTTAAAGTGGGCATGGCCTTTGATGCAGATATCATGCAAGAAAAAAGAAAACTATATGAATGGGTACTCGAACCGTTATATAGCATCACTGGCAAGATATAAGAAGAAATAACATGCAGATATTAGACAAAATTTCTCTTGGATTTGGACGGAAAATTCCAACCATTTTACAGACGGAAGCGACAGAATGTGGATTAGCCTGTATTGCGATGATTGCGCATTATTATGGCTATGAGTCTGATTTATTAACGTTAAGACGTCGTTTTTCAGTTTCTCAAAAGGGTTCAAATCTCAATCAGCTGATCAAAATTAGTAATCAGTTGAAAATGGTAACACGCCCATTAAAGCTGGATTTAGAAGATTTAGATCAGCTTAAAACCCCGTGTATTTTACATTGGGATTTCAACCACTTTGTGGTATTGCAAGAAGTCAGTGCCAATAAAGTCACGATTTTAGATCCAGCATTTGGTAAACGTGTACTGACACTCAATGAGATGTCTGAACATTTTACGGGTGTTGCATTAGAGCTTTGGCCAGATACTGAATTTGAAAAAAAAGAAGATAAAAATCAGATTCAGCTTAAAGGTCTAATCGGTCATGTTCGTGGTTTATGGAAATCTCTCGGGCAAATTTTAATCTTGGCCTTAGCCTTAGAAGTTTTTTCATTAATTAGCCCATTTTTTATGCAATGGGTGATCGACCATGTGATCGTATCTGCAGATCGGGATCTCTTAACGATACTGGCTATTGGCTTTGGCATGTTGATGTTGCTTCAGCAGTTTATCGGGCTACTTCGTTCTTGGATCATGATGTATATGAGCACACATTTAAGTGTGCAGTGGCAAGCCAACGTCTTTAATCACATGATTAATGTTCCTGTCTCTTATTTTGAAAGACGATCACTCGGTGACATTGTTTCGCGATTTGGATCAATTGGTAACATTCAAACCACGCTCACCACAACGTTCTTAGCTGCGATTCTTGATGGATTAATGACAGTATTTACGTTGATTTTAATGTTTGTATACAGTCCGAAGTTAGCTTGGATTGCAATTTTTACCATGGGCTTATACGCCTTAATCCGATGGATTTGGTATGCACCTTTGAAACGAGCGACTGAAGCGCAGATTATTCATGCAGCGAAGCAAAGCAGCCATTTTATGGAAACTGTGCGTGGCGCAAAAACCATAAAACTGTTCCAACGACAAGATGTTCGCCGTTCGACTTGGTTAAATCTTATGGTCAATCAAGTCAATGCTGGATTAACGACCCAAAAGCTGGGGTTGGGATTCTCATTGGCAAATGGAGTGCTATTTGGGATTCAGAACATTCTAATTATTTGGTTAGGTGCCACATTGGTATTGGAGGGTAATTTTACTGTTGGTGTGCTGATGGCATTTATGGCGTATAAAGGCCAATTTGATAGTCGGGTTGCAGGACTAATCGATAAGTTTATCGAAGTTAAAATGCTTCAAATTGATGTAGAGCGTTTATCCGATATTGTGTTAACAGAACAAGAAAAATTATACGGTGATGCTGAAATCACAAATGTAGATCAGGTTGAGAATGCAATTGAAGTCGAAAATCTGCACTTCAAATATTCAGAAAATGACCCTTATGTACTCAAGGGGATTAGTTTTAAGATTCCCCAAAATCAATCTGTCGCCATTATCGGGGCAACAGGTTGCGGTAAGACCACATTGCTACATGTTCTGTTAGGCGTATTTAAGCAGAATGAAGGTGAAGTCAAAATCATGGGGCGTGACTTTGAACAATTAGGATTAAACGCTGTGCGAGATCAAGTCGCGACAGTGTTACAAGATGACATTCTATTTGCTGGTTCAATCGCAGAAAACATTTGCTTTTTTGATTCAAATCCAGATATGCAATGGGTACAACAATGTGCAGCATATGCCGCAATTCATGATGACATTAGCCGTATGCCAATGGGATATCAAACCTTAGTGGGGGATATTGGTAATATGTTGTCAGGAGGACAAAAACAACGAATTTTATTGGCTCGTGCTATCTATAAAAAACCAAAGATTTTATTTATGGATGAGGCGACCAGTAGTTTAGACGTATTAAAAGAACAAGAGGTCAATGCAAATCTCAAACATTTAAATATTACCAAATTGATTATTGCACACCGTCCAGAAACGATTTCATCTGCTGAGCGAATTATCGCTTTACAAGATGGCGTGATTGTCCGTGATATGTTGACCAAGGATTTGCAACCTAAATGAAAATTACATACATCGCTTTCATTGTTGTTGGGTCACTATTCGGACATAGTTCGTTGGCTTATGCAGAGAGTTGGTTGTCAAAACTGACTCCAAATCTAAAAAAACAGCGCGAGACATTATGGTTTGATGAGCTCACGGTTCAGCGTAAAGCCCGTGAGAATGAGACAAAACGTAAGGAAATAGAACAACAACTCAATCAAAATGTGTCACTTGATCTTCAAAATCAGAAAATGTTAAGTCAACCTCAATATTGTTTATCTCAAAATAATCTCAAGAATGAACAGCCAATAGAACTGATTGATGCCATTGAACGTGCAGTTTGTCGTAATCCTGAGACAAAAAGTGCTTGGGTACAAACGCGTATTCAAACTGCTCAGCTTAAAATCTCTAAAGCAAATTATTATCCTCAAGTGAATAGCACCTTGAATTACGATTGGTCACGTGATGATAATCAAGTAAAAGATCGTCCTGTTTTGAGTTATGACACTGACTTACGCCGTTACGGACTTGGAATAAGAGCCAATTGGCTAATTTATGATTTTGGTAGTCGATTTTATCAAGCAGAAGAAGCCGAAAAATTATTAGCGATGTCTTTGGCACAGCATGATGTTGCTTTGCAAAATATGATCATCAAAACGATTTCGACTTATTATCAAATTATTCAGGCTGAGTTAAAGTTAAATAATATTAATGAGTTGGTTTTACTTGCAGAAAAAAACTATGAAATTGCAAATGCTCGATATTGTGCGGGTGTTGGTATCAAATCAGATGCATTACAAATGTCCGCAAATTTGGCGAAAGCAAAGTCAGATCAAACTAAATTTTTAGGTGATTTAAAAATAGCAAAAGGACTTTTAGCATCATTAATGGGTGAGCCTGCATACCAAAATTTCAAAATTAATAATCAATTAAAAATTCCAAAAGAGCTAGATCTTAAACCGATTGAAATCCTCATTCAGGATGCTGAAAAAATGCATCCAAAGTTTAAAGCTGCACAATATGATTCACTCGCAGCTGAAAATAAAATTAAGGCAATACAGCGGTCTAGATATCCATCTGTTAGTTTTAACGGCATTTATGATCAGCAAAAACAAACGAGTGACAGTTATGGCAGTGATCGCCAATCTCTACAAGCAGGTGTGCAAGTCAATTTCCCATTGTTTGATGGTTATAATCGAAAAAATCAAATTGTCGTTGCTCAAGAAAACTTAAAATTAAAGCAATTAGAGCAAGAAAGATTGAAGCTTGAAATTAATGCTGAAATCTGGAAAAGCTATAATGAGCTAAATGCAATCCATGACAATATTAAGGCGCTAACGATATTGAATCAAAGTGCTTCAGAAGCCTATGAAGTCGCCCAAGGACGTTATAAAGCGGGTGTAGGAAATTTACTCGAAGTGCTTAATGCTCAGAATGTGTTAAGTGAAGCAAAAATGAATTATTCCACCTTGTTGACAGAGTTTTTAGTGGTGAGGTATCAACTTCTATCTAACATGGGGAACTTGAATATTTGGAATGAGACTCAAGCTCAATAAGCCTTTATAAATAAGAGATTGGAGTGATCAAAAAATCACTCCGAAACTAGAGATACGATTAAATAGCAGAATAGAATGGGAACATCCCAAATATTAATCCACTTGCAAGCATCACTAAGCACGTAATAATCGCCCATTTAATGGTAAATTTTTGGTGTTGACCAAACTCAATCCCAGCAAGCCCGCAGAGTAAAAAGGTAGATGGAACTAAGGGTGAGAGCAGATGAACGGGTTGACCAACAATCGATGCACGAGCCATTTCCACAGGAGAGATGCCATAATGTGCTGCAGCTTCAGATAAGATGGGCAGAACACCATAGTAAAAAGCATCATTTGACATAAAGAACGTTAAAGGCATGCTTAAAACGGCTGTGATCGGTGCCAAATATGGACCCATACTATCTGGAATAATCGCTACTAACTCTTTTGACATGGCATCGACCATACCCGTGCCAGTGAGTAAACCTGTAAAAATACCAGCGGCAAAAATAATACCAACGACATTTAAAGCACTACCAGCATGATGAGCGACTAAGCTTTTTTGCATATCAATATCACGATAGTTCACGACTAAAGCAATACACAATGCAATCATAAATAAAATAGGCATAGGCAAAATACCCATGACTAGGCTGGCCATCAGTGCAAGAGTTAATAATCCATTAAACCATCTCAAATGCGCTCGATTTGCCTCTGGGTTTGATGAAATTTGAATATTGTCGCCATGGCTAATATCCAATTCCATGATGCCTAATCTTTTTCGCTCCATTCGGCCATACATGGTTCCTAAAAAGTACAACCAACCAATGGCGAACAGCATCGGTAAAATCATAGGAACAAACACATCGCTAGGATCTACATGGAGTGCACTTGCCGCACGTGCAGTAGGTCCACCCCATGGCGTTAAATTCATGATTCCACTGGCTAACATCATGAGACAGGCCATAATTAAAGGGCTCATGCCTAATCGCTTGTAAAGCGGTAACATGGCAGCAACACAAATCATATAAGTGGTAGAGCCATCACCATCTAAAGACACGATCAATGTTAAGGTAATCGTACCTAATACTACTTTGAGGGGATCACCTTTTACCAATCTGAGAATAAATTTCACTGATGGATCGAATAAACCTGTATCAATCATGATGGCAAAATACAAGATAGCAAATAGCAACATGACGCCGGTAGGTGCTAACTTTTTAACACCATCTAACATCATTTCACCAAGTTCATTAAGTTGAATATGGTTCAAACTATCTACAAAAAAACCTAATCCATATGCAATTAGCGCAAAAAGAACGGGAATAAGCGTGAGTGCGACGAGGGGAGTCATACGTCTAGACATAATGAGGTACATAAAGCACAAAATCATGCCCAAACCAAGCAAGGTCAACATGGATCTATCCTTAGATTAGCGTTTTAATCAATATTGTTTCTATTACAGTATTTGTTATCTTCGAAAACGCCGACCATCTTAGAGAAATTTATGATTAAACTAAATATTGTTTAGAAAATATTAAAATAACCATAATTTTTATAAAAAATAGTAGTTAAAATTCATAAGTTTAAAATTTATATTTTGTGATTGGAGACATTAAACATGATTTTTAAGTGTGATATTTGTAATAAAAATTGAGTATAAATTCTAATTTTAATAATTTTTGAAGGCGAAAAATCTCAAGTTTAATTAGATAAACTGAATAAAAAAATCCACCTGAGTGGTGGATAGTGTCTTATTCAAAAGTTGATTCTAATTCTGCTTTTTCATCAAGTAATCTGGTCACGAGTAGTTGGTCAATTTTAAAATGGTCAACATCGACCACCTCGAATTTATAACCATTAAATACTACACTATCAGCAGGACGTGGAATCTTACGAAGTTTAAACATCATAAACCCAGCTAAAGTTTCATAGTTTTCATCATCAGGCATTTCATCAATTTCTAATGCATGCTTGACATCTTCAATAGGTGTACTGCCTTCAATCAGCCAAGAATGATCATCCCGCTTGATAATTTGAAGATCTTCATCCGTTGGCGTAACCCAGTCACCCATCACGGTAATCATAATATCAGATAGGGTAATAACACCAACCACCAAGGCATATTCATTGATCACAACGGCAAACTTTTCTTTACTAGATCTGAAGCGATCAAGTAATTCTGACAGTGTAAGTGTATCTGGAATCGTTAATACATTACGGATAGTGGATTCATTCAACTGATTAAATTTTTGATTATTTAAAATACGAATCAAGATATCTTTAGCATCAACATAGCCAATCACTTGATCAATATTTTCATTGCAGACTAAATATTTTGAATAGGGAAATTCAGCCAGTTTTTGACGAATACTTTCTTCTGATTCATTGATGGTAAAGAAAACTACGTTTTCACGTGTAGTCATGCTCGAAGGAACATTTCGTTCTTCAAGTTCAAATACATTTTCAATAAAGTGATGTTCTTGTTTTTGTAAGACACCTGCTTGTGCCCCTGCATCCATTACCGCGGAAATATCATCAAAAGTAATATTATCATCACGAGTAGTATTTACTTTGAATAAACGGAATAAGAGGTTGGCAATTGCATTGATAAACCAAGCTAATGGACGACAAACAGTAATGAATACCTGAATAGGATTAATTAAAGAGACAGCGATTTTTTCAGGTGCAATCATTGCCAATCGTTTAGGCATAAGATCAGCAAATAAAATAAACAGTGATGTCACTAAAGTAAATGACAATGCAAAACCAATTGATTGTGACCAAGGACCATCATAGAAACGATCGACCAAAATCACAAAATAAGGTCTAAATGCAGCTTCACCTAAAATCCCCCCCAAAATTGCAATAGCATTTAAGCCGATTTGCGAGGCAGCAAAGAAATCAGCTGAATTCTCTTGAAGCGTAAGCACTTTTTGTGCACGATCATCACCAGACTCAGCCAAAATTTTCAGTTTCACTTTACGTGATCCTGCAAGTGCGATTTCACTTAATGATAAGAATCCAGCTCCAGCAATCAAAATCATAATGATCACGAAATTCTGAAAGAGGCTCACACGAACACCTTTGTTTTTAAATTATTTATGAGGAAAGTTTTATCACAAAAAACATAGAGGTAGTGAATTTTTACACTACCTCAATATCATAGTTATTGAGTAAAAAATTTTAAAGTATTGATTTAAATCAGCTCTACTCAATCAAAATTGTGAGAAGTGGGTATTGTTATTTGAAAGAAATTCACGATTTTCTTCCTCAGTCATTTGACGAGCTACATATAAAATCAACTGACGTAACCAACGATGAGCAGGATGATGATGTAATAGAGGGCACCACGCCATTTTGAGTTCAAATTCAGGAATGTAAAATGGAGGGTCTTTGAGCATCAAGTTTTGACTTTTAGCTTGTAGGCGAGCGATTTTCGTCGGTAATGTCGCAATGAGATCGACATTAGACGCTAATAAACCTGGCATTTGATAATGACGTGTAAATACCGAAATTTTGCGTTTTTGACCAATACGCTCTAAAGCTTGATCAATCCAACCTAAACCGGCTTGTTTCTCTGGGTTAACACCAAATCCTACCCCCATCCCAGTTTTAGAAACCCAGATATGTTGCGCATCTAGATAACTTTTTAGATTCAAATTATTTACGGCAGGATGCTTATTATTCAGTAAGCATGAAAAGCTGTCACGCCACACCAGAACCTGATGAAAACTTTGTGGTATTTCGTTGAAACGGTTGATGGCAAGATCAACTTTACCTTGTTCCATATCACGATAAGATACATCACTCGGTGTTAGAAAATCTAAAACAACATTTGGTGCTTCTGAACGCAGAGCCTTAACTAAGCGAGGCACAAGTGTCGCTTCAGCATAATCTGAAGTCATGATGCGGAAAACACGATTTGACGTATAAGGTCTAAATTCTGTTCGTGGTTCTAAGATCATAGATAGATCAGAAAGGGCATCACGAATACGAGGCTGTAGTTCTAAAGCCCTTTCTGTAGGAGTCATTCCTTCAGAAGAGCGAATTAAAAGCGGATCATTAAATAAGTTACGAAGACGACGTAAAATATTACTCATTGCAGGCTGAGTAACACCCAATTGTTCTGCTGCACGTGTAACATTCTTCTCTCGCAAAAGAACATCTAAGTAAATTAAGAGATTGAGATCAACCCGCTCAAGATTCATAAAAAAAATACCGAAAATAAATTTTTGAAATCGTGGAGAATTATGCCATAAGCGCTTAGGTTTGTGTGTTTTTATGCTGATTTTTTCAGCAGAATTTAACATATATTCATCAAATTTACGTTATTTTTGTCATAAGGCAGTACCTATACATTTATTTAAGAAATAGGGCTTTAGTTGTTTTTGAAATTACCATGCTATGTTCTAAATTGTTTTTAGGTTTATCTCAATTTAAATGCTTTATTGTTGATTCCATCAATATGGTTCACAGTTTAAAAAATATTCATTTAAAACTAACAGTTTATTAATGATGCTCTGTCAGAAAAGTCAATTGAAGGGTAAAATCTAAAGATGTTTGAAGAAAAAATAAACGTAATTGTGAGCTTGATACTTAAGTCTAATGAATAAGAATTACTCAAATTGTGTTAAAAGTGTACAAATACTTATTTTATAAATTTTATTAAAATCAATAATTTATTGAATGGTATTTCATTTATATTACGACTTTAATCTACATATTTTTTAAATAAATACTGAGAATTAAACGAAAATATTGGATTAATTTCTAGAGTCAATCTAAGCTAAGTCCATAGCAACGAAGCGCTCTAAATCTGAACAATTAATACCGAGTAGATTTAGTCCTTCGATTGATAAATCCTAAAATTATATACAGGGTAAAATATCATGACTACATACCAAACAGCGATTGATGCAATCCGCGAATTAAAAGCAAAATTCGGCAACACTTGGGCAGACATCAGTCCTGAAGATGCTGCACGTATGCAACTTCAAAACCGTTTCAAAACTGGTTTAGATATTGCGAAATACACAGCTGCGATTATGCGTCGTGATATGGCTGCTTATGATGCTGATTCTAGCAAATATACTCAATCTTTGGGTTGCTGGCATGGTTTCATCGCACAACAAAAAATGATTGCGAACAAAAAATACTTCGGCACTACTGAACGCCGTTACATCTACCTTTCTGGTTGGATGGTTGCTGCACTTCGTTCTGAGTTTGGTCCACTTCCTGACCAATCTATGCACGAAAAAACTTCAGTTCCTGCATTGATCGAAGAAATCTACACATTCTTACGTCAAGCAGACGCAAAAGAATTAAACGACTTATTCCGTGCACTTAAAAAAGCGCAAGAAGCGGGTGATACTGCTAAAGCTGCTGAAATCACTTCACAAATCGACAACTTCCAAACTCACGTTGTGCCAATTATTGCCGACATCGATGCTGGTTTCGGTAACGAAGAAGCAACTTACTTACTGGCTAAGAAAATGATCGAAGCGGGTGCATGTGCACTTCAAATCGAAAACCAAGTTTCTGACGCGAAACAATGTGGTCACCAAGCAGGTAAAGTAACTGTTCCACACGAAGACTTCATTGCGAAAATCCATGCACTTCGCTATGCATTCTTAGAAATGGGTCTTGACGACGGTATCATCGTTGCACGTACTGACTCTGAAGGCGCTGACTTGACTCAAAAAATCCCAGTGGTTAAAGAGCCAGGCGATATCGCTTCTCAATACATCAGCTACTTAGACACTACTGAAATTGATATTTCAGAAGCGCAAGAAGACGAAATCCTAATCAAACGTGATGGTAAATTACACCGTCCTAAGCGTTTAGCTTCTGGTCTATATCAATTCCGTGAAGGTACTCAAATTGACCGTGTTGTACTTGACTGTGTAACAAGCTTACAGAACGGTGCTGACCTTCTTTGGATCGAAACTGCAACGCCAAACGTTGAAGAAATCGCTCACATGGTGAACCGTGTACGTGAAGTTGTGCCAAATGCAAAACTTGTTTATAACAACTCACCATCATTCAACTGGACGTTAAACTTCCGTCAACAAGCTTACGACCGTTGGGTTGCTGAAGGTAAAGACGTATCTGCTTACGACCGTGCTAAGTTAATGAGCGCTGAGTATGACAATACTGAATTAGCTGCTGATGCTGATGCGAAGATCCGTACGTTCCAAGCCGATGCTTCTCGTGAAGCAGGTGTATTCCATCACTTGATTACACTTCCGACTTACCACACTGCTGCGCTTTCTACACATGAGCTTGCAGAAGGTTACTTCGGTTCTGAAGGTATGTTGGCTTATGTTGCTGGTGTACAACGTAAAGAAATCCGTGGCGGTATCGCTTGTGTTAAACACCAAGCAATGGCTGGTTCAGACATCGGTGATGACCACAAAGAAATCTTCGCTGGCGACAACGCGCTTAAAGCGGGTGACGATGCGAAAAATACAATGAACCAATTCTCTGCATAAGCACTGAACTGATTCAAAAAAACCCTGCGTAAGCAGGGTTTTTTTATTGTTAATGAAATTATTTAACTAAATACATGAGCCAATTTAATTGATGTATAGATAGAAAAACAGCGGTAGTAAAACCTAATACATATTTTGAATAAAAGTAATGCCAAAGCTGTTACAATCCCGAAAATTTACATTTGTATATTTATATGTTTGAAAAATTTGCTGAACAGAGTTTAAATGCATTAGGTTGGGAAATTGATAACCATTGGCCCTTAGATTTAGACCAATGTGTCATGATTGCTGCACCACACACCAGTAACTTGGATGCTTTATACGCGCGATTAGCGCTCAAAGCTTTAGGTGTAAATGTCAGAATTACAATTAAAGACAGCTATATGAAGTTTCCATTTGGTCCTTTTGTCCGGGCTATGGGAGGGATCGGAATTAATCGCCGACCGAAGAAAGAGGGAGAGGAAAGACCAAGCATGGTGCAATTAATGGCAGATCTTTTTAAAGATCATCCAAAATTGGTCATGTTGGTGACGCCAGAGGGAACAAGGTCAAAACAAGAAAAATGGAAAACGGGTTTTTACCATGTAGCAATTACAGCGAATGTCCCAATCGCTTTAGCATATATGGATTACAGTCAAAAAAAATGCGGTGTAGGTAAAATTATTTATCCTACTGGAGATATAGAAGTGGATATGGCAGAAATTATGGATTTTTATTCAAAGATTTCAGCTAAATTCCCCGAAAAATTTAGTGTTGACCAACGATATTCACACAACAGTTAATATATGGAGAAGGCAGAACAATCTGCCTTTTTTAATACAAGAAAATTGCGTTTAGGGTTAAAATAAAGCCTGAAAAAAACAATAAAGTTAAGACAATCGATTTAAATTTTTGCTCAGATATTTGATAAAAAATTTTTGCACCAATGATCGTAGGTAGGCTAACTGCAAAGATCAAAATCCACAAATAAGACAAGTGATTCACGTTAATGGTCTGGTTAAATAAATAGATGATCAAAGTAAACAGTTGGATGGCAAAATTAAAATGTCGAAGAATGTTGCGTTGCTCATGTTTAGGAAGTTGTTTAAGCATCACCCAAGCCGAGGGAATTGCACCACAGAATCCACCGAGCCCACCTAAAATTCCACCCAAAAAACCAATCAAGCCGTCCATCCTGAGTCTGGTATCTTTTAAACAATGTAGTTGCGGATTAAAGAACATGAGTGGGCACCAAATTAATAAAAATATCCCAAGTAGTAATTTGAACGTGTCTGCATTGATATAATGAAGCAAAAAAGTACCCAAAGGTACTCCAATTAAGCCAGCGATAATATAGACCCAAACGATAGAAGGCTTTATAAAGGTTCTTGGTTCTTTATACATTGAAATGATATGACACCATAGTGATGCACAAACGACCAAGGGGGCGATGATCTGAGGCGGTAGAATCCATACCCAAAAAGACATCGCAATAAGAGCGAAGGCAAAACCTGTGAGACCTTGAATAAATCCAGCAAAAATTGCGCCTAGAATAAAGATACATAACGTCATAAGGTGACTGCATCAATTGCTGAAGCAGGAGTAAAAGAAAAATGCATGAGATCGTCGGGTAGGGAAAACTGATCAATCCTAAAATAATATTTGTTATCTTAAAAATAATAAGAAAAGCAATAGCTAGCAGTAAAGCGAATAAAAGCCCTGAAAATCAGGGCTTTTATCATTAATTGGTTTTAGGTTTTAGGTTTTAGGTTTTGTGTAAGACCGTTGATGTCTCCACCCTGAATACCGAGTTCACTCATTAAGCTGTCAATAAGAGGGGCTTGTGAACGATATCTGAGTGCGCTATTCACCACTTGGTCTGAAAGTGCAACAGATTGTGATTGATCTGCTTGATCAGCTGAAGTCGTGGCGCCAGTAATGCCACCCAGACCATTCACTTGTAATATCTTGATATCATCAATATTTTCCATTGGTTTAACACTTTCACGGATGATTTCAGGCAAATACTTTAAAAGCGCCAAACGAATTTGCATCTCAACTTGTTCACTCGACAAGATATTATTTGCTTCATTGACTGCGCGTGTCCCTTCAGCATCGACTTGGTATTGTTTTTCTAAAGCTTGAGCCAAAAGAATTTTAGCATCAGCTTCACCTTTAGCTTTTAAGCGGACTTTTTCAGCTTCTGCTTCAGCCGCAGTACGAACAGCTTCAGCCTCATCTACAGCAGCTTGTTTTGATGCCTCGGCAGCGACAGTAATTGAAATAGCATCAGTTTCTGCAGCCTGTTTTGCAGCAACAAGTTCAACCGCTTTAATACGCTCAGCTCGCTGTGTTTCACGAACCGTCACAACTTCTTCCTCGGCTTTCACTGCTTGCGCACGAGCTTGGTCAGCAAGTGCTTTGGCTTCAGATTCAGCACGAGATTTCTCGGCAATCGCGATTGCGCGATCTTGTTCCGCAAGTTCAATGGTTTTCTTTTGCTCTACTTGCGCTTGTTCAATAATTTGTGCTTTTTGAATATTTTGATTTTCGACATCACGTGCAGCTGAAATACGTTTTAATTCAATTTCACGTTCTGCAGCGATTTGGGCTTCTTCTGCCTCACGCTTTTTGGCAGCTTCTTGCGTTGCGATTTCAGCAAGTTGTTCAGCTTTACGAATCGAAATTTCACGCTCTTGTTGCATCTTTGCGTATTCTTGTTCACGCAGGATTTGAAGGCGTGCTTGTTCAGCTTCTAAATTTTTTGCTTTAATGGCTAAGTCAGCATCTTGTTCAATATCGTTACGTTTTTTTCGACGATCTTCAATAGTTTCTGTTAATTTTGTCAAACCTTCTGCATCAAATGCATTTTGTGGGTTAAAAAATTTAAAGCTGGTCTGATCAAGTCCTGTTAAAGATACAGTTTCGAGTTCTAAACCATTTTTGAACAGATCTTCTGAAACAACTTGTTGAACTTTCTGTACGAAGTCGACACGTTTTTCATGTAACTCTTCCATAGCCATTTCTGCTGCTACTGCACGCAGGGAATCTACAAATTTACCTTCAACCAAATCTTTTAATTCATTTGGTGACATGGTTTTTTGACCCAAAGTTTGTGCTGCGGTAGCAATTGATTCAGCAGTTGGCTTAACACGAACATAGAACTCAGCCATCACATCTACACGCATTCGGTCACGCGTAATCAAGGCTTGATCAGCTGCACGTTTAACTTCTAAACGAAGGGTATTCATATTAACAGGAATGACTTCATGTAAAACAGGAAGTACAATTGCACCGCCTCCTAATATAACTTTTTCCCCACCAAAACCAGTTCTGACAAATGAAACTTCCTTGCTTGAGCGTTTATATAGTCTTGCAATAATGGTTCCGATGACAACCAGCGCAATGAGAATAAGTCCTGCAATTATAATAATTTGATAAAAACTTGAACTAAACATTTTTTTCTCTAAGTTGATTTATTGTGAAATTGCTTGAAAGCCTTTGAGACTACGTTGTGTAAGTAAGACTTGCTGACCTTGTACGAATATTTCGTCAGCTTCAGGTTCGACCAAAATGTAATGTGTTTGACCAAAGCGATCTTTGAGTTTTGCTTGCGCAGGATAGTGCAGTCGAGCAGTGCCTAAAATGATTTCTGCTCGAAGTCCAATTAAATCGTCGCTATGAATTGCTGTGGTTTCATCTTTAGGGATGATCTGTGCTATCCATCTTGAGAATAGACGTACGAATGGCATACAGACCACAAGAACCAGTGAAGTAATGAGCCAGACTGTTAAAAATGATCCAAATACATGATGGATGATAGATTGGGCTAAGAAGCCAACAATTGAAAAGGTCGTGAGAAAGATGATCAGCCAAATTAATACAGGAATACGTCCAAGATAAAGCCAATCTAAAAATTGAATCCAAATACTAGATTGATGGTCAACGATCATTTCAGGAGAAGAATCTAATGAACTAGGTAGAAATTGCTCTAAAAATCCTTGACTACTGAGACCTGTTATTAATAGAAAGACTTCAAGAAGGCCTATAAAAAACATCAAGCAGATACTAATACTGAAGAATAGGTTCGACGGATTTATAAACATGTCCCACATGGGTAGTCTCTTATAGATATTAGAATTTTTATCAAATTTTAATCAAAATAATAAAATAAAGTGACGTAATTATCAATTATATAATATTGATTTCATTTTGAATGGATTCAACATAAAAAATACGCAGTGATTGGGGTGATCACTGCGCAGAACAACGAATCTGCTTACACAGTTTCGGTTAAGGAGAAATGTTATGAATTTTGGGGGTATTCATAACAGTAATTAAATGATATTCAATTTCATTTAGCAACTCATTGGTAGTCGGGTTAAAACGTGTAAGATTACGTTAATAAGTTTAATTGAAGGTTAATTTTAAATAGACTAATAAATAACCATAAAAAAAGCCGCAATGTGATGCGGCTTTAAGTTTGCTTATTTTTAGGGATTAAAATTTAAAAACACCTAATCCTGCTTTAACTTCATCCAATGTTGCTTGCGTAATATCACGACATTTGTCAGTACCAGTTTTTAAGATATCCATAATATAATCAGGATCCTTAGCAAGCTCCATACGACGTTCACGAATAGGCGTGATCAACTCTTTTAGAACACCTTCAAGGCGTTTTTTGACTGTGCCATCACCTAAACCACCACGACGATAGTGATCTTTAAGCTCTGCTACTTCTTCTGGATTTGGATCGAAAGCATCTAAATAAGTAAATACAACATTACCTTCCACCTGACCTGGATCTTCAATACGAAGATGATTAGGATCTGTATACATAGCATTTACCGCTTTTTTAATGTCTTTATCAGAAGCATCTAAAACAATTGTATTGCCCAATGATTTAGACATTTTAGCTTTACCATCAAATCCTGGTAATCGACCAACATTCGATAGCAGTGCCTTACATTCAGGCAAAAGCTCTTGACCAATCTGACGATTTAAACGACGAACAATTTCATTTGTTTGTTCAATCATTGGAATTTGGTCTTCACCCACGGGCACAATCGATGCTTTAAAAGCAGTGATATCAGCTGCTTGAGCAACTGGATAGCATAAGAATCCAGCTGGGATGTCACGCTCGAACCCACGCATTTGTATTTCAGACTTAATCGTAGGATTTCGTTCTAGTCTTGAAACTGTGACAAAGTTTAAATAAAGCATGGTCAGCTCATTCAAAGCTGGCAAGCTTGATTGAACGCAAATTGTTGTTTTTGTCGGGTCGATCCCAACAGCGAGATAGTCAGTTGCAACTTCAATAATATTACGTCTAACTTTTTCGAAGTTATCAGCATTGTCTGTAAAAGCTTGTGCATCAGCCAATAATAGATGTTGGTGATGGGAATCTTGCAAACCTACTCGTGAACGTAAAGAACCGACAAAGTGGCCTAAATGAAGTTGTCCAGTTGGACGGTCACCTGTCAAAATAACAGGGCGATTATCTTGATTACTCATTTTCTATACCAAAGTCATCAACACTAGGGCTGAATTTTTAAAATTTCGCAATATTGTACGGCATTATTTTTTTTTATGTCAGCATAAAGCATCGAAAGAATCGAATTAAAAACACCTTATTTGAGATAGTATTAATAATGTTGATACAGAATAAATTGAAATAGAAGAATAAAATTCCAAAAAACAAAGAAGGATAACAATAATGGCAAATAGTTTATTGGTGCTATTAGATGATATAGCCACCATTCTTGATGATGTTGCGCTGATGAGTAAAATGGCTGCAAAAAAAACGGCCGGTGTATTGGGTGATGACTTAGCACTCAATGCTCAACAAGTTAGTGGTGTGAAAGCCGACCGTGAATTGCCTGTCGTTTGGTCTGTTGCAAAAGGCTCATTTGTTAATAAATTAATTTTGGTTCCATTAGCATTATTAATTAGTGTGATTGCACCTTGGCTTATAAATCCATTATTGATGTTAGGTGGATTATTTTTATGTTATGAAGGTGTAGAAAAAGTAATTCACTCATTACACCATAAAAAAGCTAAAACATCTGAACAGGCCGAAAAAGAACTCGAAAACTTAAATGTAGATCTAGCAACTTTTGAGAAAGATAAAATCAAAGGCGCGATACGAACAGACTTTATTTTATCTGCTGAAATTATCGTGATTTCATTGGGTACAGTTGCAGCAGCTACTTTTGGAATTAAGGTTGCAGTCTTGTCAGTCATCGCAATTTTAATGACGATTGGTGTTTATGGTTTAGTTGCTATGATTGTTAAAATTGATGATTTGGGATTTTATCTCGTCAAACAAACGTCTACATTGAAACAGAGAATTGGTCAGGGCTTACTTGCTTTTGCGCCTAAACTTATGAAGACACTAACCATTGTCGGAACAATCGCGATGTTCTTAGTTGGTGGTGGTATTATTAATCATACCATCCCATTATTTCATCATTTTACTGAAGATTCCGTCGATTATATTGAACATATTCCAAATGTAGGCAGTATCATCGGTGCTTTAACCCCGACGCTCTTAAACTTTGTCATAGGTTTTATTGCAGGACTTATTGTTTTGGTCGTTGTTTCAGGAATACAAAAACTATGGAACGCTAGAAAAGTTTAGAGTTTGATGAAATAACGTATTATAAGAAGTTATATGATTTAAAAGGGCTGAGATTATGCGTTGGAAAGGCCGGAGAGTAAGTAGTAATTTAGAAGATCGCCGTGGAGGTGGTGGGGCTAAAGCTGGTGGAATTAGTATTCTCGGTTTAGTTGTTGCATTTGTTGCTTGGAAATTTTTTGGGGTTGATCCACAACAAGCCTATCAGGCAACTAAACAAGTGACTTCTAATAATCAGCAACAAGCGATAGGGATTGAAAACCCAACACCCGAGCAACAAGAAACAGCGGCATTTGTTGGTACAGTACTTGCTGATACGGAAGATACATGGACCACCGTTTTTCAAAAACAGGGAATGCAATATCAAGCTCCGAAACTTGTCATGTTTAGTGGCGTAGTTAATTCAGGCTGTGGTACAGCGCAGTCCGCGATGGGGCCATTTTATTGTCCTGCAGACAAAAAAATCTATATTGATACTGATTTTTTTAAAGATATGCGCCAGCAAATGGGTATTTCGGGTGAACGCAATCAATCAGAATTATCTACACAAAATGCTGCTGGTGACTTTGCACAAGCTTATGTGATTGCGCATGAAGTCGGACATCATATTCAAAATCTTTTAGGTATTTCAACTCAAGTCCAACAAGCTAGACAACGAGCTACTGAAGCTCAAGGGAACCAATTATCAGTCCGTTTGGAATTGCAAGCTGATTGTCTAGCTGGTGTGTGGGCAAAAGATACACATCAACGAACTCAATTCTTGGAGCAAGGTGATGTTGAAGAGGCAATGGATGCTGCGCATAAGATCGGAGATGATTATCTGCAAAAAAAGGCGAGAGGACATGTGGTTCCTGATAGCTTTACCCATGGTACAAGCCAACAAAGAATGTATTGGTTCGATCGTGGCATGAAAACAGGTGATGTGAACCAATGTGATACATTCAATACCTCAATCTAAATCTACCAAGCAGAATCGATTGTTTTTCTGCAAAGTTAAAACATGTAGCCTGCTAATAGAATAATTTATTAGGAAGGCTACACATCTTTAAAAAAAAAGGGATTGCGAGTAAACATTCTTTATATAAAATTAATAAATGGCTATAGTTTTTTCATTTAAAATTTAAATGATCTCATTTAAATAAAACATATCATAGAGTGCAAAATGGGCAACTTTTTTTTTCTCCAAGTATTTACAGTGGTTTTTGCCCTCTCAATTGCCACAACCATATTCAATAAACGAATTCTAGGTTTTCCCCAAGCGATAGGGGTGCCAATTGTTTCAGCAATTTTTGTCTTTATTCTGCAATGGGCTGCCAATTTATTAGGGGATAATCGTTTTATCACCATTAATTTGGCAAATATTGAAGAAGCAGTTCGTCATATTGATTTTTATGATTTTCTCGTAAATGGTGTTATTTGCTTCATTCTTACATCGTCGGCATTGAAATTTAAAGTGTCTGATCTAAAAGTGTATTGGAAGCCAATTAGTATTCTTGCCACTATTGCTTTGGTTTTGTGTGCAGCATTGTTTGGTGGATTATTATTTGGATTTCAATATTTGATTGGTAACCCTGTACCAATACTCGTACTTTTATTACTCGGTTCTGCTTTAGGTGCTACAGATCCAATCGGAATCAAAGGGGTACTCAGTTCTGTACGTGCACCACATCATTTAATGGTGAAATTGGAGGGTGAATCACTGTTCAATGATGCAATGTGTATCGCTGTATTTATGACATTGTTGAATGTGCTTGAAGGCGAGCATTTTAGTCTGTTGCTGACACTACAAACACTCCTTTATGAAATTGTGGTAGCTGTAATTATTGGTTTGGTATTTGGTTGGGGGATTTTACGATTGCTTCGCGGGAAGCATGAAATGGAATCATTAATCCTAACGACAGCTTTACTGGCTTGTGGTTCATATTTGGTTGCTTTATTTGCTCATGCATCAGCACCAATCGCATGTGTGATTGGTGGACTTATTGTTGGTAATAAATGGAAAGAAATTTTACAAAATCGTGAAATCCAAGAAGTAAATCACTTTTGGCATACAGTTGAAGGTATCATTAATTCTTTTTTATTTACTTTAATTGGTTTAGAGCTGTTTATTCTTGATCTTAATGCCAGCATGATACTTGGCGGTATTATCGCATTTGTAATTTTACATATTTCACGTTTTGCTGCGAACTTTCTGGCTTTTGCATTCTTCCCATCGTTTCGTAAGAAAAGCTATAACGGTAGCCTAGCAATTTTATCATGGGGGGGAGTAAGAGGAGGGATTTCATTGGCTCTAATTCTTGCGGTTGCTAATGTCCCAGAGTTAAGGCAATACAGTAGTATCTTGATTGGTTATACTTTTATTGTTGTTTTATTATCGGGCGTAGTATGTGGTTTAGGTTTGCCAGCAGTCATGAATGCTTTCTATTACAACCCTAATGAGGAAAAAGAGGGCTTAAAGGGAATATATCAGCGATTATGTAATAAGCTTAATCGTAAAGGATTTAAATATATTGTTGGTGAAGATAGTAAAGGTAATGAGATTATTACGATTTATAATCCTGAAGTGATATTAGATCGGACTTCTGATGATGGTGTGGCAATCGTCCATCATCCCGCTAAAGCTGAAGAGGTGAAGAAGTTAGAAAATCCAGAAAATTTCTAAAAAAATTATATTTAATTGAAGCAAGCATGATAGTGCTTGCTCTTTTTTTTATGAATTAAGCATGATCAATGCAGAAGATAACAGTGATATTGTTTAAATATTTTATTCAGTTACGCAGAATTTTATCGATGAAATATAAAATTAATATGTGAAAATTACATCATATTTAAAGCAAATTTTATTTCTTAACTTACTAAAAAGTTAGTATTAATTTTCAATATAAAATGAAAAGTATACTAGTTTACTAACATTAAAATGTTAGGTGAGCAAGTTACCGTATGTAGTTAAGCTAAATATAGCAGAAATTATGATAAGTAAGCCTTTGAAATTTGGTGACCTGAAATATCCTAAAAGTAAGTAAAAATATTAATTCTTATGTCATAAGTATTTGTAAATAAAAGATATATTTTGGTTGTGGATGAGCGGTTACAAAAAGCTGATAAAATACGCAAAATCTATTCGCATTAAATCTTAAAAATGTGATATAAATCTCACTTATAGATAATAGTGTCTATCTTTTTTGTATCTTAGATGTAGAAAGATCGATAAAAATAAAATTTATAAGTGAGAATTTACCATGGCTAATATCTCCGTAATATCTAAAGAGAGTCATCAGGTATTAGAGAATGTCAACTCTAGTCAAGTGGGGCTTAACGAAAACTCTGTAGTTGTCGTTCAAGTATCTAAAGATGATGTAGCTTCAATCACTCGTGATAATAATAATGCTCTAATCAATTTGCGTAATGGTGAAGTGATTGTGATTGAAAACTATTTCAATCCTTCATTTGCTGATAACAGCCTCGTATTCCAAGATGAAAGTGGTCAACTTTATTGGGTTAAATTTACCAATGAAGATGGCTCAATTGCAGAAACAATTCTGTATTACCCAATCGAAGAAATCGAACCTCTTCTTTATTCCGATGATTTTATCGGTGGTATTCTCCCTTGGTTAATTGGTGCTGGTGCAGCTGGTGCAATTGCAGCAGTCGCAGATAATGGTTCTGACTCTAATCCTACGCCTCAGCCAAAGCCAAGTGCATTATTAAATGCACCAATCGTCATTGATGATGTGCCAGAGCATATCGGTGAAGTTGCTGATGGTGGTGTAACAAATGATGCTCGTCCAGAAATCAAAGGTTCTGGAGCTCAACCTGGTGCAATCATCAAAATCTATAATGGCGATGAACTAATTGGTGAGACGGTTGCATTGTCTAATGGTGATTGGAGTTTTACACCTGATCAAGATTTAAAAGATGGTATCTATGAGCTTTCTGTCACACAAACTGTAAGTGGTCAAGAAAGTGATAAATCACCGATTAAGACAATCACGCTTGATACTGTCCCACCATCAGACATCACTATTGATGAAATTGGAAATAAGGGTGAAACAAACTCAGAAACACCTAAATTATCAGGTGAAGGTGAGCCAGAATCTAATGTTGAAATAGAAATTAAAGATAAAGATGGGAACGTGGTTGATAAAGAAACTGTTCCTGTTGATAAAGATGGTAAATGGGAATATACACCTGAGAAAAACCTGGATGAAGGTAAATACGAAGTTATCGTAACGCCTATTGATAAATCAGGAAATAAAGGTGAAGAAGAAAAACAAGAATTCAATGTTGACTTAACTCCTCCAGACATAGACATCGATCCAATCCCTACTGATCCTGAACCTGAGGGTTGGGATACAGCAACGAATCAATCAACTTTTGCAATCGCTGCAATCGCAAATACTCTTTCGGAATCGGAGAATAATCCAGTGACTACAACTAAAAATCAAACTCCTACATTTACGGGAACCACTAAAGATAGTGAGAGCGTAAAAGTAGTGATTCGCGATAGTTCAGGTAAGATTATCGCAGAAGGTCCTGCTACAGTGACCAACGGTAAATGGCAGTTTAAATCACCTGTAACATTAGCTGAAGGTGACTATAAACTAGAAGCAACAGCATATGACGCGGCTGGTAATAGTAAAGTCGCTACTTCAAGCTTTACTGTGGATATTACTCCACCTAAAGTAACGATTGAAGAGTTACCACTTACGAACATTGATGCGCCTACCTTTAAAGGTAAAACTGAAGATGGTGCAACACAAGTACGTGTTGAAATCAAGGATGCGGCTGGCAAGGTTGTTCAATCTGCAGTTGTGAATGTTGCAGCCGATGGTAGCTGGACATATAAGCCATCTAAAGCGTTACCAGATGGTACATATAGTGTCGAGGCTTCAGCTCGTGATGCGGTAGGAAATGTAAGTCAACCTGCTAAAACTACGGTTGAAGTTGATACAATCGATCCGGAAATTACAATCGATCCTCTAGAAGATACTAGTGATACAACTCCTGAAATTAATGGTAAGACTGAACCAGGCGCAACAGTAAAAGTTGAAATCTTAGACAAAGATGGCAACCCTGTAGCAACAGGTGATGCGACTGTAGATCCAGAAGGTAACTGGTCGTATACACCGACTGAAGCACTACCAGAAGGTGAATATACAGTTAAAGCTGAAGCGAAAGATGCGGTGGGTAATACTGCTACTGAAACTGCGGATG
>NZ_JBWYIY010000008.1:0-155088 GCF_056779975.1 Acinetobacter sp. ANC_7511
TCCACCTCAGTGCAGATGGGCAGATCAACCAGATTGCACAAGGAAGCATTAACACCAGCACCCAAGACAGCATCATCGGACATGCCAGCAAAAAAATCAGTTTATTTGCCGCGCAAGAAGGAGTACGACTGTATGCAGGCAAAGGCAAGATCGAGATTCAAGCCCAAGGTGATGGTGCTGATCTGATTGCAAGAAAGGGGGTGCAGATTATTTCGACGGAAGATACGATTTATATCACCAGTCCGAATGAAATTAATCTAACTGCAGGCGGCTCTCAAGTGAAACTAAATGGTTCAGGGGTATTCTCAACCACAGGAGGCAAGTTTGAGGCGAAGGCAGGGCAGCATAAGTTCGTAGGACCTGTGGTAAGTAATAATATAAATTTAAGTTTACCAAGTCTTATGTGTGAGTATAAAGCATTAGATGCATCAGACAGTGGAAGTGCCGCAATTGAACTCGATTGATACAATAAGCCAAATTACTTTAGATTTTAATCAATTTACTGAGGCTAATTATGCAATCTTAGAGTCTGGTTTTTGGCCAGAACTGCATAAACTTTTTGATGAATTTGGTTTAACATATTATTTTGTGGGCTTAAATGTTTTTAAAAATAAAAATATTTGCCCTATATTAATTGATTTGAACAAAATTTCTTTTGATAAGAAAAAAATGATATGGGATGATTTATTTTTAATTACTACGCATTCCTATTTTTCTGAATTTGATAAAATTTATTTGTTGCAAAATTTAATAGAAACTAAATTGAATTTTGATGAGTTTTCTTTATTTCTTGATTCTATTATATCCTTTAATAAAAAAAATGTTTTTAGGGTTTACGATCCAAGAGTTGCTCTTCATTTAGCTGTTGTATTTCCGAATTTTTTGAATCTATCAAATAAAATTGAACGTTGGAGTATATCTATAAATGGTGGTTGGTACAGGTTAAATCTTTTAAAAAAAAATAATTTTAAAATAAATCTAAGTGATATTGAAATAATCAATGAGAAACTTAGATATGAAGTAGATAATTCAGTATTAGATGTAAATTTAATATTGAGTAAAATATATGGTGAATATGATGTCTAAACTTCCAGACAATTCAAATTGTAAAACATGTAATAAAAAGGGATTGCCAATATATTTAACTAGAATTGGATATCACTCATCTGCAAATAGAAAGTTAATTATAAATAAGCCTAATAATTATCCAGATCTTTCTGGCAAAGGTTCGTATGAATTAAAAAGTCTAAGAAATTTAGGGTATATATATGTTTATGATGAGTTAAAACCTAAAGAGATAACCTGTTATAGCAGACATGGTTTAACAAATACATTAAAAGTTAGTCAATTATCATCAACTAATAACACAATATGTAAAATTTGCTCCACTGATGGCAGTCGAGTACTAAATGGAATGTTAATTACCGTTCCTCAAGCTAACACTAAACGCAATGTCTGGATATGTTTTAGTGCACATAAATGGACAAAAAAAACTATCGATAATCATATCAAAGATTCAAAGTTTCGTAGTCATATGACTAAGATATCAATAGGGTCTACTACAGGTTTAGAATATGTTCCAATTAATAAAATAATGGAAATTCAAGATGAGGTAATAAGTAGATTCAAAAAAAACTTATTTAATACAGCAGAAAGATTGAATAAAGGAAAAGGATTATTGGTTGCATTACATGATCCAGTCATGTTATTGGCAGAAATTGAAACTGCTGTTGAGAAAAAATATGTAGCAGTTAATTCTATTAAAGGATACGAAAAGCAATCATTTACTCATCAAACTTTATTAGCTCTTGAAGAGGGTGTAAGAGAAGGGCTTGTATTAAATTATAAGTTTGGTGAGGTTAGAGATAAAGAGACTCAAAGATCTCGAGCTGCAGATTTAGTTTTAAAATCTGGTGATGTATGGAAAAAAAGTGACTATGATTTTGAAATTAGCAAACATCAGGATTTGAGAAAAAAGATCGAAGAAGAATGGAGAAAATATCATAGTAAAATTGATCATTCAGAAAGAAAGGAATGGCTGAAAAAATTTTCTGATGAAAAGAAGAGGCTACATGAAAATAATGTTTTACCCTTGTCAAAAATTTATGAAAAATGGTTGGATTGTAATAGAGTAGTAGCATACTTTTCTAATCAGTTTGATTCATCTGATATGAATAGTGGCATAGCTTACGGTAAAGAAATTATTTTGATGTTAGGTAGTATGGGGGTGCTTGATAATATTCAAAATAAATTGTTAAAGATGATGAGCTACAATGAATTCTCTTCAAAAAATTATATGCTAAATGTTTTTGTATTGAATCAAGATGTTTTAAAGGCGAAGGTGAGAGATTCATTTAAAAAACTAAAACCAGAAGTTGAAAATAAGTTTAGAGATATACCCTGGGATGGGCTTTGGGGAAGTTTCGCAGGTGCATTTCAAAATACTGTTGAGGGTCATGTTGATAAATTAGGTAGTGGTTTTGCAGTCGTTTTTGGTTCCTTATATATACTGTTAGCTCAAGGTATATTAAATGGATTAAATACAGGTTTAGCCGCAATCAGTTATGCTGGATTGTACAGAGTGAAATTCGAACCATTTATTACAAATAACATCAGAACAAGTAAATTGGCTTCAGTGTTAAGAAAAGAGATGATTCTAGCAGCAGCCAGAGAAAATCCTGCTTTAGCGCAGAGTATTAAAACAGATCCAAGAAATTTAAAATTCATGATTGATCAACATATTTTGGATTTAGCAACAAAAACAAATTTGAAAAAACATGTGGTGAAAAGAAACCTTGTAATTGTAAAAGGAGTTTTTAAGAACGTTACAAGTTTTGAACAAGCTTTAAAAGCGGTGACAGTAGATAATATAGATCTTAAAAATGCAGTCTCAAGTGACTTTGATCTGCAATGGCGTGATAGAGTAAAAACGTCAGTTCAAGAAACTCTAAATAGATCTGCCCCCAATGTAACTAAGATGTTTTTAGCTGGTAGTTCTTTAATTATTGGTGCATTCCAAACTTGGGTTTTTGTAAAGTTATGGGATGATGCCTATGGTGATGAAGTGATGGCGCATGATGCCCAGAATAATAGTTACAGAGCTTATGCAGGTGCGATGGCAGCAATTGCTTCGTTTGCACAGTTTGGTGATGCTCTTACAAAACAAGCTGGATTTATGAAAACTTCACTTAATCTAAGTTCTAGATTGTTAGGAGGAAGTGCATCTATTGCTGTCGGCATCATGGATTTATTAGATGCTCCGGATTCTTTTGCAGAAGGTAATTACACATTATTAAGTATGCAAATGGTAAATGGTTTTTTAGGTGTGGGGCTAGGATATGCATTATTGAGAGGATTAACTGTTTTCGGGGTTTATGGATTAATTATCGCAGCTGTAATGATTGGGTTATCAATTATGATAGCTAAATATAAGGACAATGCTCTTCAAGATTGGGTGGAAAGGAGTTCATTTGGAACTTTAAGAAATCAAAGGTATAAAACTTTAGATCAATTGAAATCTCAGTTTGATATATCATTAAAGGCAATTGCAGCATAGGAATAATATGATTAATCACAGGCTTTATGGTGTAACCACTAAATACCCGAAAAAAAAAGAAAATTATCAAGGTGGATATTATCCTATAAAAGATTTACCGATTGTAGAACCAACTGATTATGGCTATATTCGAGAGCTAAACGAAAATTATATTGAATTTTATGATAAAAGTTTTTTTGCAAGAGGTGGTGTTGTTGGGTTGGGTTTAATTTGCCTATTTTTTTTATTAACGCCACTAACTTATTTATTACCTGATCTTTTTACAAAAACAATAAGTGATGATTTTTTTATAATATTATTTTTAACAATATTTGTTATTGCTGGATGTTTTTTATTTAGTTGGTTTGCTGGATATAAAAACTTTATTTCATTTCGTCAATTTCCCATTAGATTTAATCGGAATTTAAAAAAAGTATATTTCCCTAAAATTGATGATAAAGAGTTTGTTGTTGATTGGGATGATTTAAATGTGACTGTAGAAAAAATAAATATAAAGTCAGATATCGAATATCATGAAATTAAATTTAAGTCTAAGGAAGATATTGAGCAACCTTTTTATTTAGTTAGAAAAGTCAGTGATGAAAAAGATCTATTGAAGTTTTCATCTTGTTGGCAATTTGTAGTGAATTATATGGAAGGTGAAGAATATAAACATATTAAGAAAAAAAATTATTATTCAAAAGTGTTTGGTATAATTAAAAAATCTTGGTATACACTCTTTGATAATGATTATGTTTTCAAGGAAAATAACGTTAATTCGAAATATGAATATGTGGTTGATGAGGTTGGAAGTTTAAAAAGAAATAAAATTATTGACTATGCTCGATCTTTCTTTTTCTTTTATTATCTTATTTCATTATTAGGTAATCTATTTATTCATGTGTTTAATAGAAATTATTCTTTTAAAGATGATCATGATGCTTGTGAGGTTGAAGGTGTTAGCTTAAATTCAAATAAATTTGGACTCACTCACTATTTAATATGTATTCTATGCGCTTATATAGGGTTATTGTGTTTTACTTCGTTTATTGAATTTATTATGCAAACACGAGGACGTGGGTTTGATAATTATTTGAAGTTTTGGAATTTTCTATAATAAAAAAGCCCTTTCGGGCTTTTTTGTTTAAGGCAATTGCTGAATCGGACTTCCACCCAATGCTTGCAATAACGTCACATAAGCATTGTACTGAGTTTGTTTGGCTTGAACCAAACTTAAACGTGCTTCACGTGTCGTGCGCTGGGCATCGATCAAATTTTTCAGCGCCACAGCACCATTTTTATAACGGACTTGGGTGAGTTGTTCCGTTTTCTCAGCGAGTTGAACATTACGTTCTTGTAAAGCGACTTGTTTGTCTATTTCATTACGTGCGGATAACGCATTTTCAACATCGGCAAATGCTTTATATAGCGTCTGACGGTATTGAATAATAGACTTTTCATATTCAAGTTCATTGACACGCAAATCACGCTTCATGTCATTCCATTGCAGGAAAGGGAGCGTAAGACCCGCACCCAATATCGCAGCAGGATTAGACAGCACATTACTCAGCGAAGTGCTTGAGCCTCCAGTAGTTATACTACCTGTTAAATTAATCGAAGGGTAATAACTTGCTTTATTGGCATCTTTATTGGCAAGTGCTTTGCGTAAACGTAACTCAGCTGCCTGCAAGTCAGGACGACGGGATAAAAGTTCAGCAGGTAAGCCCGATTGAATTTGAGGTAGGGCAGAACGTGGTAAGCGCTGTGGCTCCGCAATATTCAACTGTTGAACAGGTTGATTCAGTAAAACTGCAAGAGCAGTCCGTGTTTCAACTTTTTGCTGTTCGATCTGGCTTAACGTAGCTTTTTGACTTTGAACTGCTTGTTCGGCTGAAGTCAAATCAAGTCCAGAGACAGCCCCAGCACGATATTGGGTACGCACCAATTCATAAGTTTTCTGCGTACTCGCCAAATTTTGTTGAGCCACAGATAGGCGTTCATTAAGATATCCCAATTGCCAATACAATTGTGCAGTTGTTGCAATCAGGCTTTGTGCAGTGGCTTGTAAATCTTGCTCAGTCGCAAGTGCTTCCCATCGAGATGCTTCAGTTTGATTGGCCAATTTACCGAATAAATCCAGCTCATAGCTTAAGCCAGGATAGTTCAGTGAAATACCATTTGAAGAATCACCATCACCATCTAAACTAAAACGATGACCGACCGATGCACCTGCATTGCCAATACGCACACCTTGCTGACTTTCAGATTGCTTGGCTTGAATGCGTGCTTGTTGCAAATTAATCCCAGCAACAGCTAAATCAGTATTACGGGCAATCACTTGTTCAACCAATTGGTTGAGCTGTGCATCACCAAATAATGTCCACCATTGATCATGAAAAGCCTGTTGGTGGATATTTTGGCTGAGTAGTTGGCTGTTTTGAAAGCCCTGTGGAATATCGACTGCAGGAGCTTGATAAGGCGTTTTCACTACAGCCGCACAACCGACTAAAGAGCCTGTTAATGCTAAGGTCATGAACAGTTTATGAAGTTGATTACGCATAGTTGTACCCTATTATTCTCTTGACAGTGCATCGACAGGATTTAAGCGAGCAGCATTTCGTGCTGGGATAAAACCGAATACGATCCCGATTAAACTTGAACAAACGAATGCGGCTATTATTGATGTGGTTGAATACGCCATTTGGAACGTGCCACCAGCAAAGTGTGTAATCAGCTGACCAATACCTAGTGATAACAACACCCCAAGGATACCGCCTAAAATACAGACCAATACGGCTTCAATCAGGAATTGTTGCAAAATATCGCTTTGTCGAGCACCCACGGCCATTCGCACACCAATTTCTTGCGTTCGTTCAGTGACAGACACCAACATAATGTTCATGACACCGATACCACCAACGACTAAAGAAATCACAGCAATCGCAGAAATAAGTAAAGTCATTGTAGCGGTAGTTTGCTGGATGGTTTCACGAATACTGTCCGCATTTTGTGTGAAGACATCTTGAGCCCCATGACGTTGAACGAGTAAATTCAAGATTGCATTTTCAGCAGCTGTGCTTGAATATTCATCTTTTACACGAACGATGATGCTTCTCACATTCGACTGTCCAAGCATTCGACTCATGACAGTTGAGTAAGGGAGATAGACATTGAGACTATCTGAATTACCCATTGCACCTTGTTGAGCATCTACGATACCAATAATACGACTAGGTACACTGCCCAATAGAATTACTTGACCAATAGGATCCGTACCATCGCTAAAGAATGTCTTTTGGGTATTGGTATCAATCACAACATCTTGGGCTTGTTCAGTAACACTATGTTTGTCAAATGGTTGACCTGATTTAAACGTTAAACCACGCACATAGAAAAAGTCTTCGCTGACACCATTGACCGTTGTGGATGCCTCTACATCTTTATATCTTCCTGTGACAGAACTATTGACTGAAGGACTGACTCCATCGACATAAGGCTGTTCCGCTAATGCATCAGCATCAGCAGGGATTAAGGTCTTGGCCTGAGAAGATCGGGAGTTATCACCAAAACCACGTCCTTGGTAGACCGTAATGGTATTGGTCCCCAAACTACTAATATTTTCTAAAATTTGTTTTTGTGATCCATTACCAAGTGCGACAACCGAAACGACAGATGCGATCCCGATAATGATTCCGAGCATAGTCAAAAAAGTACGCATTCGATGAGCATTCATGGCCAGAAGCGCCATGCGGAAAGCTTCACCTAAACGGTCTAAAGCTGAACGCCAAGACGATGTTTTCTTTTGCTCAGCACGAATCAATTCTTCACGTTCAAAGCCATCATCAATCTCAGGAACATTGGGTTCATCTGAAATAATATTACCGTCTGAAATCTCAATAATACGAGTCGCATTTTTGGCAACATTGTGATCATGAGTAACGAGAATGATGGTATGACCTTTGGCATTCAGCTCGCGTAAAATACGCATCACTTCAATACCGCTGTTTTTATCTAATGCCCCAGTAGGCTCATCGGCGAGAATAACATCACCGCCATTCATCAACGCGCGAGCAATCGAAACACGCTGTTGCTGACCACCTGAAAGTTGACTTGGGCGGTTTTGGGTTTTTTCACCTAGACCTAAATCAGACAAAAGTTGAACCGCACGATCATGGCGTTCAGAAGCATCAGCGCCGGCATAGATCGCAGGGACTTCGACATTACCAGCTGCATTTAAGTCACCAAGTAAATGGTAGCGCTGGAAGATAAATCCGAAATATTCACGGCGTAATTGAGCAAGTTCGTCTGGTTCTAGCTCACGTGTTTCGCGTCCCTTAACCTTGTAGCTACCATTGGTCGGTTTATCTAAACATCCTAAGATGTTCATCAGTGTTGATTTTCCTGAGCCTGATTGACCTACAATGGCAACCAATTCTCCAGGATAAATCTCAAGATTTACCCCTTTTAGAATTTGCACAGTAGATTCACCAGCAGGGAATTCACGGGTCAGGTTTTTGACCTCGAGTAGAGGCATTCTCGTCTGACTCATAATTACATTCTCATTGGGCCAGCGCCACCACGTGCGCCACGTTTAGCTGAGTCATTTGATGAATCAGAGCCATCAGCGATCACCACCTTATCGCCTAATTTTAAACCGCGTAAAACTTGTGCTGTTGCACGGTTATTTAGACCGATAAGAACAGGGGTCGGTTTGACTGTGCCATCTGCTTGAAGTACGCGTACCATAGCCATGGAAGCTTTACCTTGATCGACTAATGTCTTTTCCTCAGCGGTTAATTCTAAACGCTTAGGACGATCAGCTGATGAACGTTCGGCACGCCCTTCACCACGAGCTTTTTCATTACGTTCTTGTGCATTTGAACCCGCATTTGCACCACGCTGGCGAGCAGGACGATTTGAGCTTTGAACAGCAGAAGATGGAATAGTCAGTGCATTCTTTACTTCATCTAACACGATATAAACTTGTGCAGTCATATCAATACGCAATTTTCCATCTTCATTAGGAACATCGAATAGAGCGTTGTAATACACAGCTGTACTTGATGAAGATGAATTTGAGTTGTTGGTTTCTGTATTGATTGAGTTAGGTGCAGGTTCAACTTGACGCAGTGTTGCGTAATGCTTTTTCTCGCTATTACCTAAAGTAGTGAAATAAACAGTTTGACCTTCCTCAACACGCATAACATCTGCTTCAGAAATTTCAGCCTTAACCGTCATGGTGTCAAGTTTTGCTAATTTCACGATGGTTGGCGCGCTTTGATTCGCGTTCACTGTTTGACCTTCTTCAGTCACAATTGCCACAATTGTGCCATCCATCGGAGCAACGATACGGGTATAGCCTAAATCTTCTTTAGTCGTAGCCAGTGATAAACGAGATTGCTCGATTTGAGCATTCATCGCGACGATATCGGCTTGAGCAGTTTTATAACTTGCTAATGCGGACTCATATTCGGCACGAGAAGTTGCATCTTGGGCATACATGGCTTTTTGGCGATTATATTCCGCCTCAACTTTAGTCAGATTTGCTTGTTTGACTGCCAATTGAGCCAACTGATTTTTAATGCTGGCTTCAGCTGTTTTTAGATCATTTTCCTGACGAACGGAATCGATTTGAGCAATCAGTTGACCTTGTTTGACTTGATCACCCAGTTGTACATACATTTTTTTTACCTGACCTGAAACCTGTGCACCAACGCTAACCATTTTGGTCGCTTCTAATACACCTGTTGCAAGGACAGAGTTTTCAATATCACCACGTGTCACTTCAGCGGTAATAAACTGAGGTTGCTCATCTTTAGGTTTAAAGAAATACCAAGCTAAAGCGATAGCTGCAATCGTAATGATCGCGATGATAATCAATTTCGTTGGTTTTATTTTTTGCATGGCGATATTGAAAAATGACGGAAATTGAGAGAATTATAATGATGAAATAAGGATAAAAAGTGTATTTTTCTTAAATAAAATCAATAATCATTTTTATAGTTATAAATAGACCTTGCTCGTTAACTAAGCAAACAAGGTTTTTCCACATAATTCAGCAATGGCTTGTTGTATGAGGTGTTCTGGATTTTCATTATTTTTGCCTTTGATGGCAGCATCGATTCTTAATAGCAATTGTGGCCATGTGAGAAATTGCTTGGGATTAAGACGTCTCAAGGCTTGTTGATAAAGACTGACTTTGGTTTTCCAGATGCCGAGTTGTAATGCATTTTGTGGTTGCTCAAAAAGTTGCATCAGTAAGCGCATTTCTTTGCTTACCGTCCATAAGACCAAACTATGTGGTTCGCCAGCTTCGACTAAATATTGGTATATTTTGATCGCTTGGCTTAGGTTGCCTGAAATTAATGCATCGCTTAAGTCAAAAGTGGTATAGCGTGATTGATCTTGTAAGCATTCGAGCAAATGTTGCATTTCAAGATGCTGTACATCGGGGAACGTGTCTGCCAGACGCATTAAGCTGTTTTTAGCAGCCAATAAATTATGTTCGTGGTGGACTTCGAGCCATTGCCATGCATCTTGGCTCAGTTGAATCCCAATTTTATCAGCTTCTATGCTGAGTATACGCTGACGATCTTGCGCATAAGTTGCTGTAAGAGGAACCAAGACGCCATTGGCTTCAATCGTTTGAAAAAACGCCGACTTTAAGCTACTGCTATCTTGCTTAGGCATAATGATCAACAACAAGTTGTGTTCATTATGCTGGATATAATGCTTGAGTAACTTTAACGCATTGGCATCTGGCTTAATGTTGCCATGGACCTCTACTGCGAGATTTTGTGAAAAAAGAGAAAGGCTGTTGAGTGCATTAAATACATTTTTCCAATCAGCAACGCTTTGGATGTCATAGCGTTCTCTTTCCACGTGATTGATGATCCAACTTTGACGGAAAGCATCTAAAAGATTTTGCTCAAGTAAAGGTTCTTGACCATGTAATACCCATGCACCACGTGCTTCGTTTACACGTTTTAATGCTTGTAGATAATCTAACTTCATTCTGAGTTACGGATTTTCAGAGGCAGTAGGTTCAAAAGTTTGTTGCACAGGTAACAGTACATTTGCTTCTGCTTTTGGCAGACGGTTTGCAGCAATTTGACGAGAGATCTGTTGAGCGACATCGTCAATTAAGATTTCACTGAGATATTTATTTTGTTGATCATCTGTGTTCACGGTTGCAACGTTATATTGATATGTACGTGTCGCAGTTAAAGTTCGAGGTTTTGTCACCAAGTTACCTTGACGATCTTCGATTTGGAAAGTCACAGAAAGTCTGAGTAGAACTTCAATGAGTTTGCCGTTGAGCTCATGGCGAATTGGTTTATAGTCAATGATACGCAATACATATGCATCGTTAGAGTTACTTAGTTGCACACCTGCAGCAGTGAGATAAACACTGAGTTTACGCTCTAAATCAGAAGTATTGGCAGGGAGTGCTAATTCAAGCTTTGTATAAGCCAGTGGCGTTGAAGTTGGATTGGTCCCTTTTAGATGAAATCCACAGCCGACCATAGTTGCGCTTAAGCCTAAAGTTAGAACAGCAATAGCTAAACGTTTGCTCAAATGCATTGTAGATCCTCTGTGTATTTCCTGAGACTCAGGATAAATTTTGAATATTCTGATTGTATGTGCAAAGCCCGTTGACTGGCAACGGGCTTTGTTTGGGAATTGTGAAATCCTTATATTCCCCTCTTTTTAAAAGAGGTGAGAAGCAATGCTTCGCAATGGAAATTAAATCCCTCCAAAGCTCCCTTTCTTGCGCTTTGATCTAAAGCTGTGCTTTATATCTTACTCAGGGAGGCTTTAAGGTTCTTAAACCACCAAATTCACTAATTTATTCGGAACAACGATTTCTTTCTTGGTTGGACCTGTTAAGAATTGTTGTACTTCAGGCAATGCTTTTGCTTGCGCCAGAATGTCATCTTTCGATGCATCTACAGACACTTCAAGTTTGCCACGAAGCTTACCGTTCACTTGAACCACAATGGTTTGTGTATTACGTGTTAATGCAGATTCATCCACTTGAGGGAATAATGTTGCATTTAACTCGATACCAAACTGCGCCAATAACGTTTCACTTAAATGCGGTGCAAATGGAGCAAGTAAAGTTAGAAGCGTTGTAATAGACTCACGTGCTACAGCAACATCGTTATCATCTTTCGCTTCAAACTTATTGTTTGCATTCAGAAGTTCCATCATCGCTGCAATCGCAGTATTAAATGCATGACGACGTTCGATGTCATCACCCACTTTTTGGATGGTTTCGTGAGTCTTACGACGTAAGTCTTGCGCAGCAGTTGAAAGCGCAGCTTTATCAATCGCTGATGCAGTATTACCTTGTTCAAGGAAACCAGTTGCCAAGCGCCATACACGTTTTAAGAAACGGTTAGCACCTTCCACACCTGCATCAGACCATTCAAGTGATTGATCAGGTGGTGCAGCAAACATCATGAATACACGTGCAGTATCTGCGCCGTATTGGTCAATAATCGCTTGTGGGTCGATACCGTTATTTTTCGATTTCGACATTTTTTCTTGACCGCCAACGATAACGTCTTGACCATCTTCTTTATATTTCGCAGAAGTGATACGACCTTTTTCGTCTTTCTCTAACTCGATGTCAGCAGGATTGAACCACGTTTTCTTACCTGATTCAGATTCACGGTAATAGGTATCAGCAAGTACCATACCTTGCGTTAACAAGTTGGTGAATGGTTCGTTACCTTGTACTACACCTTCATCACGCATCAATTTGTGGAAGAAACGTGCATATAACAAATGCAGAATCGCGTGTTCAACACCACCGATGTATTGGTTTACAGGAAGCCAAGTTTGACCCGCTTCAGGTTTAACCATACCACCAGTAAAGTCAGGAGATGCATATCGCGCATAGTACCAAGATGATTCTACGAATGTATCAAGTGTATCTGTTTCACGACGTGCGTCGCCGTTACAGCTTGGACATTTCGTTTCATAGAATTCAGGCATCTTGTTGAGAGGGTTACCTGAACCATCTGGTACAACGTCAGTTGGAAGTACAACAGGAAGTTGATCTTCAGGTACTGGCACTTGACCACAAGTTGGGCAGTTAATCATTGGAATTGGACAACCCCAATAACGCTGACGAGAAACACCCCAGTCACGTAAACGGAATTGAACTTTTACATTCGCAAGACCTTGTGGTTCTAATTTTGCAAGGAAAGCATCAAATGCACCTTGGAAGTCTAAACCGTCAAATTCGCCTGAATTGACCAATTTACCTTCTTTTGAGCCGTACCATTCTTGCCATTCTGTCGCAGAGAATTCAGCATCATCAGCGCCTTTGGCATCAATGACTTGCTTAATAGTTAAGCCATACTTATTGGCAAATTCGAAGTCACGTTCATCGTGTGATGGAACCGCCATCACCGCACCTGAACCGTATGACATCAATACATAGTTTGCGATCCAAACAGGAACTTCTTCGCCTGTGACAGGGTGCTTCACAGAAAGACCTGTTGCCATGCCTTTCTTCTCAGCAGTGGCAAGATCTGCTTCTGCCACTGAACCCATACGGCATTCTTCGATAAATGCAGCCAATTCAGGGTTAGTTTCAGCAGCTTTTAATGCCATTGGATGTTCTGCTGCAACTGCAACATAAGTCACACCCATTAAGGTATCGGCACGTGTGGTAAATACAGTTAAACCATCTGCATAAACGTCTGGGTTCGCTGAAGGGAAGGTGATTTCCATCCCTTGTGAGCGACCAATCCAGTTACGTTGCATCGTAAGGACTTGTTGTGGCCAACCGTCTTTGAGTGTGTCTAAATCGTCAAGTAATTCTTGCGCATAGTCGGTAATGCGGAAGTAGTACATTGGAATATCACGTTTTTCTACCAATGCACCTGAACGCCAACCACGACCATTTTCTACTTGTTCATTTGCAAGCACAGTTTGGTCTACAGGGTCCCAGTTCACTGTTGAAAGCTTACGATAAATTAAGCCTTTTTTATAAAGCTGAACGAATAACCATTGTTCCCAACGATAATATTCTGGTGTACACGTTGCAAATTCACGATCCCAATCCACCGCAAGACCTAATTTTTTAAGCTGATTACGCATGTAATCGATATTTTCAAAGGTCCATTTTGCCGGTGCAACTTGGTGTGCAATCGCAGCATTTTCAGCAGGTAAACCAAACGCATCCCAACCCATTGGTTGTAATACAGTTTCACCTTTTAAACGGTGGAAGCGGCTGATCACGTCACCAATCGTGTAGTTACGTACATGACCCATATGCAGTTTGCCACTTGGGTAAGGGAACATCGAGAGGATATATCGACGTGGACCTTCTACAGTGTCGGCAACTTTAAAGGCTTTGCGAGATTCCCAGTCCTGTTGAACTTGGGGCTCAATCGCACTGGCTTGGTATTCAGAGTCAATGTGAGTAGTCATATACGTAATACAAGAGAACGGTTAAAAAATTTAGCGCACAGCATAGCGCAAAAAGCACCTAAAAGTGAATTTTACAGACTGAAAATGGATGCAAAACTTAAATTAAGATCAAAAAGACAAATTCACTCATTTGAAACTTGAGTTTCGCTTAATGGAGCAGCATTTATGTTTTGTGACTCAGTATTTGAAGCACTGTTTGTTTGCTGTTGCGTTGGTATCGTTTGAGTCTGTGAGGTTTGAGGAGCTTCGGTCTGGTTTGAATTTGCATTGACAGATGTTGTCGGTGCTTTCCAACCATATGTTTCAACTTTTCCTTTCTTTTTTGCTGATTTTGGTGGTGGGGTGGTGGTGTAGTGGGTTGAGCCATTTTGATCGACCCATTTGTAATATTCTTTTGCCTGCACCATAGATGAACAAATAGAAACGAAAACAACCGTTGATGCTAAACAAGAAAGTTTTAAAGATGATGCTAGTGAATTCATGACTTCACCTATAAAGAAATATGAGGGGAGTGAGTTCTTTTACACGTTTATATCGCAGCATTTTGCTGGATACTGATGAAGATTAATTGGTTTTATTTTAATCAAAAAAATCATTTTGCGTATAAAATGTTTTATATAAATATTAAAAATAAGTGTTTGAATTTTTTTTTATAAATCATCCAACCAAAAGTTATCGTTTGAAAAATAATCGGTTGGTAAATAAACAATAAAAAGGTTTCGGCAAACCTTGACTTTGGTCGTGAAAAAACTAAAAATGCTGCTCTAGTTTTATATGTTTTGTTCGATCACCCTTCGAATAAATATCATAGCTTGCAATAACGTTGTCTCTAAGCCGAGATAATGAAATAGCAGAAATATGTTTATCCCAACATGTTGAATATGCAGTCGCAACTCAAACGGTTGTGATCGAAAAATTTTATTATTGCAGCAAAAACGATGAAATATGTGTGCTATAACAGTGCATACAAACGAATGAATGAAACACGACTTATGTCTCCCATAACCGTCGTGGAAATAAGATTAGGGTGAATACGTTGGAACTTTTATCTGGTGGTGAAATGCTTGTTCGCGCATTGGCGGACGAAGGCGTTGAACATGTTTTTGGATATCCAGGCGGCGCAGTTTTACACATTTACGATGCGCTATTCAAACAAGACAAAATTAATCATTACCTCGTGCGTCATGAGCAAGCTGCTGGTCATATGGCAGATGCATACTCGCGCGTAACAGGTAAGACAGGTGTTGTACTGGTGACCTCGGGTCCAGGTGCGACTAACACTGTGACACCAATCGCGACAGCTTACATGGACTCAATCCCAATGGTGATTTTGTCTGGTCAGGTTGCAAGCCATTTGATTGGTGAAGATGCATTCCAAGAAACGGATATGGTTGGTATTTCTCGTCCAATCGTGAAACACAGTTTCCAAGTGCGTCATGCGAGTGAAATTCCAGCGGTTATTAAAAAAGCTTTCTATATCGCGTCATCAGGTCGTCCAGGTCCTGTGGTTGTTGATATTCCAAAAGATGCAACAAACCCTGCTGAAAAATTTGCATACGAATATCCTGAAAAAGTAAAAATGCGCTCTTACCAGCCGCCACATCGTGGTCATACTGGTCAGATCCGCAAAGCTATTGATGAATTGATCAATGCTAAACGTCCTATTATTTATACGGGCGGTGGTGTTGTTCAAGGCAATGCATCACATTTATTGACTGAATTAGCACATCTATTGGGTTATCCAGTAACCAATACATTGATGGGGCTAGGTGCATTCCCTGGTAATGATCCTCAATTTATTGGTATGTTGGGTATGCATGGGACATATGAAGCGAACATGACCATGGGTCACGCTGATGTGATTCTATGTGTTGGTGCGCGTTTCGATGACCGTGTAACCAATAATCCTGCAAAATTCTGTCCAAATGCGAAAGTGATTCACATTGATATCGATCCTGCGACGATTTCAAAAACAATCATGGCGCATATCCCAATCGTGGGTGCGGTAGAGCCAGTTCTTCAAGAAATGTTAGCGCAATTAAAACAGCTGAATATTTCTAAGCCGAACCCTGAAGCTATTGCGGATTGGTGGAAACAAATCAATGAGTGGCGTCAGGTTCATGGTTTGAAATATGAAAAACCAACTGACGGTACGATGAAACCTCAACAAGTTGTTCAAGCTTTAGATAAAGTAACGAACAGCCAAGCAATCATCACTTCTGACGTTGGTCAACATCAGATGTTTGGTGCGTTGTATTACAAATACACACGTCCACGTCAATGGATTAACTCAGGTGGCTTAGGCACGATGGGTGTTGGTCTTCCATATGCGATGGCGGCTAAGCTTGCATTCCCTGACCAACAAGTTGTTTGTATTACAGGTGAAGCATCCATTCAGATGTGTATCCAAGAGCTCTCAACATGTAAGCAATATGGCCTAAATGTTAAAATCTTGTGCTTAAACAACCGTGCTTTAGGTATGGTGAAACAATGGCAAGATATGAATTATGAAGGTCGTCACTCAAGTTCATATGTTGAGTCATTGCCTGACTTTGCGAAGTTGATGGAAGCTTACGGACATGTAGGTATTCAAATTGATCATGCGGATGAGCTTGAATCGAAGCTTGCAGAAGCAATGGAGATTAATGATAAATGTGTATTCATCAACGTGATGGTTGACCGTACTGAGCATGTTTATCCGATGTTAATCGCGGGTCAATCTATGACAGATATGTGGTTATCTAAAGGGGAGCGCACAGCATGAGACATATCATCTCTGTTCTCATTGAGAACGAATCTGGCGCGCTTTCACGTTTAGTGGGTTTGTTCTCACAACGTGGTTATAACATTGAAACTTTGAACGTTGCGCCAACAGAAGACCCAACAATGTCTCGTTTGACATTGACGACTTATGGTGATGATCACAAGATTGAGCAAATCACAAAACAACTCAACAAACTTGTTGAAGTGGTTAAAGTGGTTGACCTTTCTGAAGGTTCACACATTGAACGTGAATTGATGTTAATCAAAGTAAAAGCTTTGGGTTCTGCGCGTGCTGAAATTAAACGCACAGCAGATATCTTCCGCGGACAAATCGTGGATGTAACACCAACGACTTACACGATTCAAATCGCGGGTACAACTGAGAAAATTGACGGTTTTATTGATGCTTTGGCAGAGAATACCATTCTTGAAGTTGTACGTTCAGGTGTGTCTGGTATCGCACGTGGCGAAAAAGTTTTAACAATCTAATTTTTTATTAACAAATTCTTCCCTCCTCCGAGAGGAGGGGGTTGGCGAACCACATTAACATTCGCTAATCAAACGGAAGCCAAAGCATTTTAGCGGAGACAGCAATGCAAATTTTTTATGATAAAGACTGCGACTTATCTATCATCCAATCTAAGAAAGTAGCAATCATTGGTTACGGTTCACAAGGTCACGCTCACGCGCTTAACCTTAAAGATTCTGGCGTTGACGTAACTGTTGGTTTACGTGCTGGTTCTGCTTCTTGGAAAAAAGCTGAAAATTCTGGTCTTAAAGTTGCTGAAGTTCCTGCTGCTGTAGCTCAAGCTGACGTAGTAATGATCTTGACTCCAGATGAATTCCAAGCTCAACTTTACCGTGATGTAATTGAGCCAAACATCAAGCAAGGTGCTACTCTTGCATTTGCTCATGGTTTCTCTGTTCTTTATAACCAAGTTGTTCCACGTGCTGATTTAGACGTAATCATGGTTGCTCCAAAAGCACCTGGTCACACTGTACGTTCTGAATACCAACGTGGTTCAGGTGTTCCTGATCTTATCGCGATTCACCAAGATGCTTCTGGTAATGCACGTAACCTTGCGCTTTCTTACGCTTCAGGTGTTGGTGGCGGTCGTACAGGTATTATCGAAACTTCTTTCCGTGAAGAAACTGAAACTGACCTTTTCGGTGAGCAAGCAGTTCTTTGTGGTGGTGCTGTTGAATTGGTTAAAATGGGCTTCGAAACTCTTGTTGAAGCTGGTTATGCGCCAGAAATGGCTTACTTCGAATGTCTACACGAACTTAAATTGATCGTTGACTTAATGTTCGAAGGCGGTATCGCGGACATGAACTACTCTGTATCTAACAATGCTGAGTACGGTGAATATGTAACTGGCGTTGAAGTAATCAATGAACAGTCTCGTGAAGCGATGCGTAATGCGCTTAAACGTATTCAATCTGGTGAATATGCGAAGATGTTCATCCAAGAAGGTGCGTTGAACTACCCATCTATGACTGCTCGTCGTCGTCAAAACGCTGCTCACGGTATCGAAGTAACTGGTGCTAAATTGCGTGCGATGATGCCTTGGATTCAAGCAAACAAAATCGTTGATAAAGAGAAAAACTAATTTCTCGAATCATCTGATTTGAATGCGAAAGCCCACTCAAAATGAGTGGGCTTTTTTTGTCTTAAAAAATGGATCAGATTATTAATTAAAATTGTGTGCCTCAAGGTAAGGCAGTGTTTTTCATTTCTTGTATTTTATTCAAAGTAGGGCACTGCTTCCTTGCACTTCGTAAAAAAACAGTGTTTTGTACTCGTTCATACCTTGGATTATTGATAATAGGTTACCACTATTTTAGGAACCTTGAATCCTGAGACTTGTCTTTTTTGTAATGCATTAAAAAAAGACGACAGGCATGATAAAAATAGTCATTAAAAAGTAACTCAATGACAGGTAGATCAAGTTTTAGCTGAGTGAGGCTTAGCTAAACATAATAATTAGTATCTAACAAGAATACTTAATAACTCAAGGATTGAGGTTGGGAATGAAATTATCGTTTGTATGTTACTTATTGGCGATTTAGCCCATCTGTAGATGGGCGCAACAAACCATTGATATTGAGAAAAAAACGCCAAATAGTGATGCTGAGCTTGTCTTGGATAATGTTCGCTTATCAATGCAGCGATTATTAAGGTCAACAGATAACGAATATTTTTTGAGTCTTTATTTGGATGTGCTTCATCCAAACGCAACGCTTACTTCGCTCAAAGACAACGTCGCTATCCAATTTAAAGGGGAGCAAAAAGGCGATCAAGTTTTTTTAAAGCAGAACAATCGAGTGATGATTCAAATACATTTCAAGAGTTTAAAGAACAGCTTAACTATAAAACGAATGTGTTTAAATCTACATTGGTCAATCATGCGGGTGTGATTCGAACAAAGAAATTCGAGCCTGCTTTTAAAGTAAAAAATATGCCTGATGTGAGTTTTAATTTCTACGGCATATCTAAATCAGAACATCCTTTCAAACAATTAATGACACGTATCGAGGTGTTTGATAAAGCCAATCAAAAAAGCATGCAAATACTTGAAGGCTTTCAATCGTTTCCCAATAGTATTGGTTATATGGATATGAATTTTGATGGTTACTATGATGTAGTGCTCTCTGATCTGTCAGAGGATAAAACGCTTCAAGATCGTCGTTTTATTTACTGGATTTATGATTCTGTTTAACAAAAATTTAAACGTGCAGAGCAGTACGAGCAAATCGTTGGATTTGCACTATTACATGGTGATAAACAGCACATCGATTTTTCTAATGGACAGGTTTATACAATTGTTGAAGGCAGTTTGAAACCAGTTGCAGTTAACGCTGAACAAGAAACTAAACAATTAGAAGATCGGACATCATCAGAATCCTCTGTAGCACTTCAAGGAGAAAACTTGGAAAAACGGATTGAAGAACCACCAGTTAACTCTGGTCAAAAGCAAGAGAATGATCTAGGTAGTGATGTAGATCGTGTTCAAGAGCAAGAGCCTTAAAAATGTGAAAATCTGAATGAGCCTTATGACAAAGCTGTCATGAAACCATCATCATATTGACATTATGTTCTTATAAATTTTAGGGATAACATCAATAAAAGGTGTGATGATGGCACTCCTAAATTTACAAGCAACACAACAAAAAAAATTATTTGAATTATTGGACATTAAAAAAAATACGTCATTTGAGGATTTTATTCTTCTTCCTGATGCTGATCAGCCTAAACGACATCCTCAATTAAAAATTGCCATTGTGACTGAGACATGGTCACCAGAGATTAATGGTGTTGCAAACTCACTGATGAATTTATGTCTGGGTTTGCAGAAGCGAGGTCATCAAATTTTGTTGATACGTCCTCAACCCAAAGTGAAATGTAAAAGGTTTAAACCTGATGCAGAGTGTTGGGTGCATGCTCAGGCGATTCCAAAATATCCCACCTTACAGTTTGGTTGGCCACAGTTTTCTAAAATCTCAAAAGCAGTTGAGGTATTTCAGCCAGATGTTGTGCATATTGTGACAGAGGGGCCATTGGGATTTGCGAGTCTAATGGTGGCTAAAACTCAGAATATTCCTGTTTCAAGTGGTTTTCACTCTGCTTTTCAAGAGTTTAGTCGATATTTTGAGTTTCCTTTTCTCGTTAAACCTATCTCAAAATATTTAACATGGTTTCACAATAAGACAGACGTGACTTGTGTGCCAAGTTTAGATACACAGCATGCTTTAAAACAAATGGGAGTAAGCGGTGAGTTAAGGGTGGTGGGGAGAGGTGTTGATACCCAATTATTTAATCCGAATAAAAGATCGGAGTTGCTCAGAGAGCAATGGAATGCAAATGAGCATACACGAGTGCTGATTTCCGTTGGTCGGTTGTCACCTGAAAAAGAAGTAGACCAGATTATTCGGACTTTTTTGAAAAAGAAAGGTGAGGTTGATCATTATACTAAATTGGTCATTGTCGGAGATGGGCCAGATCGAGTAAGGCTTGAAGCCCTTGCGAATCATCACCCTGATATTATTTTTATGGGAAGTTTGACTGGTGATGATTTGGCATGTGCATATGCCAGTGCAGATGTGTTTATTTTTCCAAGTCAAGTTGAAACCTTTGGAAATGTCGCGCTTGAAGCATTGGCAAGTGGCTTGCCTGTGGTGGCTTATGATTATGCATGTGCCAAACTGCATGTTGTGCACAATGAAACGGGATGGCTGATCCCTCTCGGTGATCTAGATATGTTCGAACGAGCAATGACAGCAACATTGAATCAACCCGATTTAAAAATAATGGGTGAGAAAGCGCATCTTGCAGTTGCTGCAACAGGATGGTTGAAACCTGTTATTGATTTTGAGCAAGCGTTATTTTTTGCTGTGCATCGTACTTTATGTCACTAAATTATTTTGAATTCGTAGTTTCTTGTCGCGTGTTTGAGGGTGGTCGGTGAATCAGTCATCTATTCTAATTATGACAAGTATTTAATGAAATCATCATCATAATGAAATGATCCATCTCTAAAGTAAAAGTATGAAAAAAATACAAAAGAGGTGTGATGATGGGAATCATGGACACTGTATTGCCTAGATCGACAACGCAATATGATCACCAGAGGCTAAAATTTAAAAATCAAAACTCCGATCGGGATGTATCGGTGCTTGAGCAATTGGGGCGATCTAGATTAAAAATAGCTGTCGTTACGGAGACATGGCCGCCAGAACTGAATGGTGTTTCATTGTCTTTACTACAGATTTGCAAAGGTTTACAGAAGCTTGGTCACAAAATTCTATTGGTACGACCTTCACAAAAACAAATATGTTCGGAATTTTCTCCGAACCGTGAGTGTTTGGTGAATGGTCAAACCATTCCGAAGTATGCCCATATGCAATTTGGCTGGCCACAGTATGGCAAAGTGGCTAAAGCTTTTGATGAATTTCAACCAGATTTGGTGCATATCGTGACGGAAGGACCATTAGGTTTAGCGGTACTTCAGCTCTCAAAAAACAAAAAGATTCCTGTGAGTAGTGGTTTTCATTCTGCTTTTCATGACTTTAGTCGTTTTTATGATCTTGCTTTTATGGTCAAGCCGATTCAACACTATCTCAAATGGTTTCATAACAATACGCAATTGACCTGTGTACCAAGTCAGGACTCGGCTGATGCGATACGTAACTTTGGTGTTACATGTCAAGTTGAAGTGATTAAGACTGGGGTGGATGTTGAAAAGTTTTCACCTACTTTTCGAAGTGTACAACTCAGACGACAATGGGATGCTTGTGAGAATACAACTGTGCTACTTTATGTTGGTCGTGTTTCACCTGAAAAAGAAATTCAGGTGTTAATTGATGCCTATTTAAAACTTAAAACACAAACAACGCGCAGATTTAAGTTGGTCATCGTGGGGGATGGGCCCGATTATTCGCGTTTGGTTCGTCAGAGCAAACATACCGATATCATCTTTACTGGAAGCTTAAGTGGTACAAATCTTGCTGAATCATTTGCAAGCGCAGATGTATTTGTTTTTGCCAGTCAAGTAGAGACATTTGGCAATGTCGTGCTTGAAGCGATGGCGAGTGCATTGCCTGTCGTTGCTTATGATTATGCTTGTGCTAAGCAGTATTTAGATGCGGAAACAGCATGGTTAGCACCTTTGGGTGAGCCTGCAACTTTGGTTCAATATATTGTTAATCTGCCCCAGAACAAACGCTTGCATGCAATGGGGATGCAAGCATTGAAAAAAGTACAACAAGTCGGATGGCAACATCCAGTTCAACAACTCGAACATGCATTTTATCGTGTCGTGCAGCAGAAAACGCTCACGGCCTGAACGATAGGAGTAGAGTGAAATGAATTTTAAAAATACCAAAATAAAAATACTCGATCTTGATCTAAGAGGATGTCTCTATTTCAATAATCTATCGCATACACAAAGTATTGCGCTCATATTTAAAATTATTAGTCGGCTCGGAGATGGAGTTTTTTGGTACATGATGGTGGCGTTGGTGTGGCTACTGCAAGGACCGCAATACACTATTCAAATTTTATATATTGTTGTAGCTGCTTCGTTAGGTACGCTGATTTATAAAATTTTAAAAACAAAAACAGTACGTCCACGACCATACCAAGTTCACCAAGTTATTCATATTGGCGAAAGACCACTAGATCATTTTAGTTTTCCTTCTGGTCATACATTGCATGCAGTAATGGCAACAATCGTATTGGGTTATGTAGAGCCTGTCTTGCTGGTGATGATGATGCCATTTACCATTTTGGTTGCTTTGTCGCGCATGGTATTGGGATTGCATTATCCAACTGATGTTTTAGTTGGTGCCTTAATTGGGGCGACGGTTGCAAGTGGTATTATCTTGGCTGCTCCAGCATTGAATATCATATTGTGAGGGTAAGTTGATTGCATGGTAAGGCGTACAAAAGCAATATAATTGTACGTCTTGATTTGCTTTTTGCTAAAATTAAGCCATGAATTCACCAAAGATGATTTAGGAATAAGTATGGGTTTACGTTGGACAGACACCCTTGATATCGCAATTGAACTGTATGAAGCCCATCCAGATGTAGATCCACAATGGATCCGTTTTACTGATCTTCATGCATGGGTTTGTGCGCTTCCAGAGTTCGAAGATGATCCAAACAAATCAACAGAAGGGTTGTTAGAAGCAATTCAAATGGCTTGGATTGACGAAGCTCGATAATTCATCGATCGAAAAAAACCATTTTTTTACACGCGAAAAGCAGATAATCGCGCATTATTCGGTATAATGCGCCAAAATTTTCATGTCAATTTGACTAAAGGAGCCAATCATGGCTATTGAACGTACTTTATCTATCGTTAAACCAGATGCAGTTGCTAAAAACCACATCGGTGACATCTTTGCTCGTTTCGAAAAAGCTGGTCTTAAAATCGTTGCGACTAAAATGAAACATTTAACTCAAGCTGAAGCTGAAGGCTTCTATGCTGAGCACAAAGAACGTGGTTTCTTTGCTGACCTCGTTGCGTTCATGACTTCTGGTCCAGTTGTTGTATCAGTTCTTGAAGGTGAAAATGCAGTTCTTGCTCACCGTGACATCCTTGGCGCTACTAACCCTAAAGAAGCTGCTCCAGGTACAATCCGCGCTGACTTCGCTGTAAGTATCGATGAAAACGCTGCTCACGGTTCTGACTCTGTAGCATCTGCTGATCGTGAAGTTAACTACTTCTTCGCTCAAACTGAGATCGCTCCACGTACTCGTTAATTCGCAGTATTCAAACCAGATAAGTGCTATACTGCTTATCTGGTTTTTTTATTTCTGAAAGATTTTATTGCTTGAAAATTGAGCATGTTCTTTTATCCCACATTATGGTTTAGGTAATACTCATGAATTCTGAAGTTGTCGCTTCATCCGTCAATTTAGATGAACAACAGCCCACTACTGTTCAAGTACAGCAGGCTGATACTGTACAGAAAGTGAATTTACTTGGCCTGTCACGTCCGCAAATGGAAAAATTCTTTGAGGATATGGGGGAGAAAAAGTTCCGTGCGGGTCAGGTGATGAAATGGATTCATCAGTTCTTCGTTACTGATTTTGCTGAAATGACCAATATTTCAGGGAAATTACGTGAAAAACTTGAAAAGATTTGTGAAATTAAAGCACCAGAAGTCGTGCATAAAAACTATTCTAAAGATGGAACACGTAAGTGGGTATTCCGTGTAGGTGATGGTGCGGGTTCTTTGGTTGAAACAGTACTGATTCCTGCTGAGGATAAAACGGGTTCGCGTAAAACCTTATGTATTTCATCACAAGTCGGTTGTGCTTTGGACTGTTCGTTCTGTTCAACAGGAAAACAAGGTTTTCAACGCGATTTAACACAGGCTGAAATCATTGGTCAGTTGTGGATGGCGAACTATTCCTATATGGAAGATGTGCCTGTTGCTGAGCGTGAGCGTTCTGTGACCAACGTGGTAATGATGGGTATGGGCGAGCCATTACTGAACTATGATGCTGTGCTTAACTCAATGCGTATCATGCTTGATGATTTCGCCTATGGAATGTCTAAACGCCGTGTCACACTGTCAACTTCAGGGGTTGTGCCGAAGATAGATCAATTGGCTCAAGACATTGATGTTGCTCTTGCAATTTCATTGCATGCAACCAATGATGAGTTACGTAACGAATTAGTACCAATTAATAAAAAATATCCGTTAGACCAACTCATTGCAGCGTGTCAGCGTTACATCACTAAAGATGGTAATGAAAGTGCACGTAAGCATGTCACAATTGAGTATGTCATGTTAGACGGGGTCAACGATCATCCTGAACATGCACAGCAGATGATTAAGTTGTTGAAAAATTTACCAAGTAAAATTAACTTGATTCCATTTAATCCATTCCCACATGCACCATACGGGCGTTCGAGCCGAAATCGCATCATTTCTTTCCAAAAAACTTTGTCTGATGCTGGTTTTGTGTGTACGATTCGTCAGACACGTGGGGATGATATTGACGCAGCTTGTGGTCAATTGGTAGGTCAAGTGGCTGACCGTACTCGTCGTGCAGAACAATGGAAGAAAAAAGTGCTAGAACGTAATGAAATTATGCGTTCACAAGGCTAGTTGTATCATTTAGATGTGAATGATTAAAAAGAGGGAGGCATCATTTGAGCAAGCCGATGTATAAAAAAATAGTCATGACGATGACAGTCGCTTTATCTGGATTGCTTTTCTTTGGATGCCAAACTACCAGTGGCGATACGAGCAAAAAGGATCCTGAGAAATCAGTGAAAGTTCGTACCCAAATGGCGGCTGAATATATTCGGAATGGGAATTTAGATGCTGCCAAACGTGTGCTTGATCAGGCATTAGAGGTTAATTCGCGCGATTCAACTGCAAATATGATGATGGGGGTGTTGCTTCAGCAGGAAGGAAGTGACATCAACATGCAACGTGCAGATCATTATTTTTCTCGTGCTATTTCAATTGATCCTAAAAATGCGCAAGCACGTAACAACTATGGTACTTATTTGTATCAAGTGAAGCGATATAATGATGCTGTTAAACAGCTTTCAATTGCAGGCGCAACGCTTGGATATGACCAACGTCATCGTGCATTAGAAAACCTTGGGCGGATTTATCTCATTCTAGGGGATATACCGAATGCTGAAAAAACGTTCAAACAAGCACTGCAAGTCAATCGTGACTCGACTGTTTCAATGATAGAGTTAGCAGAGATATTTTATCTGCAAAAGAATAATATTGCCGCGCGTCAGCTATATGAGCAATTTGTACTCAAAGTTGGCCAGCAAAATCAAGGTGCGCGAGCACTCTGGATTGGTTTACGTATCGCACGTGCCAATGGTGATAGAACGGGAATGTATGTGCTGGTGAATCAGTTGCGTACTTTATTTCCAAATAGTCAAGAATTTCAACGTTATTTGCAATTACAGTTCAATACTGAGGCCGTATGGAAGTAAATCCTAATTCACAGCAACCTACTGGTTCAAACGTAGCACCTAATGCTTTAGGAAATATTCAACGCCCTGGCGAGTATTTGCGTCAAATCCGTATTTCTCAACAACGTGATCTGGTCAAAGTTGCTGGTGATTTGAAAATGCCAGTAAAAACGCTTGAAGCGTTAGAGCAAGACGAATACAAATCGTTGCCAGAAGCGACTTTCATTAAGGGATATTATCGTTCGTATGCGAAGTATCTCAAAGTTGATGCCTCTGCTTTGATTCAACGTTTTGATGAAATCTATCAAAATGATACAGGTTTACTGCCAAATCATGCTTTGAACAATTCTCCAATTAAAATTATGGGGAAACTTCCTGGCTCGAAAAGCGTACGTAATCGCAAGTGGATTAAACGCATCGTGATTGCGTTAATTATTTTGGGCGTGGCTTGGCTATTAATCTCCGCAATCCAAAAATGGGCTGCTAAAGGCGATTCGTCAAACTCTGATACGAATCAATCCAACAATGTCCAAATTCTGACCTTAAACAATGGTACAGGCACGACTGAAGCAGTATCAGGCGATACGATGAATCTCAGTTTTAGCCGCCCTACATCAGTACACATTGTGGACAGTACGGGTAAAGTTTTAGCAACTGGACGCCAATCAACTGCGATTAGTTTGAATGGACAGTCTCCATTCCAAATTCGATTAGATGATGCTCAAGCCGTTTCATTGAGTTTAAATAATGAAAATATTTCATTGTCACCATATACCGTAAACGGAAAAGCTGAATTCCGTTTATCACGTTAATGGGTTAAAGGTAAAACGATGATCGAGAATCCGATTCGACGCAAACCAACGCGTAAAATTCGCGTAGGTTCTGTGTATGTGGGTGGCGATGCGCCAATCAGTATTCAAAGCATGACCAATACTGAAACGTGTGATGTAGCTGCAACAGTTGCACAAATTCAACGTTGTGTGGATGCGGGTGCGGATATTATGCGTGTGTCTGTACCGAGTATGGAAGCCGCTACTGCTTTTGGAGAAATCCGTAAACAAGTGCAAGTTCCACTCGTTGCCGATATCCATTTTGACTATAAAATTGCTTTAGCTGTTGCAGATTTGGGTGCAGATTGTCTGCGTATTAACCCAGGGAATATCGGTTCAGAAGCAAAGATTCGTGAAGTGGTTGCTGCGGCTCGTCACAACGATATTTCAATGCGAATTGGAGTCAATGCAGGCTCTCTCGAAAAAGATATTCAAAAGAAATATGGTGAGCCAACAGGTCAAGCTTTGCTTGAGTCAGCAATGCGTCATATTGATATTTTAGATCGTTTGGATTTCCAAGAGTTTAAAGTGTCAGTGAAAGCATCGAATGTCTTTTTGACGATGGATGCTTATCGTTTGTTGTCACAACAAATTGACAATCCTTTACATTTAGGGGTGACTGAAGCTGGAATTTACCGTACTGGTTCGGTGAAGTCGGCAATTGCACTGGGCGGATTGTTAATGGAAGGCATTGGCGACACTATGCGAATTTCATTAGCAGCGGAACCTGAGGAAGAAATCAAAATTGGTTTTGATATTCTTAAATCTTTGGGCTTACGTTCAAATGGTATTAACTTTATTGCTTGCCCAAGTTGTTCACGTCAAGAATTTAATGTCATCAAAGTGATGCAAATGCTTGAAGAGCGTTTGGAAGATGTACGTACTCCAATGGATGTTTCTGTCATCGGGTGTAAAGTCAACGGTCCTGGTGAAGCTAAAGAAGCTGATATTGGTGTAGTGGGCGCAAGTCCACGTTCACTGGTGTATCGTAATGGTGAAAAGAGTCATTTAATTGACACAAATCAATTGGTTGACGAAATCGAAAATATGGTTCGTCAACGTGTTAACGAGCTTGAAAAAGCTAAATCAAAAGAGATTATTCGCACAGGTTTTTCTGAGTAGATCATGAGTTCAATCGTCGCAATCAAAGGTTTTAATGACATTCTCCCAACGCAAACCCCAGCTTGGAGACGTCTTGAACAGCATCTGTCTGGTTTGATGGATGCCTATGGCTATCAACAAATTCGTTTGCCGATGGTTGAACAGACAAACTTGTTCAAGCGTTCTATTGGTGATGCAACGGATATCGTTGAAAAAGAGATGTATACGTTTTTAGATAAAGGTAATCCTCCTGAGTCTTTGACTTTACGTCCTGAAGGTACTGCGGGTTGTGTACGTGCTATGCTCGAACATAATTTGCTTCGTGGTGCGACACCGCGTGTTTGGTATATTGGACCGATGTTCCGTTATGAAAAACCGCAAAAAGGTCGTTACCGTCAATTCCATCAATTTGGTGTGGAAACGTTTGGTGTTGCAACTCCTGATCAAGATGCTGAACTGATTTTGATGACTGCGCGTCTGTGGAAACGGATGGGTGTTGCGGACAAAGTTCAATTAGAGCTTAATACTTTAGGTGAGTCAGATGAGCGTGCAGCTTATCGTGCAGCCTTGGTTGAGTTTTTAGAATCACATAAGTCAGATTTAGATGAAGATTCGCAGCGTCGTTTAACGACGAATCCACTGCGTATTTTGGACTCTAAAGATGCTAAAACTCAAAGCATTTTAGAAAATGCGCCTAAACTTCATGACTTTATGGGTGAAGAGACGCTGGCACATTTCCAACAATTACAGCAATATCTAACCGATGCAGGTATTTCATTTGTCATTAACCAAAAGTTGGTTCGTGGCTTGGATTACTATAATAAAACTGTATTTGAATGGACGACGACACATCTCGGTTCACAGGGTACGGTTTGTGCTGGTGGTCGTTATGATGGTTTAGTGGGTCAGTTAAAAGGTAAACCAGATCAATCGGTTCCTGCGGTTGGTTTTGCAATGGGTATTGAGCGTTTATTGCTTCTTTTAGAACAAGTAGAAGACAATACACCAGTACGTGATTGTGAAGTATTTTTACTTGCAGATCCTTCGACGCAAGGTAAAGCTTTAGTTTTGGCTGAGCAAATTCGAGATCAACTTGAAGCTGCAAGCAGTTCAGTGCGTCTGAAAGTTGGCTCTCAAGGCTCGATGAAAAGTCAAATGAAAAAAGCGGATCAGTCTGGTGCAATTTATGCCTTAATCTTTGGTGAGCGTGAAGCTGAGGTGCAACAACTTTCAGTCAAAGCGTTGGCTACAGCAGAGCAGACACAAGTAGCGGTCAATGACATTGTGCCGTTCATCATTGATAAACTATCTTCAAAATAAATTTAAGAACATAAGGAAAGGGCGATCATATGAGCGCAATGACTGACGAAGAACAACTGCATACAGCAAAGTCGTTTTTTAAGAAATATGGATCGGCGTTGATTACGCTGATTCTTCTTGCCCTGATCGCCTTTTTCGGATGGGAATATTGGAAGAAGAAAAACGCAGCAGAAGATCAAATACAGACTGCTAAAGTACAGCTCTTAGTTGATGAAGCGAAAGCTGCAACAACTGATCCTAAAGTAGCGACTGCTTTGGATGGAACTGCAGAAAAAATTGTAAAAGAAAATCCTGATTCGATTCATGCGGTTCAAACGCAATTTGTAATGGCAAAATTGGCTTATGATCAAGAGAATTATGCCAAAGCTGAACGTGAATTGAAAAAAATTGAAAATGCTCAAATCAAAGATGAAGGTTTACAACACATCATTAAGCTTCGTTTAGCAGATGCTCAACTGGCACAAAAAAAATATGATGAGGCTTTAAAAACACTGTCTGGGTTAAATTTGCCCGCTTTCAAAACAACTGTAGATGAAGCACGTGGCGATATTTATATTGCTAAGAATGATATTGAAAATGCGAAAAAAGCTTATCAGAGCGCATGGGATAACTTAATTGCAACTAAACAAGAACGCCAAATCTTACAAATTAAACTCGAAAGTGTTGGCATATTAGTAGATGATCCTGAAATTGAGCGCCCAATTTTAGATATACAAACGGATGAGTCTTAATGGATAGAAAGTATAAAATTTCTTTTGTTCTAGCGACATTGTCGTGTGCACTAATGGCGTGTACAAGCAATACGGTGAAAGAAGAAAAGGTGAAACCTAATCCGTTGCCTAAAATTCAGCAATCGGTGAGCTTAGCACCTATTTTTTCACATAACGTTTCAGCGACGGATACTGCTGATCCATTGCGTTTGAGAATGGCGAATGATCAAGGTGTTTTATACTTTTTAGATCCTAAGGGACAGGTTTCTGCATATCAAGGTAAGCAGCGTGTCTGGGAAAAACAAGTTACAAAGCTTGGTTTAAGTTCAGGTGTTGAAGCGGCCAATGGGTTAGTGATCGTCGGCAACAAGAAAGGTCAACTGTTTGCTCTCGATCAAAAAACGGGTGATATCCGTTGGACGGCGCAATTAAGTGGTGCAATTTTGAGTGCGGCGCTTATTCAGACTGGTCGAGTGATCGTTGTTGCAAATGACGGTACGGTGTTTGGTCTGGATGAAAAAACAGGTCAACAAGTGTGGACCTATCGTATGCCTAACGAACAATTGAGCTTACGCGGTCAAGCTTCACCTGTGCGCTTAGACCCACGAACAGTGTTAGTGGCCTCGTCAAATGCATACGTGTACGCAATTGATAGTCTCACTGGAACTTTGCGTATGCAAAGACGTGTGGCAGTCAGCGATGGTCGTTCTGATATACAGCGTTTAGTTGATGTGGATGCAGATCCAATCGTTGCAGGACAATTGGTTGTAACCACTAGCTATCAAGGCCAAGTCACTGTACTAGATCTAGTTTCGCAACGTGTGATTTGGAGTGAAGATGCAAGCAGTATTAATCGTGCTGAAGTTGCAGGTCGCCAAGTCTTCGTCACGCAAACAGATGGTAAAATTGTATCGTTTGATCTGGTGACGGGTCAGCCGTTATGGACTAATGATCAATTGCTTAACCGTCAATTAAGCAACCCCGTAATGTTAGGTCAGTATTTAGTGGTAGGTGATTATGAGGGGGTACTCCACCTTATAGATCCTAAAAATGGTCAACTTGTTGGTCGTGAAAAAACGCGTGGTGAAGTACGTTCGTTACGTGTAGTAAACAATCAGCTTTACTCAGTGACACGTACAGGCGCACTTACAATTTGGCAGAATCGTTAATTTTTTCTCTGCTTATGGTAAACTAGTCGCTGAATACATATTTTAAGTTCGGGGTGTTGAATTTTCAGACCCCGACATTTTTATTTTTAAGTAGATGATTCGTCTAACTTCTTCCACAGTTTCTGATGCTCAGGCCAATTGAGTTGGCTGATCTTGTTAAAGGTTAATCTATGAAACCCGTTATTGCGCTCATTGGTCGTCCGAACGTCGGAAAATCAACGCTGTTTAACCAGATTACCAAAAGTCGTGACGCGCTTGTTGCAGACTTTGCCGGTCTTACTCGTGACCGTAAATATGGTGATGCAGTTTATCAAAATAAATCATTTATCGTTGTAGATACTGGCGGTATCGGTGAAAACGAAGGTGGGATCGACTCTTACATGGCAGAGCAGTCTAAAACTGCGATTCATGAAGCAGATATGATTATCTTTGTTGTCGATGCGCGTGCAGGTCTTCTAGCTTCTGATGAACAGATTGCGCGTGAGTTACGTACACTCGGTAAAAAAGTATTTTTAGTTGCCAACAAAGTCGATGGTGTCCATGCAGAGGCAGCATTGGTTGAGTTTTTTAAGTTGGGTATGGGTGAACCGATGCAAGTGGCTGCAAGCCATGGGCGTGGTGTTCAACAAATGCTCGAAGAAGTGCTTGAAGATGTGCCAGAAGATGACCTAAGTGAACAGCGTGATGAAGATACTGGGCTTCGTCTAGCGATTATCGGTCGTCCGAACGTAGGTAAGTCAACATTAGTTAATCGCCTGTTAGGTGAAGAACGTGTCGTTGCTTTTGACCAGCCTGGTACTACACGTGACTCAATTTACATCCCATTTGAGCGTGATGGTCGAAAATATACGCTCATTGACACTGCCGGTGTTCGTCGTAAAGGTAAAGTGGATGAAATGATTGAGAAATTCTCAATCGTAAAGACTTTACAAGCAATGAAAGATGCCAACGTTGTCGTTGTTGTTGTTGATGCGCGTGAAGGTATTGTTGAGCAAGACTTGCATTTGATTGGATATGCGATTGAAGCTGGTCGTGCGATGGTGATTGCGATCAATAAATGGGACAATATGTCAGAATATGACCGCAAACAATGTAAATTGGATGTTGAGCGTCGTTTTGACTTTATTCCATGGGCAAAAATCCATTTAATTTCTGCTTTGCATGGTACAGGTGTGGGTGAGCTTTATCCTTCAATTCATCGTGCATATGAATCTTCACGTTTGAAAGTATCTCCAGCGAAAATCACTGAGATCTTAAAAGATGCAACAGACGCGCATCATCCACCTAAAGTTCAAGGTCGTGCAATTAAAATGCGTTATGCGCATATTGGTGGTCAAAACCCACCTACGATTGTGATTCACGGTAATAAAGTTGATAAAACCCCAGCTGACTATCGTCGTTACTTAGAAAACGTGTTCCGTAAAGTGTATAAACTTGAAGGTACACCTGTAAAAATTGAATTCAAAACTTCAGAAAACCCATTTGAAGGTCGTAAATCTCAAATTGATGAACGTACTGCGGCACGAAAACGTCGTTATGTGCAGAAGTTTAAGAAAGCCGAGAAGAAGTTCAAACGCGGTTAATCAATTGTAAATTCAGTTCAGAAAGCCCAAATGTGAAGTTTGGGCTTTTTTTATGATGCGAATAAATTAAGATAAATGGAATCATTGAGAACCCTATTATGACCCGTCATATTCAAATTGATATTTCAAAAATTTCTTCTTTTTTTCAAGTTCCTGAAAATCTCACACGCACAGAAGAAATCAGTCTTAGAAAAAACATGATTCACCAATATCGCAACAGCTTACTAGGAAGTAAATTAAACAGAACAATAAAAAATGAGGATATTGACCAAACAAAAGATGGAAAACCTTTTTTGAAGGAATTTTCAAACTTTGAGTTTAATCATAGTCATAGTCAACATTATTATGCTTTAGCTACCTCACATCGCATTCGAGATTTGGGTGTGGATATTGAGGAGCTGAATCGATCAATTCGATTCGAAGCCTTAGCCAAACATGCATTTCATCCACTGGAATATGCGATATGGGCAGAATTGGATTTTGATTCTCGCTATTGGTTTAAAGTCTGGACCATTAAGGAAGCAATTTTGAAGGCACATGGGATGGGAATCCGCATGAGCTTAAATGAGTTGAATACCAATGCCCATACCACACACATGGGTGGGGTTTGTGAGCATCCAGTCTTAGGGGTATTTGCTTATCAGAATTTTGAAATCATGGATTGTATGCTGACAGTCGCATGGCGAAGTGAATACTCTTGCCGTGGTTTTGCAATTCCTCAAATTCAAATCACTCAACATTAAAAAAGCCCATCATTTGATGGGCTTTTTTGTACTGAATGTTTATTGAGGAATTTCTTCTTCCTCTTCAAATTCAGGTTTTACTTGAACAATAAAGTCTTGGCGGTTCAGACCACGCCACAATGCAAATGCAGTACCGATATAAATCGAAGAATATGTTCCGACAAAAACACCGACAAACATTGCAATCGAGAACCATTTCAAACCATCGCCGCCCATGATCATCATAGCAACGACCACAAGCAATAGCGTCATCGAAGTGTGGATGGTACGACGTAAGGTTTCAGTCAATGCAATATTGATGATCTCAAGAGGTTCTGCCCCACGAATTTTACGGAAGTTTTCACGAATACGATCCGAGACAACAATATTATCGTTTAATGAGAAGCCAATAATCGCAAGCAGGGCAGCCAGCACGGTTAAGTCAAATGGCCACTGCATCAATGCAAAAATACCAAGAGTCACGATAATATCGTGAAATAACGATAGAACTGCACCCATTGCCAACTTGAATTCGAAGCGAATCGTCACATAAATCAGCATGATAATCAGTGCTAAAGCCACAGCACCTGCTGATTTAACGTAAAGTTCGTTTCCAACTTGACCACCAACAACATCCACTTTTGGAACAGTGACTGGATTATTGTCTAACTGAACTGCAGTGGTAATTGCTTTGGTTAAATCTTCCGCTTCAAGGTCTTCTTGAACAGGCATACGAACCATTAAATCTCGTTCAGAACCTAAGGTTTGAACTACAGCATCATTGAAACCCGCATTACTTAATGCTTGCGTAACTTCAGAGGGTTTTACAGGATTGGTATAATTCAATTCAGCTGCAACACCACCAGTAAAGTCTAGTCCTAAATTAAGACCTTTGGTCGCAATAAAGAAGATACTTGCAATAGTGAGGATGATTGAAAGCCAAGCTGCTGGCTTTGCAATCTTCATGAAAGGAATTACGCGTTCGTTGTCTGGACGGCCGTACTGTTTTGATTCGAGTTGAGTATTTTCAGTCATGATAGATCTCCTAAATGCTCAACTTTTTCAAGTTACGTTTTTTACCGTAAATGATCTGTACAATTGCACGGGTTACTGTAATCGCAGTAAACATCGAGCAAACAATACCAATCATGAGTGTCACGGCAAATCCTTTGATCGGACCAGTACCAATGGCAAAGAGGATAAATGCAACAAGGAATGTGGTTAAGTTCGAGTCAAAGATGGTGTTATAAGCTCGATCATAACCTGCAACAATCGCCTGTTTAGGCGATGCTCCCCATTTGATTTCCTCGCGTATTCGCTCGCAAATTAGAACGTTTGCATCCACCGCCATACCGATGGTAATAACGATACCTGCAATACCTGGCAGCGTTAATGAAGCACCGATCCAAGACATAACCGTCAAGATCATGGCTAAGTTAAATACTAGAGCGAAGTTCGCAATGACACCGAATAAGCGGAAGAATACCACCATCCAAATTGCGACCAAGATGAATCCAATTTGAGTGGATAGTACACCCTTATCGATGTTTTCTTGACCTAAGCTTGGACCGATAACACGCTCTTCAACAAAGTACATTGGCGCAGCGAGCGCACCTGCACGAAGCATTAAAGCTAGCTCAGCTGCTTCTTGAGGTGAATCTAAACCAGTAATACGGAACTGTGAACCCAGTACTGCTTGAATATTTGCTGCATTAATGACGACAGATTCAGTATATGGTGTGCGTACTTCAGTTTGTGCACCTGTTTCAGGATCTTCAACGTAACTGATACGTTGTTTATTCTCAATGAACAGTACCGCCATACGCTTACCAACAGCGCTACGAGTCGCATCTGACATTAACTTACCACCTGCATTATCAAGGGTAATGTTAACTTCTGCTGTACCACTATCTTGTCCAAAGCCTGAAGAAGCATTTTGTACACGCTCACCCGTCAGAATACGATTACGGTTAAGTAAAAGTTCACGACCACTGTCTAAAGACTCATAGGCGAATACTTCTGTCCCTGGAGGTAAGGGTTGACCATTATATTTCCCTGAATAAGGATCAATATATTGATCATTTAGATCAGACACCAAACGGAATTCTAAGTTTGCTGTACGACCTAAGATACGTTTTGCTTCAGCTGTGTCTTGGACACCTGGTAATTCAACCACAATACGGTTGCTACCTTGGGTTTGAACCAATGCTTCTGCAACACCAAGTTCATTAATACGATTGCGAAGTGTTGTTAAGTTTTGATCTAACGCATATGACTGAATTTCTTGCTTCGTGGTGTCTGTATAGGTTAAACGAAGACTGGCACCATTTTCAGTTGCAAGTGCTTGTTGAGTATATTTATTGCCGTTACGACGAAGTTGATCCATCGCTGCTGCACGATCTTCATTGTTAGCAAATTGAACAGTGATCGCATTGTTATTTAGTGAAAGACTATTGAATTTGATCTTGTTCTCACGGAATTCGCGTCGCAAGTCAGCAGCCGAAGTTTCCATACGCTGCGCAATCGCTTTGTCCATATCCACCTCAAGGAGGAAGTGGACACCACCGCGCAAATCAAGACCAAGTTTCATTGGTCGTGCACCGATTTTCTGTAACCATTCAGGTGTTGTTGGTGCGAGGTTTAATGCAACAACATAGTTTTCACCCAGACCTTCACGTAGGATATCTTTTGCTTTTAATTGGGCTTCAGAACTGTCTAAACGTAGAAGGGCAGCATTTTGAGTAAAGCTGTTATTGTGGGATTGGATATTGTTGCTTTTTAATAGTTGCTCTGCTTTTTGAATCACTGTGTCATCAATGACAGAACCAGCTTTTGCACCAGAAATTTGGACAGCTGGTTCATCAGGATACAAACTTGGCAGGGCATATAATGTACTCACGACTAGTACAACTAGAATGAGTAAATATTTCCATGCTGGGTAACGCATTCGCTTTCTTCTTAAAATGAAAAAAGTCGTGCAGCTGCACGACTATTTTATAATTAAAGGTTATTTAGTGTGCCTTCAGGTAATACTGAAATCACGCTTGCACGCTGAATTTTAACTTCGTTGCCACGGTTTAATTCAACCACAGCGAAATCACCTTCGAGTTTAGTAATACGGCCCATTAAACCGCCTGCAAAAACGATTTCGCTGCCAACGCCTAAGCTCTCAACCAAAGTGCGATGTTCTTTCGCACGTTTTGCTTGAGGACGCCAAATTAAGAAGTAGAAAATTGCAATGAATACTGCAATCATCAATAAGTTAGCAACTAAGCTTGGTTGTTGTGCAGCTTCACCAGCTGCGTGTGCAGTCGAAATAAAAAGGCTCATTTCATTTTCCTAAACTAAAAATATCAAAAAAGATGATAAAAAATCGGCTTGTTCAGCAATTTACATTGTCTTTTTGCTCAGCGCAAATACTGATGTATTAATCTTGCGGACAAGGTGGTACTTCAAGCCCACGGCGTGCATAAAAATCGTGAACAAAATCATCAAATGTTCCGTTATCTAATGCATCACGCATCATTTCTGCTAAACGCAAGTAATAACGGAGGTTATGGATTGTGCCAAGCATTGATGCAAGCATCTCACCACATTTTTCTAAATGGTATAGATACGAACGGGTAAAATTGGTACAAGTGTAACAATCACAATGCGGATCAAGTGGGCTTTGATCATGGCGGTATTTCGCATTTCGTATACGCACTAAACCGTCCGTAACAAAATAATGTCCATTACGTGCGTTACGAGTTGGCATAACACAGTCAAACATGTCTACACCACGACGAACAGCTTCAACGATGTCTTCTGGTTTGCCTACACCCATTAAATAACGTGGTTTATCCGCAGGCATTTGCTCTGGAAGATAATCAAGGACTTTGATCATCTCTTCTTTTGGCTCGCCTACAGAAAGACCGCCAATCGCGTAACCATCAAAACCGATTTCTTTTAATCCATTTAGGGATTCTTGGCGGAGGTCTTCATACATGCCGCCTTGAATAATACCAAACAGGGCATTGCGGTTTTTTAACACGTCATGATGTTGAGTCTTACAACGCTTTGCCCAACGCAATGAAAGTTGTAGCGATTTCTGAGCTTCTTCGTGAGTCGCTGGATAGGGTGTACATTCATCAAAAATCATCACGATATCTGAATTCAATGTATGTTGAATATCCATCGAAATTTCAGGAGAAAGGAAGACTTTAGAGCCATCAATTGGAGAGCGGAATGTTACGCCGTCCTCTTTGATACTACGCATTGCGCCTAAGCTAAATACTTGGAAGCCACCAGAGTCAGTCAAAATTGGTTTATTCCATTTCATAAAACCATGTAGACCACCGTGCTCACGAATGACATCTAGACCAGGGCGTAGATATAAATGAAAGGTATTTCCTAAAATGACCTGTGATTTAATTTCTTCAATATCACGTGGGAGCATGCCTTTAACAGTACCGTAAGTTCCGACAGGCATAAACATCGGTGTTTCAACGACACCATGTTCCAAGGTTAAGCGTCCGCGTCGAGCGCGACCAGACTGACCTAATTTTTCAAACTTCATAAATTGTCCAAATCGAGGCGAAAAAACAGTTCGCTGATTGATAGCGATAAAGCGCTCTATTTTCCTAGATTCGCGCAGTTTATGCTAGAAAAATTACATTATTCTTAACGACTTGGATTTTTGTTTATGAAAAATTACAAGAGATTCATGATCTTGCTAAACAATGAAGATATCTGCTTATTTTTCGCCCAGCTATACAGTTTTTAGCATATCTTAATATGAATAAATCGTAATGGATAAACAACGTGATTCTCTAAGATATTGCCACTTTTTAAGGTGGAATCCTTATTTGAAATTAGGGCGATAATCAAAATTTTGTTGAGCTTGATGATCTGTAAATGGGCGAATAGGTTTCTTTGCGAGGCTGATACTGTTGATTAAGTTATTTGGAAAAATTTGAATCAAGTTATTAAACTCTTCGACATTTCGATTGAATATTGAAATTGCAGCACTGACATTTTCATTTTGCTCTTGAATGTCATGCATCATTTGGTTGTAAAGCTGATCAGCTTTGAGATCTGGATAATTCTCAACAACCACATTTAAACTTTTCATTAACGACTGACTTAGCGCTTCAATATGCTGAAGCTGAGCTACATCAGTTGATTGTGTATTGAGATTTAGGATTTGTTGGCGTAAGGCTGTGATATTTTCTAATGTTGATTTTTCAAACTCAGTGTATTGAGATAAATTTTGCTCAAGATGCTCTAATGTTTTAATTTTCTGACGTTCAAAATTTGCGACATCTGACCAAGCACGCTGAGAAGCATTCAAATATCTAACGATATTATTTCGAACCCATATTCCCCAAACAATAATCAAAACAAAGATGGAAAGAAAAATGAATAAGCCCACACGCATTACCTAATATGATCGTTATTATGCAACTAAGTTTAGCATGCTCTGTTTGAGTTGTTGATAATTTGGCATGGTTAATGTTCTTAAGTAACCGCGCAAAGCGGATATATTTTTAATGTCTTTGATTTCAAGCTTGTGCGTGACTTCAAATAAATCGCGCTCTCCCAAATAGCACATGATTTGGTCATGAGGGTGGAAAATTAAGTCGCCCTGGTGAAGTCGATAAAATTCAATTAGTTTGAGTGTGGTTGATGGCGTCATGATCTTTGCGAGTTGTAAGCGGTCTGTACCGTAAATCTGAACTTTTTTACGTAGCTCTAAATCGCTGCTCTCCCAGTGCTCTGTATATGGTGCTGTGAACCCTTTCTTTCTACTGGTTGTCGCTAATCCTAGTGGTGATATATCAAATACAAATACGCCCCAATGATGACGTTCAATTTTTTTTAATTTTTGTGGTGTTTTGTTTTGCTCAGGCAGATTGATTTCATCAATAAATCGGTAATGAAAAAGCATAACAGGAAAATCTTGATTTTGCGCGTTTTTCCACGTGGTGGAGGCAAACTTTAAAATATCATTGGCATGGTTACCTTGGTTAAACAAAGGAAATTTTTGCCTTAGCTGACTTATGATCAAGGTGTTATGTCTATTTGTTCCAAGGTGTGATGGCGTTGAATAAGCTTCTATACCGAATTTAAAACCAATCATTCGCTCTTCAAGAAATGAAATCACTTCATGAATAGGTTTATTCGGTTCATAAATTATATATGCAATCAGGATAAGTATCGCCGATGCGCTATATGCCATCCATTTTAATGTGTCAAAAATAGGAAAGAGCGAAAAAACACTGAATATGATGGCAAGCGTAACTAAAAATTTAGGTATGCCATTGTGAAAAAAGAGTTGGGTATTCGAACCCCATGGATGTAATCCTTGCAGGATGTCATCAGAATGTTGAGCAGAACGTCCAAGAGCCCAAAGCCGATCAACACTGGCCATAATTTGCTTGTTCTTTCGGGTGCGAAGGTGAAGCAGTTGCTGAACAGAATCAATCGGCATAGATCAGATCCTAATCTTTTGCTTGGTCAATCAACATTGCGTCACCATAACTAAAGAAACGATAGCGTTCTTTTACAGCATGTTGATACGCATTCAAAATATAATCACGATTGGACAGGGCTGAGACAAGCATTAATAATGTTGATTCTGGAAGGTGGAAGTTAGTAATTAAGCGATCTACTACTTTAAATTCATAACCAGGATAAATAAAAATCTGAGTATCACCAGTCCAGCCCTTCAGTTGGCCATCATTGGCTTGAGCCGCACTTTCAGTTGCCCGTGTTGCAGTCGTTCCGACGGCAATCACTTTATTGCCTCGATCTTTAGTCGCCTTAATCAACGCCATAGCTTCATCGCTGACTTGGCACCATTCACTGTGCATGATGTGATTTTCGATATCAGTGGTGCGTACTGGTAAGAAGGTACCTGCACCCACATGTAAGGTGACAAATGTCTTGTTTACACCTTTATCTTCAAGTTTTTTTAATAGTTGTTCATCAAAATGTAGAGACGCCGTTGGAGCAGCAACGCTAGCAATTTTTGTAGGATCATTAAATACGGTTTGATAACGAACAGTATCAATATCTTCTGCTTCTCGGTTGAAGTAAGGTGGAATAGGCAATGCACCATACTGATCCAATACATCTAAGATTGGTTTGGAAAATTCCACCACATAGAGATTTTCATGGCGCCCTTGAACCGTAACTTTAACCTCATCTGATCCGACAAAAAGCTCAGCACCTGGTTTTGGTGAGTTACTTGCTTTGATATGGCAATGAGCAATAAATTGATCAAGCATTCTTTCAACCAGAACCTCAATCGCACCACCCGAAGCACGCTTACCTTTCAAGCGAGCTTTCATTACCTTAGTATCATTGAGAACTAATAAATCACCTTCATTAAACAGGTCTAAAATATCGGTAAATTGGTGATCGTCATATTGACCATCGGCTTTAAGATGAAGTAAGCGAGAAGCGCTTCGCTCTTCAAGAGGGTAACGGGCAATAAGTTCGTCAGGGAGTTCAAAGTTAAAATCAGAAAGTTGCATAAGAATATAAAAATGGAATCAGCAAAAATTTTGGCATTAGTATATGCTTTTTTTGCCCAGTTCGAGTTGAGTTTGGTGGTTAAAAAAGCATAATGCATGCTATTGATTTAAAAATAGGCGCTTGAGTCAGGTTTTGCATTGACAAAGAAAAGAAAAACGATATTATACCGAACACAACCTTTCCCGAGGTGGTGAAATTGGTAGACGCGGCGGACTCAAAATCCGCTGTCAGAGATGACGTGTCGGTTCGAGTCCGACCCTCGGGACCAAATACTTAAAGGCCTTCAAGCATATTCAGACTTGAGGGCCTTTTTATTTGTTTTAAATAAATAAAGGAATTTTAAAATTTCAAATGAAGATTTGATGAATAATATATAAGATAAGGATTGAGTAAATTTTATTTTAATAATAAATAGTTATGGTTTATTCAATCGATCTTCACTAGACGCTTACGTTTTATAAAGTACGACTCATGCTTTAGCTAGATATTCAGTCCTCAAAAATGCACTTTCTTAATATTTGAGAATGTATTAGTCTTGATGAAATAAGGTTTCATTTCTTTACTGTGAAATGAAAAAATAAAATGTAATCGATCATTATTCCCCTTTACTCCATGGCAGGATGTAGACATGAAAATAGAATTTATAGATGTCGATCAAGCTGATCAGCTCAGTGCCTGCAAAATGTCTCTTTTACTCGGTGTATCAACGCCAAAAAATCAACTTGAGAGTTTTTTAAGATTTGCGCGTGGCATTTTAAATGCGGAGTCAGCAATCTTAGCTTTTCATGATGAACCATATGTGTGGCATTCTTCTCCAAATGGATTTAAAGCTTTTAATGCCAATAAAAAAGCAAAATTATTACCATATTTCGCGGGTCAAACTTCGATCAGTCGTGATCATCCTAATTATTCATCTTTTTCAGCACATATTCATCAACTCGGAGTTGATCACGAGCGAATTATAGCCATTGATTTAAAAGTGAATGATGATTTTTCAATTGGTCAAGTGATTTTATTTGATAATCAGCACCAACCTTTTGATGATCAAAATTTAGAACTGGTTTATGATTTTTCAATGAGCTTAATTCGTATATTAGAGCTTCATTCGGATTATGCGGAACTCAAAGAATTATATGAACAACAATCGGCGCTTAATTTCAGTAAAACAAAATTCTTTCAAATCATTGCACACGATTTACGCGCACCATTTCATGGCTTATTAGGTTTTTCTGATGTATTGGCCAATGAACGTGAAAGTTTGGATGAGGACAGTGTACAGAATATCGCTGAGTATCTACATGATACCGCTCAATCGACTTATAACTTATTGGAAAGCCTATTAAATTGGGCAATGGCTGAAGGCGGGAGATTTGTCTATCACCCTATTCAGTTTGAGCTTAAACAGGTGACAAAAATCGTTTTTGATGTTTTAAACACGTTGGCTGTGAAAAAAAATATTCAATTAATTGAAAGTGTGCCGCAAGAGTTAAAAGTCTTTGCCGACATTAATATGATCACATCAGTGATTCAAAACTTGGTATCCAATGCTTTGAAGTTTACTCATGTGGATGGAACTGGAAAAGTTTATATCGAAGCATCAAAATGCGATCAAGGTGTCGAAATTGCCATTCGCGATACAGGTTTAGGTATGACATCACAGCAAATTGAGAAGCTTTTTCAACCGGATTTGAAGGTATCTATTCGTGGTACATCTGGTGAAAAAGGTGCTGGTTTAGGTTTGGTGTTATGTAAAAGATTTGTTGATTTGAATCATGGTGAAATTTGTGTCAGTTCTCAACAAGGTCAAGGTACGACTTTTAAAGTCATATTACCTGAAGCAGACACTCATGCAGCGTTACCTGCCACCCCAAATACGAGTAATCAAACATCTTTGGAAAAAGTGAACTAAATAGTCCACAAAATGCGTAAGGACTGATATAAAAGAGTTTTAGATTTATTCAGGCTTTTTTTCAAATGAATGCTGATCAGTTGCAAAAAACTCTTAGAGCCAGTCAATACGCGGAACAAGTTTATAATTTACATCAAACATTATTAGAACAAGATTATTCATCTGATCAATTTAATAAATTTTTAAGTACTGAACAAATCTATCACATTGTACAAAAAGAACTTGCTGACATTCAGGATGAAAAAGAATGGATGCAAAAAATTCGAATTTTGCGAGCACGTTTAATGTTTCGGTGGATTTGGCAGGATGCGAACCGCCTCATTTCAGTTATTACATTGACTCGTGAGCTTTCAGACTTTGCCGATGCCAGTATTGATGCAGCCAAAAGCTTCGCTTATCGTCCATTGCAAGCCAAACATGGAGAGCCGATCGGCTATAACGGTAAGCTTCAAGACCTTATCGTGATTGCAATGGGTAAATTGGGGGCTCAGGAACTTAATTTATCCAGTGATATTGATCTTATATTTGCCTTCGATGAGCAAGGTGAAACCAATGGTCGTAAATGTATTGATGTTCAGCAATTTTGCATCCTTTGGGGGCAAAAAATTATTTATTTGTTGGAACATATCACCGCAGATGGATTTGTATTCCGAGTGGATATGCGATTACGACCATGGGGTGATGGTTCAGCACTTGCAATCAGTCATGTGGCACTTGAAAAGTATCTCAGTCAACATGGACGTGAGTGGGAGCGTTATGCATGGATAAAGGCGCGTATTGTTACAGGAGGAAAGGAAGGGGATGAGCTTCTGGAAATGACTCGACCTTTTGTATTCCGCCGTTATGTGGATTACACCGCTTTTGCAGCGATGCGTGAAATGAAAGCGATGATTGAGCGTGAAGTTCAACGTAGAAATATTGAAGATGATATTAAACTTGGTGCAGGTGGTATTCGTGAAGTTGAGTTTATCGTTCAAGTTTTCCAGTTGATTTATGGTGGTTCAAAACTTGAGCTACAAGACCGTCAATGTTTAGTGAGTCTACATCATTTGGGGGTTGTTGGATTACTTGAACCTGAAGTGGTGGATGAGCTTGAAAATGCTTATTTATTCTTGCGTCGTGTAGAACATGCCATTCAAGCGTTGAACGACCAACAAACTCAATCACTGCCTACAGAACTTGACCAAAGAAATCGCATCGTAGAGACACTTGGATTTGAGAGTTGGGATGCTTTCTTAAATGTTCTCAATGAGAAGCGCGCTATAGTAACTTATCAGTTTGAGCATTTAATTAAAGAAAAAGAAGTAGATCCATTGGTTGAAAGCTTTAGCCAAATAGAGCAGCAATTGAATGAAGTTTTAGATGAGTCTGCTAAAAATTTGGTTCGTGAATTTTGGTATGGACATGCCATAAAAAAATTACCCGCTAAAGCAGTTAATCGTTTAAAAGAGTTTTGGCCTCATCTGATTCAAGCTGTTCTCGAATCGGATAATCCACAAGTCGCTTTGGTAAGGCTGATGCCACTGGTTGAATCTGTGATGCGGCGAACAGTCTATCTAGTGATGTTAATTGAAAGCAAAGGAGCATTACAGCGACTCGTTAAAATGGCGACTGTAAGCCCATGGATTTGTGAAGAGTTAACCCATTATCCAGTTTTACTCGATGAATTTTTATCGATGGATTTTGAGCTACCTAAACGCCAAGATTTGGAGGATTCACTCAGACAGCAGCTGCTGCGCATTGAAATAGATCAGGTGGAAGATCAAATGCGCGTATTGCGCTTATTCAAAAAATCGAATGTTTTGACTGTAGCAGCCAGTGATGTATTGGCTGAAAGTCCCCTGATGCGTGTGTCTGATGCGCTCACCGATATTGCTGAGGTTTCAGTTCAAGCGACCTTGAATTTGGCATATCAAATTACAGCCAAAAAACATGGTTACCCAGTAGATGCAGATGGTCAACGTTGTTCACAAAATCATATGGCATTTAGTGTCATTGGGTATGGGAAATTAGGCGGTATCGAACTTGGGTATGGTTCAGACCTTGATTTAGTGTTTATTCACTATATGGATGAACAGGCAGATACGGATGGCTTGAAACCAATTAGTGGTTTTGAATTTGCGATGCGTGTTGGGCAAAAGCTCATGTCGCTGATGACAACCCAAACTTTAGATGGTCGTGTGTATGAGATTGATACACGATTGCGTCCTTCAGGAGAAGCTGGGCTTCTCGTCACAAGTCTTAAGGCTTTTGAGCAATACCAACTTAAAAACGCATGGCTTTGGGAGCATCAAGCCATTGTTCGTGCACGTAGTATAGCGGGTGAGCAAAGCTTAAGAGAAAAGTTTGAAGAATTACGCTGTCGTATTTTAACTTTGCCTCGAAATGAAGAAACGGTAAGAGCAGAAGTGCTAAAAATGCGTCAAAAAATGAAAGACCATTTAGGCTCATCAAATGAGCAAAAAAAAGATGGAATTTTTCATTTAAAACAGGATGCAGGTGGTATCGTTGATATCGAATTTATGGCACAGTATGCAGTATTAGCATGGAGTGGGACGAATCCTGATCTCGCCCATTACTCCGACAATGTACGAATCCTTGAGGATGCCGCAAAAACTGGCTGCTTATCCAGCGCCGATGCGACAGCATTGATTCAAGCTTATCTCCGTGAACGTGCCGAGAGTCATCGTTTAGCCCTTGCAAATCAATCCATGCAAGTGAGTGCTGCGAATTGGCTCGATACCCGTAAGGTCGTTTGCAAGCTATGGCAAAGATTAATAGATCCAACTGCATCAGTAGTTGGATAGAAATGACTGTGTATAAAAATTTGGAGTTTAGGTCATGAATTTGGCTGATCGTGATGGTTTTATTTGGCAAGATGGACAATTAGTTGATTGGCGTGAAGCAAAAACTCACGTCTTAACACACACTTTACACTACAGTATGGGTGTGTTTGAGGGTGTCCGTGCCTACGAAACTCCGAATGGAACGGCAATTTTCCGTTTAAAAGAACACACTAAACGTCTTTTAAACTCTGCCAAAATTTATCAAATGAAAGTTCCGTTTGATCAGGCGACGTTAGAACAAGCTCAAATTGATGTGGTACGTGAAAATAAATTGGCTTCTTGCTATTTACGTCCAATTATCTTTATTGGTTCGGAAAAGCTAGGTATTGCAGCGACGGATAATACAATTCATGCAGTGGTTGCTGCGTGGAGCTGGGGTGCTTACCTTGGTGAAGAGGCAATGGCGAAGGGTATTCGTGTAAAAACTTCTTCTTTTACACACCATCATCCTAACGTGACGATGTGTAAGGCGAAAGCATCAGGAAACTATACGCTGTCTATCTTGGCACACCAAGAAGTTGCGCACTCAGGTTATGACGAAGCAATGTTACTTGATCCACAAGGTTATGTGTGTCAAGGTTCAGGTGAAAATGTATTCTTAGTGCGTGATGGTGTGATTCATACCCCTGATATCGCTGGTGGTGCTCTTGATGGTATTACACGTCAAACCATTATTACGATTGCGAAAGACCTTGGTTATGAAGTCGTTGAACGTCGTATTACGCGTGATGAATTCTATATCGCTGATGAGGCATTCTTTACGGGTACTGCTGCTGAAGTAACGCCAATCCGTGAATATGATGACCGTCAAATTGGTGAGGGTGTTCGTGGTCCAATCACAACACAAATCCAAAAAGCATACTTCGATGCCGTACAAGGTAAAGACCCTAAATATGCTCACTGGTTAACATATGTGAAATAATTAATGCTTTGAAAAAAGGACTCAATTGAGTCCTTTTTTAATCATCTTTAGCAAAAATATCTCTGGTATACACTTTATCTGCAACATCATTCAGTTCATCGCAATGACGATTACTAATAATTAAATCTGCTCTTTTTTTAAATTCTTCTAGTGTTTTGATGATTTTTGAGTTTTGAAATTTTTTCTCTGAAAGCGTTGGTTCGTAAATAATGATCTTGATTCCTTGCGCTTTGAGACGACGCATAACACCTTGTATTGCTGACGATCGAAAATTGTCTGAACCACTTTTCATGACCAAACGATATATCCCAACAACGCTAGGGCATCTTTCCAAAATAGACTGAGCGATAAAATCTTTGCGAGTACTATTTGCATCTACAATGGCTTGAATTAAATTGCTTGGAACTTGATCGTAGTTGGCGAGTAATTGTTTAGTATCTTTAGGAAGGCAATATCCGCCGTAACCGAAAGATGGATTGTTATAAAATTTACCAATACGAGGGTCTAAACATACGCCCTCGATCATTTGGCGAGTGTCCAATTGGTATATTTGCGCGTAAGTATCTAGTTCATTGAAGAATGCAACGCGCATAGCTAGATAGGTGTTTGCGAAAAGTTTGATTGCCTCTGCTTCGGTGGAGTCAGTGAACAAGACTGGACAATCTGTTTTATAAGCACCCTCTATGAGCATGTTTGCGAATTGATGTGCTCGTTCAGAATTTTCACCCATTATAATTCTTGAAGGATATAAGTTATCCAGCAATGCTTTTCCTTCTCTGAGAAACTCAGGTGAAAATATAATATTCTGTGTTTCAAATTTACTTTTTAGTTGTTGGGTGTAACCTACAGGAACTGTCGATTTGATAATGATCGTCGCTAATGGATTAATCCTTAAAATCTCAGTGATCACAGATTCAACACTTGAAGTGTCAAAATAATTGGTTGTAGGGTTATAATCGGTTGGCGTCGCAATAAGAATATAGTCTGCCTGAAAATACGCATCCACAGCATTAGTTGTTGCTTTAAAGTTTAATGGTTTATTACTTAGAAAATCAGAGATTTCTGTGTCTTGTATAGGTGAGATTTTCTTGTTCAATAAATTTACTTTGTTTTGATCAATGTCTAAGGCGGTGACTTCATGATGTTGTGCTAAAATCATCGCATTTGAGAGACCGACGTACCCAGTGCCGACAATAGTAATTTTCATTATTTTAGTTCAAGCCAGATTAAATTTAATTTGACAAAATAGGGTTTCTAAGACGTGACAATTTAATGAAGATTTGATTTCAATTTGGACGAGTTTGAATTCTTATCGTTCAAGAATATTTTAACTCTGTGGTATGATGCAGCTATTGATTCGGTGGAATAAAACGACATGTCAATACATGAAAACAATGTCTTATTAGAAGAAGAGATTGCACAAGAACAGAACATTGTTTTGTGTATGAAGTGGGGAACCAAATATGGTTCTGAGTATGTGAATCGTCTTTACAATATGGTGAAACGACACACGACTGTTGATTTCCAAATGGTTTGTCTCACTGACCGTACAGAAGGAATTGATCCAAATGTTAAATGCTTTCCTATTCCACCGTTAGCATTGCCTGAAGGTGCGCCTGAGCGTGGTTGGAACAAACTTTCAACTTTTGAGCCTGACTTATATGGCTTAAAGGGTAACGCGCTATTTTTAGATTTGGATGTTGTTATCGTTGATAACATGGATGAGTTTTTCACTTATCCAGGTGATTTTTTAATTATTCACGACTGGAAACGACCATGGCGAATCACAGGTAATAGCTCAGTATATCGTTTTAAATTGGGCGCTTTCCCTGGATTATTACCATATTTTCGTGAAAACTTTGATGAAATTCGAAAAAAATTCCGTAATGAGCAAGCCTATTTGTCATGGTATGTAGATAAACATGCGAAGCAAACTTATTGGCCAGATAGCTGGTGTAAGAGTTATAAATATCACTGTTTACAAAAAATCCCAATGGCATTTTTTAAGCCACCAGTAAAACCTGAAGGTGCCAAAATTATTATTTTCCATGGTGAGATTAATCCACCTGATGCTGTGAATGGTGGCGGTGGTAAATGGTACCGCTATGTGTTGCCAAGTCAATGGATTAAGGACGCTTGGCAGTAACATTGTTGATGAGTACTTATTTAAATATGCAGCAAAGCTTAGATATTGTCATTGCATGGGTTGATGGTCAGGATGTTGAGCTTCAGCAAAAACGTCAATCTTATCTTCGGGATACCGATGTTAAAATTGAGAATACTCGCTATGCTAGTAATAATGAAATTTATTATAATATTGCCTCGATTTTAAAATATGTACCTTATGCTAGGCATATTTACATTGTTACAGATCAGCAGAAACCTCAGTGGATAGATGAGTTCGAGCAACAAGGTTTAGTTATAAAAGATCAGATTAGAATCATTGATCATCAAGTTTTGTTTGCAGGTTATCAGGATTATTTACCAACATTTAACTCCCTATCCATTGAAATGATGCTATGGAATATTCCCGATATTTCACCGTATTTTTTGTATTTGAATGATGATTTTTTCTTTAACTCACCTTCTGCTTTAGAAGATTTCATTGTTAATGATCAAATAAAAATATATGGTCATTGGAGTTCAAGCACAGCTTTAAAAATAAAGTTTAAATGGCGCGATTGGCTCAATAAGACGTTAAATAAAACACCTAAAGCTAAATATACAATGGCACAAATGCTGAGTGCTGATGTAGTAGGTCTCAATCGTTATTTTGAGATTCACCATCGCCCACATGTATTAGTACAATCACGACTTGCTGCATTTTTTAAAGCACATCCACAACTTTTAATTGAACAGATTTCGCCAAGATTCCGAAGTTTTTATCAGTTACTGCCAGTAGGACTCAGTAATCATCTATGTATTCAAAATCATAAAGCAATTTTATTACCAGATGTTGATATTGCGTATCTGAAAAATGCAGATGGTATTGATAATTTTAATCAAGCACTACAGCAAACAGATATTCCTTATGGGTGTGTTCAGAGTTTAGATCAATTTACAGCTGATCAAAGACAGCAAGTAATTGATGCCCTAAATGCTAAATTTAAGGACTACTTACCACAGTCTCTTCTAGACCAAGAGTAAATTATGAAAGTTATAACTTATCTAATTAATCTAGATGGTAGTGATCAGCGTCTAGAACAGGCGACGAAGCAGTTAAACGCCGTGAAGTGGCCGTATGAGCGTTTTTCTGCCTATGATGGTCGTGGAAAAAAATTAACAGAATTCAGTCAATATAACGATAAATTGTCACAACAATTGTTGGGTCGTAGTTTGTTAAATTCTGAATTAGGGTGTTATCTGAGTCATCAGGGGTGTGTTGAGAAATTTTTATCGACAGATGCAGATTATTTGGTTGTGCTTGAGGATGATATGCAAATTTCAGCAGATTTCTCTGAAAAGATGCATCAGATTTTGGAATATCTCGACACTCACCAAGATCTCGAATGGTACTTAGTGAATATTGCGGCGAAGAAAAAGAAATTTGCCAAAGATATTATTCAGTTTGGTGATTTTGCATTGTGGCATGCATATTATTTCCCAATTCGTGGCCTAGGGTTAATTTGGTCAAGAAAAGGGGCTGAAGCATTTTTACAACAAGCGCAACCTATCTGTAAACCCGTGGATATTTTATTCCAGTCTTGGTTGAGTAAAACAGGTAAGGGGCTTGGTGTTTGGCCAGCATTGGTTAAACCCGCAGGTTTAGATAGCGATATTTTAGGGACTGTAGCATCGCAAGGGATTGCAAGAAAGGAAAAGGAAAACCGATCTGCTTCTTATGGTTTGAAAAAGCAAAAAAGAATGTGGCGAGATAAACTCTATGCTCTTCAGCATTTAATTGCATTTAAATAAATTAAGGTCATTCTAATGCAAAGTATCGTAATTAGTCTAAAAACCGCTCATCAACGTCGTGAACATATAGAGGCTGAATTTTCGAAACAAAAAATTGAATATGATTTTTTTGATGCACTGACACCTGATTTAGCACGTCCTTTAGCTGAAGAAATGCGATTAAATGTTCATGATGATTTTTTAAGTCCGGGTGAACTCGCCTGCTTTATGAGCCATGTTTCTGTATGGCAAAAAATCGTGGATGAAAATATTCCTTATTTGGCTGTCTTTGAAGATGATGTGTATTTAGGTGAACAAGCTCATGAACTTCTGAATGATTCTCAGTGGATTCAACCTGATTGGGATATTATCAAAACGGAAGCTTTTGCTGAAAAAGTCTTTTTAGGTAAAAAAAATGTACCTATTGCAAAAGGTCAAAGGCAAATTGTTCAATTGGTTGGAAAGAATTTAGGGACTGCTGGATATATTTTATCTTTAAATGGAGCGAAAGCTTTCCTAGAGTATGTGAAATCTATTCCATTAATCCCCTTAGATCAAGTAATGTTCAGTGAATTTGTGGGTACAAAATGTCTTGATGTTTATCAGATGTCTCCAGCTTTATGTATTCAAGAAATGATGTTGTTTCCTGCTAAGAAAACCGTACTGTCAAGTGATTTGCTAGCAGAGCGAAAAGCGCGTATGAAAAAACAAAAGAAAAAAGGGTGGGCAAAAGTGCAGTTAGAAATTATGCGCATATTGAAACAAATCAAATGCGCATTGGTGGGGAAAGTTGTCGGGTTTAAATGATTTTGTCATCAGACTTATCTCTCCATTTAGTTTTATACAAAGAATGATAGGAACAGCTTGAATGCGTATTCTAGTAACCGGTGGTGCTGGTTTTATAGGCTCAGCAGTAATACGCTATATTATTGAACATACTCAACATCACATTTTAAATGTCGATAAATTGACTTATGCGGGTAATTTAGAGTCTTTGCTTTCTGTTGCAAAGCATGAGCGTTATCAATTTAGTCAGACCGATATCTGTGATAGAGTGGCATTAGAACAGCTGTTTAGCCATTTTTCCCCAGATGCTGTCATGCATCTGGCTGCGGAATCGCATGTAGATAGATCTATTTCTGGACCTTCTGCTTTTATTGAAACCAACATTATTGGAACATACCAACTACTTGAGGCTGCCCGCCATTATTGGTCAAAGTTGGATTCAAGCGCGCAGAAAAAATTTCGCTTTCATCATATTTCAACAGATGAAGTGTATGGTGATTTAGACGGAACGACAGATCTTTTTACTGAAGAAACACCATATTCACCGAGTTCGCCATATTCTGCTTCTAAAGCTAGTTCAGATCATTTGGTGAGAGCATGGCATCGGACTTATGGTTTACCAGTGATTGTCACTAACTGTTCAAATAACTATGGTCCTTATCACTTTCCTGAAAAGCTTATCCCATTGATGATTCTCAATGCATTACAAGGGAAGCCTTTACCTGTATATGGAAATGGCCAACAAATCCGTGATTGGTTATTTGTGGAAGATCATGCTTGTGCTTTATATAAAGTGGTTACCGAAGGTGCAGTCGGCGAAACCTATAATATTGGTGGACATAATGAAAAAGCGAATATTGACGTAGTAAAAAGTATTTGCGATTTACTTGAGGAGCTGGCCCCAACCAAGCCACAAGGTGTAAAGCACTATCAGGACCTTATTCATTATGTGACCGACCGACCTGGCCATGATGTGCGTTATGCAATTGATGCCTCTAAAATTCAAAAAGAACTTGATTGGACACCTAAAGAGTCATTTGAATCAGGGCTACGTAAAACAGTGCAATGGTATTTGAATCATTTAGAGTGGTGCCATCGGGTTCAAGATGGACGTTATCAAGGTGAGCGGTTAGGAAATATAGAATGAAGACAAAAGGTATTGTTCTCGCTGGTGGTTCAGGTACACGTTTGTATCCGATTACGAAAGGTATATCTAAACAGCTGCTGCCTGTTTATGATAAGCCAATGATCTATTATCCCCTTTCAGTGCTCATGTTAGCGGGTATCCGTGAAATTCTGATTATTACTACGCCAGAGGACTTAGAGAGTTTTAAACGCTTACTAGGGGATGGTTCTCAATTTGGCATTGAGCTAACTTATATCGTTCAGCCAAGTCCAGATGGTCTAGCACAGGCTTTTATTCTTGGAGAAAGCTTTATTGGCGACCATCATGTTTGTTTAGTCTTAGGAGATAATATTTTCTTTGGACAGGGATTTACACAAATGCTGAAAAATGCTGTGTCACGTACCAAGGGGGCAACTGTCTTTGGATATCAAGTGAAAGATCCTGAGCGTTTTGGTGTTGTTGAGTTTGATGAGCAGAAGAGAGCAATTTCTTTAGAAGAAAAGCCAAAGCAACCAAAATCAAATTTCGCGGTAACAGGATTATATTTTTATGATCATGATGTGGTGCAAATTGCAAAAAAAGTGCGGCCATCGGAGCGCGGTGAGTTAGAGATTACATCAATTAATCAGATGTACTTAGAGCGGGGTGATCTTAACGTTGAACTGTTAGGGCGTGGCTTTGCTTGGTTGGATACAGGCACGCATGCAAGCTTACTCGAAGCTGCACAATTTGTAGAAACTATTGAAAAAAGACAAGGCTATAAAGTAGCTTGTCTTGAAGAAATTGCCTTGAATCAAGGTTGGTTAACAAAAGAACAAGTTCTAGAAATTGGTCAAAGCATGAGTAAAAATGACTACGGCCAATATTTGATCTCTTTGGTAAGTTGAAATTTATGAGTTTGATAAAATTAATTGATCTACCTGATTTGAGTGATGATCGAGGTGGGCTTGTTGCCTTGGAGTCAATGAAATCAATTCCATTTCAATTGAAGCGGATCTATTATATTTTTAATAATACAAAAAATTCGCCGCGCGGATTTCATGCACATAAGAATTTAAAACAAATCGCAATATGTTTACATGGATCATGCCGTTTTATATTAGATAATGGTTATCAAAAGGAAGAAGTAGTCTTGTCCTCTGCCAAACAAGGTCTTCTTATTGAAAGTCTATTGTGGCGTGAAATGCATGACTTTTCGCCAGATTGTGTACTGTTGGTGTTGGCTAGCGAAAATTATGATGAGTCAGATTATATTCGTGATTATGATGATTTTCTTAAAGAGGTGCATCGGCCTATAATTCATCCAACTGCTGATGTGCAGAGTAAAAATATAGGTTGTGATACACGTGTTTGGCAATACAGTGTGATTTTACCACAAGCGAAAATCGGAGAAAATTGTAATATTTGTGCACACACGTTGATCGAAAATGATGTTTTGATTGGCGACAATGTCACTATAAAGTCAGGTGTGTTTGTTTGGGATGGAATTACTATCGAAGATAACGTATTTGTTGGACCATGTGTCAGCTTTACCAATGATAAACATCCACGCTCAAAACAGTATCCTACAGATTTTTTAAGAACAGTCGTGAAAGAAGGGGCAAGTATTGGTGCAAATGCTACAATTTTGCCTGGGATAAGAATTGGCAAGAAATCCATGATTGGTGCTGGGGCTGTGGTCACAAAAGATATACCAGATCGGGCTATAGTTGTGGGAAATCCAGCAGTGATAAAAGGTTATGTAATAGAATGATCCCTTTTTTAGATTTGAAAAAAATTAATAGTCAGTATGCTGAGGATTTAAAGGCGGCATGCAGTCGCGTTATTGATGCAGGATGGTATATTGATGGTAAAGAATTAGAAACATTTGAGAAAAATTTTTCAAGCTATTGTGGGACTAATTTTGCTGTTGGAGTTGCCAATGGATTAGACGCTCTTATTCTTAGTTTAAGGGCGTGGAAAGAACTAGGTAAATTAACGGATGGGGATGAGGTTATTGTTCCTGCTAATACTTATATCGCCAGTATTTTAGCTATTACAGCAAACAATTTAAAACCTGTATTGGTTGAGCCAGACCTCTCAACTTTTAACATTAGTTTAGACTTAATTAAACAAGCAATTACACCAAAAACAAAAGTTATTTTAGCTGTTCATTTGTATGGGCAATTGGCTGATATGCCGGCAATAATGAGTCTTGCTGATCAATATGATTTGCTGGTGCTTGAGGATGCCGCACAAGCACATGGTGCAGAACTTGATGGTCGTAAGGCTGGTAGTTGGGGACATGCCGCAGGTTTTAGTTTTTATCCAGGTAAAAATTTGGGTGCATTAGGAGATGCAGGCGCTATAACCACTAATGATGTGGAATTGGCACAGACTTTAAAAGCATTGCGAAATTACGGATCACATGAAAAGTATAAAAATTTATTTGTTGGGGTAAATAGTCGTCTCGATGAAATTCAAGCCGCAATGTTAGATATCAAGTTAAAATATTTGGATGCTGAAATCGAATGTCGTAGAGCGGTTGCATCTAAATATATTCAAGGAATTAAAAATTCCTTAATCACCTTACCATTGCAAGATGTTGATCCTAAAAATTACTCTCAGCATGTTTGGCATTTATTTGTTATAAGAACAGTTAAACGAAATGAGTTACAAAAATATTTGGTAGAAAGAGGTATTCAAACGCTTATTCATTATCCAGTTCCACCTCATAAGCAACAAGCCTATACAGAGTTAAATCATTTGAGTCTCCCTGTCACTGAAAGTATTCATGAGCAAGTTTTAAGCTTACCTATCAGCCCGATTTTACAAGATGATGATATTGAAAAAGTAATTGCTGCATGTAATGCTTTTAATGGTGAATAATATGAATACTGTTTTACCATTAGTGACCGTTGTCATTCCAAGCTATAACCATTCAAAATATATTCAGCAAAGTATTCAATCCGTCATTGATCAGACATATGAACGTATTGAACTCATTATTATTGATGATGGTTCTCGTGATGATTCGATTTTGAAAATTGAGCAAATGCGAGTGAATTGTGAGCGACGTTTTGAGAATTTTTTATTTATTTCTCGAGAGAATAGAGGCTTAAGTAAAACTTTAAATCAAGGAATGGCTTTAGCTAAAGGTGAGTTTTTAAGTATTGTTGCTTCAGATGATATGATGCTTCCTGAAAAAACAGCAATCCAAATTGCAGCAATAAAGAAAGACGCCAATATTGCTGGAATTTTTGGAGCACATCAACTCATTAATGATGATGGTCAGATCATGAGAGTAAAGGAGAATGCACGTTATCGAGAATTTACATTTCAGGAGATTTTTTTTCATCAGCATGATATCCCAGCTTCTTCACAATTAATTGACCTAAAACTGCTGAAAGAGATTGGGGGGTATAATGAAAATACTAAGGTCGAAGATTGGGATTTATGGCTAAGATTAACGGAGCGAGGAGCAAAACTGGTTTATCTTCCACAGGTCATAGTGGCTTATCGTATGCACGATACAAATTTAAGTCGAGATAAATCATTAATGTTCGAGGAAGTATTCAAGATTTTACAAAGATATAAAAATAAAAAAGGTTATGCATATGCAGAATATAAGGTTTATAAATTTTATAAGATTAGACCAATGAAAGAAAAAAATTACCTTGCATATTTGGCTTTACGCCTGAGATATAGTTTGGCTTATTTGCTTAAAACGATTGTAAAACCTTTATCCTAAGAGCTTAAATCAAGTAAATTCAAAGATTTGAATGGTTTAGCGTAAATAAAAAAGCCCAGCAAATTGGGCTTTTTTATTGTTTAAATAATGATTTCTTTTAATGAGTTATTCCTGATCTGCATTTCCTTTAAGCACCATATAAATTAATGCTGCGATAGTACCAAAACCTGCAATAAAACTACTGGTACTGAAATAAACAATACGTTGGTAAGTTGTTAAGTTAAACAACTGTTCATTCAAAATATAGCGCATAAATGCCCACTGCACGATGCAAAATACAATAATAATGATTGTATGACGACGAACATCAGGACGCATAGCCATATGAATGAACTCTTAAATATTTTCTGCGATTATGCCATTTTTGAGCGTTTATCTCAATGAAATAAAAACCCTGCCGTTGCAGGGTTTTTATTTAGATCAACAAAAACTTATTCTTGTGATTCAGCTTTTGGTTTTTCACGTAAGCGAATACCAAGATCACGAAGTTGAGTTGATTCAACTGGTGCAGGTGCTTGTGTTAACGGACATTCCGCAGTTTTCGTTTTCGGGAATGCAATCACATCACGGATTGATGAACCACCTGTCATTAGCATCACAAGACGGTCTAAACCGAATGCCAAACCACCGTGTGGAGGTGCACCATAACGTAGAGCGTTCAATAAGAAGCTGAATTTCTCTTCTGCTTCTTCTTCACCAATACCTAAAGCTTCAAAAATTGCTTTTTGCATTTCTAGGTTGTGAATACGAAGTGAACCACCACCGATTTCAGTACCGTTAAGCACCATATCGTAAGCTACAGATAATGCTGCACCTGGGTTGTTCTTCACTTCTTCTACGCTAGATTTAGGCAGCGTGAATGGGTGGTGAACAGAGGTCCATTTACCATCATCAGTTTCTTCAAACATTGGGAAATCAACAACCCAAAGTGGTGCCCACTCGCAAGTTGCCATCTTCATGTCATGACCGACTTTGATACGTAAAGCACCCATTGCATCGTTTACAACTTTCGCTTTATCTGCACCGAAGAATACGATGTCACCATTCTCAGCACCCACACGTTTCAATAAATCAAGCACGATTGGCTCGATGAATTTCACGATAGGAGATTGTAAGCCTTCGATACCTTTTTCAAGTTCGTTAACTTTGATATACGCCAAACCTTTTGCACCGTAGATGCCAACAAATTTAGTATACTCGTCGATTTGGCTACGTGGAAGAGAGCCTGCACCCGGTACACGAAGCGCAACAATACGACCTTTAGGATCTTTAGCAGGACCAGCGAACACTTTGAACTCTACGTCTTGCATCAAATCTGCAACGTCAACGAGTTTAAGTGGAATACGTAAGTCAGGCTTGTCAGATGCATAGTCGCGCATTGCATCTGCATAGGTCATACGTGGGAACTTATCAAATTGAACATTAAGAAGTTCTTTAAACATCTTAACTGTTAAACGTTCCATTAAATCCATGATGTCATCGTCACTCATGAACGATGTCTCAACGTCGATTTGTGTAAATTCAGGCTGACGGTCAGCACGTAAGTCTTCGTCACGGAAACATTTAGCAATTTGGTAATAACGATCAATACCACCCACCATTAACAACTGTTTGAACAATTGTGGTGATTGTGGAAGTGCATAGAAGCTACCGTTAGATACACGGCTTGGCACTAAATAGTCACGCGCACCTTCAGGAGTCGCACGTGTCAAAATAGGTGTTTCAACGTCTAAGAATCCATTTTCTTCGAAATAGTTACGAATAAGGTTTGTAAGCTTAGAACGGAAACGTAAACGTTCTAACATTTCTGGACGGCGAATGTCCAAGAAACGATACTTCAAACGAATTTCTTCTGAAATATTAGTATTATCATCATTTAATGGAAATGGTGGAGTTTCAGACGCTGCTAGAACTTCAATTTCTTTACCTAATACTTCGATTTGACCGCTCACCATGTTGGCATTTTCAGTACCAGCATAACGACGGCGAACGCGACCAGTAATTTTTAATACAAATTCAGAACGAGCCTTATCAGCTGTTTCGAAAGCTTCTGGTGTATCAGGATCAATAACCACTTGAACTAGACCATCACGGTCACGCATATCAAGGAAAATTACACCACCGTGGTCACGGCGACGGTGTACCCATCCGCAAAGTGTAACGGTTTGATCAATTTGAGCTTCGGTTAATGAACCGCAGTAATGAGTTCGCATCATAGCGTTAAAAATCCAACTATATGGGTTAATGAAAGCGTATACGTAAACAGCGTATCGCCTTTATTCGAAAGATGAATTATGCCTCTTTGAGACTACAGTCACAAGGAGAAGATTATGAAAGCCCTATTATTTAATGCAAATTTAAAATTAAGATGATCCTTCGAATAATTCCAATTGATCTAAGATTTGAAAAACAAGCGTACAAATCGCAAACGTCAATAGAAAGCCTCTAAAGAAATAATTAATTGAGAAGCCAATGTAACCATATAGGTCATTTAAAATAGCTGTATTGTAATTAGAGTTGAAATGAATAAATCCAAATACTCCACCTAATATTGAAATTAGCACGGATACCACAGCAAAAATAGTGATAGAACGAGTTACTCTGAATGGTTGACGGTAAGTACAAAAATACTGTTTTGCAAACCAAAAAATAAAGGGCAAAACGATAATAGAGGTACCGACCTGTAAAATTCGATGGAGGGGGTAGTGTTGTCCGAAAAGATTGATTTGCTTAGCTAATAGGTCATGAAAAGCAAAGGTTCTGTAATCAACATGAGTTAAACCATCCCAAAGGATATGACTGCTGATACCCAAGATTAATGAAATATTAATCAGCACCAAGAATTGAAAGACAGATCTAAAGTTCGAGAGTTTTAAGGGATTGTAAATACCAATCCATCTAAAAAAAGTAGGTCGTAATAGTGCATACCACAATAGACAGAATGCCATTCCCACCAATAAATTGGGATATAGCAATGCGGTCCATTGATGTGTGATTTGGATATGTTCGTCTGTAAAAAGACGAAATAAGTCAGGGACCATGCAACCAATTGCTAGAGCAGAAATAGGAAGTGTTCCTTTCGATGCTTTATGCAAAATTGGTGCGAGTACAGCATGTGAAATTGTAAAGGGCATTGCTGAAATATATCAAAAAAATGCTATCCGAATTTTATAGATTAACATTGATATGTAACCCATTGGTTTAATTATATGAAGCTAATTAATTTGGAGTAAATGAATGAAATATGATTGAAGTTTGGTTGAAATGTTATATTATAACAACAATTGTAAATTCTCGAATTTTGAGCTTGTCGTATGAACTTTCATAAAAATATCATCACTGCCTCCGTCTTAGCAGTGATAGCATCCGCAGCACATGCTGATCAAAAACAAAAAAATGTTCAATTAGATACAATTTCTTCTACCGCACATCCATTGGTTCAAACAGCTGCTGACTTCGCTGTAGCGGATCATGTGATTGATCAAAAAAAATTATCCGAAAGACCAACAACCATAGGTGATGCATTAGCCGATGAATTGGGTGTTTATTCTAATCAATATGGAACAGGTGCAAGTCGTCCAGTGATTCGTGGCCAAGATGGACCGCGTGTAAAAGTTTTACAGCATGCTTCTGAAACTGCAGATGTATCAACACTTTCTCCTGACCATGCCGTAACGGTTGATCCTATTTTGGCGAAGCAAGTGGAAGTTATCCGAGGACCTTCAACATTGCTTTACTCAGCTGGTACTGTGGGTGGTTTAGTCAATGTGACTGATCAAAAAATACCGACACAAATGCCAGCTAATGGTCTAGAGGGGCAAGTGGGCGTCCGCTACAACTCTGGGAGTGATGAAAAACTTGCGAGTGCAGGTGTAACAGCAGCTATAGGTGAAAATTTTGCACTTCGTGTTGAAGGCACGAAGCATAAAGCCAATGATTATATCCCTTTCAAAGGTTACTTCACTGAACATCATCATGAGGGTGAGACAGAGCCTCATCGTGAAAGTGCTAAACGTGTAGAAAATACCTTCTCAGAAGGTCAAACAGTTAATGTCGGCGGCTCATGGATCCATGATCGAGGTTTTGTGGGGCTGTCATATAGTAATCGACAAGATAAATATGGTTTGCCGGGACATATCCACGCTGATTGTCATTTGCAGGGTGCTGATCATATTCACTGTCATCCAGCAGATGATGGTGACGGAGATCATCATGCTGGACCTTGGGTAGACTTGAAATCTGAGCGTTTTGACTTGCGAACCGAATTAGATCAGCCTTTTGCAGGCTTTGATAAGCTTCGTGCGCATGCAAGTTATACTGACTATGAGCATGATGAGATTGAGGGTCATTCTGTTATAAGCAATTTTAAAAGCGATGCTTTTGATGGTCGTTTAGAATTAGTTCACCAATCTGTTATGGGGTGGGATGGTGTTTTAGGAGCGCAGTATAGTCAGCAAAAGATTGCGCTCACAGGTGAGCAACATGGTGATCATGTACACGAAGCATTTATGCCTGATACAAAAACTCAAAAATATAGTTTATTTGCTTTAGAACATAAGCAATTTGGTGATGTTCATGTTGAGCTTGGTGCACGTGCTGATCATCAAAAAATCAAAGTTGAATCAGACCAACAAGATTTTTCAGATACAGCCTTTTCAGCATCTGCAGCTGCAAATTGGCAGTTTGCACCAAACTATAAGGTATCTCTAGTGGGATCTCATCAACAACGTTTACCACTTGCGCAGGAACTTTATGCGAATGGAATGCATTACGCGACGAATAGTTATGAAGTAGGTAATTCAAATCTTTCAATTGAAAAATCAAATAATTTAGAGCTTGGTTTTCATTATGAAAATGACAAATTGGATTACCATGTTCATGCTTATCACAATTGGTTTGATAACTATATTTATGGACGTTTTGTAGATCAAGATTCTGAAACCAATACACGTTTATTGCAATATCAGGGTGATGAAGCAAGATTCTATGGGCTTGAGGGTGAGGTTGGATACGCGATTAATGATCAGTATAAGCTAAGCTTGTTTGGTGATTACGTTCGAGGCAAGATAGAGGGAGACAATGCTCCACGTATTCCTGCTGGACGACTTGGTACAAAGGTGGAAACCAATTTTGCGGATGGATGGTCTGGTCTGGCAGAATACTATCATGTGTTTAGACAAGATAAGATTGCACCAATACATGAGACCGAAACCCAAGGCTATAACATGGTCAATGTTGGTGTGTCTTATGCTGGGCAGTTAAACAATCGCAACGATTATCGGGTTTATTTAAAAGCAAATAACTTATTGGATGATCAGGTTTATTCGCACAATTCATTTTTGTCGAATATTCCACAAATTGGACGTAATTTTACCGTCGGCGTTGAATACGGGTTCTAATTTAATTCAACGTGTTAAAAACAGTTTAATGCTTGAAAAAACGTAAATTAAAACCTAGTCTGAAAGTATCGGACTAGGTTTTTTGTTATGCGTCTATTTAAACGAATTCACCAAAAATTAAATTGGTCAAACCGACGTTATGTTGGTCTGATTCTCGGTATGCTGACCATCGGCTATTTAGCCTCAGCGCTATATCATATTTATAAACCATTACCAGAAGGGCTTAATTATTCCGGTAAATTACGGCATGCAAATGTGAAATTCCTAGCAGACCAAACTTATATAGATACGGAGGGTCAGCGACAGCAGCATCAGATTTTTGATGAAATTCTCAATCTTATTGAGCAAGCGCAAACTACAATTGTGTTAGATATGTTTCTGTTCAATCCTGAAACTGGTCAGTCTCAAAATCAACATCGCGCCTTAACACAAGAACTGACCCAAGCACTCATTCAAAAAAAGCGTCTAACACCGAATATTGAAATTAAATTAATCACTGATCCTATAAATTCAGTTTATGGTGGAATAATCCCAGAGCACTATCGACAACTCAGGCAAGCAGGAATTGATGTCATAGAAACAGATTTATCACCATTACGCGCATCAAATCCACTGTGGTCGGGCATTTGGTATTTTTGTTGTCAGAGTTTAGGAAATAATGCTGAGAAAGGTTGGTTAAATAATCCTTTCGGGGAAGAAAAAATTACTATTCGAAGTTATTTAAATCTTTTTAATTTTAAAGCGAACCATCGTAAAACCATCGTAGTGGATACATCCGAGGGATGGAAAACACTAGTGACTTCGATGAACCCACATGATGGAAGCTCACGCCATTCCAATGTAGCACTTGTGGTCGAAGGGCATACAGCTGTCGATATTTTAAAAACTGAACAATCAGTGGCTTTATTTTCTAAAGCAAATATTCCAATGGTTATTGTGGGAGATGTACCAGAAGATAAACTGTTGCCCCAAGTGCAAGTGCTGACAGAAAAGGCAATATATGATGAACTGCTGAAACTGATTGAATCTGCTCAAGGTGCTGATGCAAAAATAGATTTGGCAATGTTCTATTTATCAGAGCGAAAAATTATTGAAGCCTTAATTGAAGCTCACCAACGCGGTGTTGAAGTTCGTGTTTTACTAGACCCGAACAAAGATGCATTTGGACGTACTAAAAATGGTATTCCAAATCGTCCTGTCGCGACAGAGCTCTATAAAGCTGGAATAGACGTACGCTGGTGTAATACACAAGGTGAGCAGTGCCATTCAAAAATGATTATTAAGCGTAGTTCAAATCAGGTTGAACTGATTTTGGGGTCGGCTAATTTTACTGCTCGTAATTTGAAAAATTATAATTTAGAAACCGATTTACGTGTTATTGGCTCTTCAAATCAGCAAGTTTTTAAAGATGCAGTACAGTATTTTGATACTGCTTGGATGAATTTAGAGGGTAAGCAAATGAGTGTTGATTACTCAGAATATGCAGAAGATTCAAAAATGAAATATGCCATTTATCGATTTATGGAATGGAGTGGTCTTTCAACCTTCTAAAAAAAATCCCTCAGAAGAGGGATTTTTTCATTTATGGATTCGGCGGAACTAATTTATCGAGTTCCTTATCATCAATTTGATCGAGTTCTTTAATATCGGTTTTGATTTTCCACTTAGACTCATCCTCAACAGGTTGAGGTAAACGTGCTTCTAACCAATCACAAACCACATCTGGCGTAAAATCAGGATGATTACACTGAATCACCCAAGATAAGAATTGTTTCGCCTCACCATTCATATAGGGTGGAGGAGACACTGGTAAAAACTGAGTGGGTAGGCGTTCATTTTTAGAAATGTAATTTAATACATGACCAAGTTCTTGAACCGTTTGCCAAGCTAAGGCATGGTCGATATTGATTTGAAATTTAAACCACCATGCATGTTCACCATCAGTGCCATAAGAATCGATATAGTTTTCTTGGACACTCGGAACTTTACAAAAAAATTGGTGCAGGCGATCAAAACTCATTTCAGGCACGGTGGATAATCTCGCAAAGTTAAAAATGGTTAGTCTAGCAGATTTACAAACAGACTCATGCAGATAAATAAAAGGTCTAAAGTATTAAATTTAAAATTTTAAATAATGTTCAAGATTTCTACATGATTGATCTATATTTAAGCTTTAGAATGAGTGTTGAAAACAAAAGTAATCTTACATTTGGAAAGAGGTAATAGAGATGAACAATACATTATTGGTTAAGACTCTATTGGGTTCAGTGATTCTTTTAATAACGAGTCATACTTTTGCAGATAGTTGGGCTAATTACCAAGGTTCTAAGGTTCGACCTGTAAAACCAACACTGACTCCAATATATACTGGTAATGCAGATCGTCTAAGTAAGCCAGTCCCATTGCAACAACCACGTTTTGCTCAGAATAGACCTCAATTACAGCGACCATATCCTCCTTATCCAGCGTATCCGCAGCAGAATGGAATTACAGTGATCTATCAACAGTCTTTACCGACCACGACGACATATTCTAGCAAGCAGTCAAGTTTCGTAAATGGGCAGGGTGGTACTATTGAAATGAGTCAGTATATGCTGATTTCAGATTGGCGTCGTTATGGTCTTCCTGCACCACAAGTTGGAATGCATTGGATATACCAAAATGGTCGATATATCCAGATGCCAAATGATCGTTAGATGCTTAATCCAATTTGTCTAAGCCATCTTTATCTAAGCCAACTCATCATCTTCAGGGCGTGGTGTTTTTCCAAGTGGTAAAGGTTTATCTTGGTGTTTATCTCGGATCACTGATGGAAAATTCCAAGAAGCAAAACGCACGACCAATATAGCGAATGCTAGGATTAAAATTGATCCTGTAATAATGACTAAATCAATATCAGCTTTATGGTCATGTTGAATATCTGAAATTAACAGACGTGTCAGGGCAGTGATGGCGATATAGATCAGAAATCTGACGGGCATATGATTGGTCTTAAAATAAATACCTACCATCGCACCTAGCTCTAAATAGATAAATAACAACAGAATGTCATCAATCGTTGCATATTGTTTTACCGTAAGAATATCAATCACGGTATGTCCTGCAGACCAAATTACCATGCAGCCAATAATAAAGAGCGCAATATAGTGGAAGCTCTCAACTGCTAGATTTCCAAAACGATCTAATAAGGATTCGATTTTTTCTACGCTAATATCTTTTTTAATCATGACATCTCCTCCTTTGAAAAAACCTGATGGTTTCATTGGAGTGATGCAAAATTCATGCTCATCTTATGTCTAAGCAGGGAAGACTATTATGAGTTGCTTTGAAAATAAGCAAATTTCAGGTAAAAAAAAGCCTGAAGAATCAGGCTTTTTTAAGATAAAACTTATGATTGATTTGTGAAGTAATCTTCGCTAAATCCCATCACGATTTCAGAGCTAGCTTTGATGCGAGCTAAACGTGTATTTAATTCAGGTAAAACGCGTTGGATGTAGTAGTTCACCAAAGATAATTTGTTCTCATAGAACTCACCTGATTTTTCACTCGCAGCTTTAGCAATTTTAGCAAACATATAGGTAAAGCTGAGTAAGCCTACCGCATGTAAATAATCAACCGCAGCAGCATTCGCATAATCAGGATTTTCCGCAGCACGTTCAAGAACAACTTGAGTAATCGATTCAAGTTCAGTTGCAGCATCAAGAGTGGCATCTTTGATGTAATTTAAGTCCGCATCTAATGCATTTGCAAAGTCACGAATTTCTTCGATATATTCTGCGATGAATTGTCCATTACATTTAATCGTTTTACGTCCAATTAGATCTTGTGATTGAACGCCGTTCGTTCCTTCATAAATTTGTGAGATACGAAGATCACGGATACATTGTTCCATACCCCATTCACGAATATAGCCGTGACCACCAAAGACCATTTGGGCATCTAGTGTCGCATTGAAAGCAGTGTCTGTTAAATATGCTTTTGCGATTGGTGTGAGCAAAGCAACACGATTATTTGCTTTTGCAACTGCTTCTGGATCTGTCGAGAACTTTGTAATGTCAAGTTGTTGACCTACATATACTGCAAATGCACGTGAAGCTTCATTGTTCGCACGAGCATTTAAGAGCATACGACGTACATCACCGTGTACAAGAATACTATCAGCAGGTTTATTCGGAGATTTCACACCTGTTGCACTACGACCTTGTAAACGATCAGTGGCATATTGAGCAGCATTTTGATAAGCAAATTCAGAAGCGCCTAAACCTTGGATACCCATGGACAAACGTTCATAGTTCATCATCACGAACATTGCAGCAAGACCTTCGTTTTCTTTACCGACTAAATAGCCTTTTGCACCGTCAAAGTTCATCACACATGTTGCAGAGGCTTTGATCCCCATTTTGTGTTCAATAGAACCAGGGCCTACAGGGTTACGATCACCCAAGGTACCATCTTCATTCACTAAGAATTTAGGTACAATGAACAGAGAAATACCGCGTGAACCAGCAGGAGCATCAGGCGTTTTTGCTAATACAAGGTGAATAATATTTTCAGCTAAATCATGGTCACCACCGGTAATAAAAATTTTAGTACCTGTGATGTTGTAAGTACCATCTTCATTACGTTCAGCCTTAGTTTTAATAATGCCTAAATCAGTACCTGCGTGAGGTTCTGTGAGACACATCGTACCTGACCATTCACCTGAATAGATTTTAGGAAGATAGGTTTCTTTTTGTTCTTGAGAAGCATAGCTATTTAATGCCATACCCGCACCCACAGAAAGAAGTGGGTAAAGCATAAATGATGGGTTGGTTGCAAAAAGCATTTCATCTGCAAGCACAGTCAGCATTTTTGGCATGCCTTGACCGCCCCATTCTTCGTCAGCACCTAAGCCAATCCAACCACCTTCTGCATATTGTTGGAACGCTTCTTTAAAGCCCGCTGGTGTGGTAACAGATCCATTATTATAAGTTGCGCCTTCTTCATCACCTGTGCGATTTAGGGGAAGGGTTACGTTTTGAGCGAATTTAGCCATCTCTTCTAAAATAGCTTCAGCTGTCGCAGCATCAATATGAGCTAAATTCTCATTTGATTGCCAAAATTGTTCAGCTTGAAATACATCATTCAAAATGAACTTCATATCTGTAAGAGGCGCATTATAGATTGGCATTTTCGTTCACCTTTTTTTTGTTTAAATATCTTTAGTTCTTAGCAGTCTATCGAAGCATATTAGGACTTGTTAGACGACTAAAGGTTAATATCTCGAATTTATTTATAAAGAAAAAGGACGGCCAAATCTATGACTGTCCTTTTTCTTTTACACATATTTAATATGGATCATTAGAATGCAAAATGTTCAGCATCCAAAGTCATTAATGGTTCTAATCCACCTGCAATTACGTCAACATGTGAGCGAACGCGTGGAAGGATCTTCTTGAAGTAGAAGCGAGCTGTTGTGATTTTCGCATTGTAGAAGTCAACTTCAGTTGAACCTGCTGCAAGTTGTTGTTGAGCAACTTGAGCCATGCGAGCCCATAAGAATGCTAGCGTTACATAACCAGAGAAGTATAGGTAATCTACTGCAGCAGCACCGACTTCATCAGGGTTTTGCATCGCGCGCATACCGATCTGCATAGTTAAATCGCCCCATTCTTTGTTGAGTGCAGCCAAAGGTTCAACAAACTCTTTCAAGTCTGCATTATCTTTGTTTGCTTCAGCGAATTTGTGAATGATTTTGGTGAAATCTTTCAACATCGCACCTTGAGTTTGCAGTACTTTACGACCTAACAAATCAAGTGCCTGAATTTCAGTGGTACCTTCATATAAGCAAGCAATACGTGTATCACGAACAATTTGCTCCATACCATGCTCTGAAATGAAGCCGTGACCACCAAATACTTGTACGCCTTTGTTTGCAGCTTCATAACCAACTTCAGTTAAGAATGCTTTAGCAATTGGCGTTAATAATGACAGAATATTATCTGCAAATTTACGTTCTTCTTCAGTCGCGCCTTTCTCAACGATATCAGCATAGTGAGCAAGGTAGTACACTAGAGCTCGACCACCTTCAGCAAATGCTTTTTGCGTTAAGATTAAGTTGCGAACTGCTGGATGCACAATAATAGGATCTGCTTCTTTTTCAGGTGCTTTAGGACCAGAAAGTGAACGCATTGCTAAACGATCTTTCGCATATGCCAAAGCACCTTGGAAAGATGATTCAGCAGCAGACAAACCTTGTACAGCTGTACCAATACGTGCAGTGTTCATGAAGGTGAACATTGCATTCAGACCACGGTTTTCAGGGCCAATCAAGTAACCTGTTGCACGATCAAAATTGATCACACATGTTGCGTTACCATGGATACCCATTTTATGTTCAATCGAACCACAACGAACAGCGTTGCGCTCGCCAACTTCACCATCAGCAGTTAAGTTAAACTTAGGTACGATGAATAATGAGATCCCTTTAGTTCCCTTCGGAGCACCTGGTAAACGCGCAAGAACGATGTGAACAATGTTGTCCGCCATGTCATGCTCACCAGCGGAAATAAAGATTTTCTCACCTGAAATCGCAAAGCTACCATCTGCATTAGGTTCAGCTTTTGTGCGGATAATACCAAGGTCAGAACCCGCATGAGATTCTGTTAAACACATGGTACCTGTCCACTCACCTGAAATCAGTTTTGGTAAGTAAGTATTTTTTTGCTCTTCCGTACCATGGTGCTCAATTGTACGAACTGCACCATGAGATAGACCTGGGTACATACCCCATGCCCAGTTCGAAGAGCCGATCATTTCAGAAATGATAATGCCTAAAGAGTTTGGTAAGCCTTGACCACCATATTGTTCTTCAGCAGCTAAAGATGGGAATCCTAATTCTACATATTTTTTATATGCTTCTTTGAAGCCTGTTGGAGTAGTAACTACACCATCATTCCAAGTACAACCTTCGCGGTCACCTACTTGGTTGAGTGGAGATAATTCGTTTTCACAGAAATCTGCAGCAGCTTCTAAATATTGATCAACCAACTCACGGCTTACGTTTTCTTGGAATGCAGGGAGTTTTGAAAAGTGTTCTTCAGCATTTAATAATTCATGCAAAACGAATTGCATATCACGTAAGGGCGCTTTGTATTGTGGCATATCGGGTTCCTCAATACTGGTTAAACCAGATTTATAATCCTAATAAAAAATGTCGTGTCATCTACGACACCTATTTTGTTCTATTACATCGTGCAATAAGTTATTGCTTGGTACAAGTTTTATAGCCATATTCTGTGTGACTGTAAAGTCAAAGAAAAAATATTAATTTTGGCTAAGTGTTTAGAGTATAAAGTTTTTTCGTGAATTATATGTGAACAGAATAGTCAAAAACGTAATAAGTTATGACATAAAAAAAGGCGCAACATGCGCCTTTTTAATATTCAATCACTTAGTAGTGAGTTGAATTGAATTATGCGGATTTTTTTAAGTCTGGTTTAACGAGTGGTTGATTTGGTTTGAAATAAACTTTACATACACCGTTGATAGTCTGTTCACCCACTTTGATTTGAACTTTTTTACCATCAGTTTGCCCATTGCATGCTTGAAGTTTTGCATTTTGACTAACTTGCTGTTGCATCAAACGTTGATCAAATTTTTGAACAAGCTCAGCACGTTTGGCATCTGTGAGAGGTTCACCTTTTTGTGAACGGTTAGCTTGGACCGAAGTTGGCTTTTCAGCTTTAAATTGGGCACGTGCTTGCTCATGCATTTTTTTCATATCAGCACGATCCGCTACGAAACGGATATGACAAGTACCATCAATATTTTGTTTATCAGTTTTGATTTGAACAGTTTGACCTACAGCTTTGCCGTCGCATGCTTGACGAATTTGCTGCATCATCGCTTTACGGTCAGCACGCGCTTGTTTGAATTGCTCGCGTTGTTCAGGTGTTAAACGTTCTTTATGATGATGTTTTTTATCATAGTGACCCTTTTTAACTTCTTGTGCTTGAGTTGTTGTTTGACATGCAGTAAGTGCGCCCATACTGATTAAACCAGTGGTCACCAATACAATTTTGTTCATCGCTTTCATTATGTTTATCCCCAAAGTTGTTTGGATTCGGTATAGGTAAAGATTAAATAATAAAGATGAAGAAACAATGGAGAGTTTTTTGAATCAGTGTTAGATACAATACTGAAAAACGAAGAAATAATGTGAGTTCAATTTGAATATACGTCGAGTACCAATCGCACTACGCTTATTTTTTACAGTACTGTTAACGACATTGCTCATTACGACGGTTAGCTTAAGTGTGCTGCATTGGACGATGCAAAAAAACTTCACCAAATATGTAGCTGATGTAGAAATGCAAAAGCTTGATCATCTGATCGATAATTTAGCGGGCGTATTCTCTGTTTATCAAGATTGGGGCAATGCCGTTCAAGCTCAGATTTTACAAATTGAAGGTGAAGCTGCACCCGATGATTATGATCGACTATCACGTTGGTGGTTACGTCGCCAATATGATATTGCATTGCAACAGCGTTATTTCAAAGAGCATACATTAATTAGCGAAATTGAGTCACAAAGAACGCAAACTATTAGTCCAGAAGAGCTGAAAGTCTTAGAAGAAAATTTACCTTCTGCATTTCAGCCATTTGAAGGATTGCGTTTCCCATTAAGTTCAAATCAGAATCAGACAAGAACCACGAACAGTTCTGATAAATCACATGAAAATAAGCTTTCTAGTTTGAGAACTTCTGAATACCAGCAGGGCAAGAAACTATTTATATCTATGTCTGATCACTTGGGTTTAAGTTCTAGACTTTCCTTATATGATGCAAAACAACAGTTTATCTTGGGTGAACCATCAGAGAATATGGTGTCGTATCGACCGATCACAGTTGATGGAAATATTGTGGGGTATCTCGGGCTAAGACCTGTTTTAGATCAAGATGATGCTTTAAGTATTAATTTCTTTAGCAATCAAAAGCGTTATTTATTTTTAATATATATTCTGACATTTATTTCGAGTTTGGTTGCTGCCTTATTATTAGCAACTTATTTTAGAAAGCCAATTCAACGCTTATTAAATGCAACACGAGAATTAACCAAAGGGAATTTTCAGCATCAGGTGAAAGTAAATCGTAACGATGAGCTTGGCGATCTTTCGACTGAAATTAATCAGTTAGCTGTGATTCTAGATCAGCATGAAAATTCTAGAAAGCAGTGGGTTGCAGACACTTCGCATGAGTTAAAAACGCCGCTGGCTGTTTTGCAAGCACAAATTGAAGCAATGCAAGATGGAATACGTAAACCAACGCCTGAACATTTTGCTTCAATGTTGGCACAAGTTTCGAGTCTGAAAAAATTAACACAAGATTTGGCTGCGTTAGCACAAGCTGAAGCACAACAACTCAATTTTGATTTCAATGAAATTGACCCTTGGAGTGTCGTGTTAAATGAGATTGAAAATTTCAAACCTAAATTTGAACAAGCCGATCTCACGATTAGCGCAGAGGGGCATGGAACGAAATTACAATTAGATGTAGATCGTTTTAAACAAATTATGGTCAACTTACTCGGTAATACTATTCGCTATACGGAAGCCGGTGGAAGAATTCATGTGCATACGATCGAAAACGATAAGACTTGGTCGGTGATTGTTGACGATAGCCCATTAGGTCTTACTGATGAGCAATTGGCTCATTTAGGTGAGCGTTTCTATCGAGCGGATGATTCTAGAACACGTAGTACTGGCGGAACTGGATTAGGTCTAGCATTATCGTGCAAAATTGCACAAGGCATGAAGGGCTCCTTGAAGTTTGACCACTCACCATTGGGTGGATTGCGCTGCATCCTCACATTTCCAAAGAAATCGTTTTAAATTGAAGAAGGGTGACATATGAAACATGTGATGCTGGTTGAAGATGAAGTAGAACTTGCTCAATTGGTGCGAGATTATCTTGAAGCAGCTGGCTTTGAAGTCAGTATGTTTCACGATGGTCAAGAGGCTTATGATAGCTTTTTACAACGTAAACCAAGTCTAATGGTTTTAGATTTGATGGTACCTCGTATGGATGGTCTCACGATCACCCGTAAAGTCCGTGAGCAGTCTGATTTGCCTATTATCATGGTGACAGCACGAACGGAAGAGATTGATCGTGTACTTGGTTTGAATATGGGGGCGGATGATTATGTTTGTAAACCATTTAGCCCTAAAGAGTTAGTTGCTCGTGTTCAAGCAGTGTTGCGACGTTTAGATCGTAAAGCAGAACCTGAAGAAAATAATTTATTCCGTATGGACAAAGGTCAACAACGAATTTGGTATCAAAACAAATCTTTAAATTTGACACCTACAGAATTTCGACTTCTTGAATTATTTTTAGAACACGTAGGTCAGGTGTACTCTCGTGCGCAATTATTGGATCATATCAACCCAGACAGTTTTGAAGTGGCAGATCGTGTGATTGATAGCCATATCAAAAACTTGCGCCGTAAAATCTCGGATGCCGCGGAAACAGGTAATCGCCATGAATGGGTTCAAGCTGTTTATGGGGTGGGATATCGTTTCGAATATCCTGAAGATTGATTCTTTGTGATAAAAAAGCGAATCTAGAAGTTCGCTTTTTTTTGGTGCGTTGGTTTTGGTTAGGGTCTCTACAATTGGCCATTTCATATGCAACTTTCATGTAACTTTGTTAGGATATGAGCTTATTAGAGGTGGCTATCGTATTTTTATTTAAAGTAAGCTTCGACTCTAGCTTTTACTATAGGATCAACATCATCAACCATATAAAAGCAATATCTATATTTTTCGATCAAAACACTAATATATTTTTGTTTATCAGGAACTGTGTGCTTTAACATTATCTGTGCAGCTACGGTTATTAAGTTATTTGATTGGCGCATCAAGGTGATCAGCATCTCCTCTTCATATCCCATAACATCTCTAGTAAATGACTGTTTTCCAGTATGTACTATGGAGTTAAGTTGCTTCAAATGATATTTTTTGAAATCACAAAGGGTCTGAATTATTGGCTGAGCAGGTAAGTTTGAAGCACCAAGCTTATCAAGCATTTCAGAAATCATTGGACATGTGTCGAATTCAAATTGCTCTTCAAATGTGTAACTAAATTGCAATTTTGATATTTGATGATTACTTGCAAGAAATAATAACCAATATGCTCTGACTACAGCTTCAAATTGTGATCTAAGTAGAATCATAGCTTGTGTTGGTAGATTTGAAGATAATAAACCACTTACTCCAAGCCCATGCTCAAATGAGATGTAAATACATTGTTTAACTAAGTCCAAACGCGGCCCACAATCGATAATGTCACTATTAATAATTTCTTGTTTTAGCTCTAAGATCATCTGAGTTGATAATCCAAAAAGTTGTTCTATATCCATAATGAATATCGTACTCATAGAGTTGTAATGATATAACCCAAATATAGAATAAGTTTTTCGTATTACTACTATTTATTAATTTAGCGTAATTATTGTTATAGAAAAGCAATTTTTAACTTTATTCAAATGACTCTGAGTAAAGCGATATGCTTTTGTTCGGCTTTTTTAAGGTTCGATACCACAAGATTATAGGAGTTGGAGATCAAATCTTTGATAAGCTCTTCATCCAATTCAGATTCATCATAGATTGAAACCCAGTGTCGTTTATTCATGTGCCATCCAGATCGAATATAAGGATAAATATCTTTTAACATATGTCCACGATCTGGTTCGACTTTTAAATTAATCGCAGCTTTGCCTTGTAAATGAAATGCGAGCAAAAAGACTTTATCCATAATTTTATAAACATCACATCCCTCACCAAACGGTTGACTGACAGTGACTTCAGGAAGTTTTAAAGCTTGTGATGCTGCCAATTGATGTAAATGCATAGTAAAAACGAATGGGTATTGTGGATAATGATTAAATTATCCACAGAATGAGAGAGGTTTGTGAATAACTTATGATGAACAACTGACTTGAATTTCAGGGACGTCGCTAGCTAAAGGGCCTAAGTCTTCTGGTTGTTCAAGATGTTCTTGTTTGGTGTATGGTGTTTGAAGAAGTTTGAACAAGCGATCAACTTCAGAGAAATCATCACGTTCAGCAAGTTCAATTGCTTTCTGTGCCATATGGTTTCGTAGAACGTAGTGTGGATTGGCTGTTAACATCGCTTGATCGAGATCGTCAGTGTCTTGATTTTCCCGTATTGAGAGATATTGGTGAAGAAACCGCTCAAATGCGATACGATCAAGGCAATCATCTTTGATTTGTTCATACGCTTTATTCTGTAAACGAATAAAACTTTGGGTGTAATCAAGTTGTTCTGTTTGTAAAATATGTAGAAAAGCCATACCACAATCAAAGCTATCTTTATGAAAACTTGGTAATCCCATTTTTTGACTTAAACCAAGTTTATAGTGTTCCAGGAACGTTGGTTCATAGTGCTCTAAACAGTAAGACAAGTCTTGTTTCCATTGCTCTCGATCATAATTTTCTGGACAAAGATGAATGAGACTATTTAACCAAGTCCATAAATTCCAGTGCCCGATACTCGGTTGGTTCTGATACGTATAGCGTCCTTGGTAATCAGAATGATTGTTGATCCAATTAGGACGGAAACGCTCCATAAAACCATAAGGTCCGAAATCTAAAGTTGAGCCGGTAATATTCAGGTTGTCAGTATTCATGACCCCGTGCGCAAAACCAATCAGTTGCCACTTGGCGATCATGATCGCAGTACGTTGAATGACTTGAGTTGCAAAAGAAAGAACAGGTTGTTCTGTCTCCAAACATTCAGGGTAGTGCCATTCAATGCACTTTTGTGTAAATTCTTGCAGTAGATCTGGCTGAAATTGATTAATCCACTCAAAGTGACCTAAGCGAATATGTGTATCACACGTACGCAACATCATCGCGCCACGTTCAAGTTTTTCTCGTTGTACACCTTGATCTGATGATACAAAACCAATCGCATTACTGGATTGAACACCTAGGGCATTGAGGGCGTGTCCAGCCAAATATTCACGAATAACGGAACGTAACACTGCACGACCATCGCCTCTCCGAGAATAGGGGGTAGAGCCAGCACCTTTAAGATGTAAATCGACCGTGTTGTTATTTTGATCCAGGATTTGAGCAATGAGTAAACCGCGACCGTCACCAAGCTGTCCAGCCCATTGTCCAAATTGGTGACCCGCGTATACCATCGCCAAAGGTTCAAACTCAGCAAAAGTTTTTTGCCCGCTACAGATTTCTACCCAGTTCATCTTATCTTCTTGAGTCCACAGTAACTCATCTGCAAGTGCTTCGTTAAAATGACCAGGTTTAGCCCCTTTTAGCGGAAGAGGTTGTTGATGATGATACAGTCGAGCGGGTAGTGTGTTATAGCGAGAATTGAACTGCATATAATTTTTCAAAATGTGATGAACAACTTTGACTATAGCAAAATTCGATACATAAAACTGTGACTGCTACATTGGAAATGGTATCGAAAAAATAAAAAAAGCCCCGATCAACGGAGCTTTGGAGTAACTGAAGAGTCTCTTGAATGAGTTATTCAGATACTGGTGATTTCTTTAAATTACGAACCAATAAGTTCAATGTCTCTCTATGATGAGATAAACGTTGTTCAACCAATTGGAATTCAACTTTCAGTTTGCTATCCATTAAGTGAATTTTTTCAGCAACAGCTGCTTTTTTGGCATTAATTTCTTGCTCTTTAAGCTTCGCCCAATCATTTAAAGTTTGCGTAAATGCTTCATATTCTTGAGCAATTTTTGTTTTAACTGTCACGATATCATCATTCACGTTATGGCCGTAAACAGCGAGATCTTGTTGGGCATATTTAAACTTCATTGCAAGCTCAGCTTTTTTAATATTAAAACTTGGAATACGTCGTAAGTTTTTTGCGAGCCCTAGTTTTGAACACGTCCAGATCAACCATTTAGTTGGGTCGTACTGCCACCATTTTACGCCATTGCGATAGTCGTATTGGAAGATATGATGGTAGTTATGATAACCCTCACCCCAAGTCGCAATAGCAAGAACAAAGTTGTCACGTGCAGTATTTTCATCTGTGTACGGACGTTTGCCCCACATATGGCATAGCGAGTTGATAAAGAAAGTCACATGATGGCTTAAAATTAAGCGCATTAAACCACCCAACAATAATACTCCCCAGACATCACCAACTGCCCATCCAATAGGAAGAAGAATAGCGGCATGAACGACAATCACGAGAGGGATGTAATATTTATCTTGGAACATGACAATTTTGTCAGCCAATAAATCAGGGGCGTTTTTGTAATTTGCTTCAGCTGCTGGATAGTTGCGTAGCATCCAACCGATGTGCGCGTACCAGAAGCCATTGTTAATTGAGTAGGGATCTTTTTCTACATCATCAACATGACGATGATGGGTACGGTGACCTGAGGCCCAATACAAAATGCTGTTTTGTACAGCAAAGGTTCCCATAATCATTAAAATGATTTTGAGTGGTACAGTCGCTTCATAAGCACGATGTGCCCATAAGCGGTGATAACCTGCGGTAATGCCAAGACTGCTCAGACCCAACAGCGCAAACATACTGATCCACGCAGCAAGCGAGAAATCATGATGATAAGCATAAAGTGGAATCGCAATAACGGCGACAATAGGTAAAAACACCAATGCAAATACTGCAATCCAGTTGATTGGGGCTTTGGGTAGGGGAGCATTCATCTCCAACAGCACTCCTAGAACCTTTAATAGGTTAAAACTAAATCCACTCACAAATTTGTGAGGTTAGACTCGTTAATACTAACATGGGCGAACATGTGTTCACTAGCATTATTGTACAGTTGTATTGTTTAAACCGTAACAGAATACATCATTGTATAAATTCGACTTTGGACGAATTCCAAAAAATAAATTAGAAAAAATAATCAAATAAGTTTTTGAATTTGAAAGTATTATAGGTGAGACATCATTAACTTGGGATAATCAGTAATTAAGCCTTGAACTCCTAAATCCTTAAGCTGTTTAGCACGATCTATATGATTGACTGTCCAAATACTAATATTTAAATTTGCGGAAAGTGTGGAGGCAATGATCTCATTTGTAGCAAGTTCGTTCATCCAACCAATTTGACAACATTCAAATTTCAAAGCTTGATCAATGGCTGCATGCTTTATATCGGTTTCAACCAGTAATCCACGCTTAAACCTTGATTTTTGCTGTTGAAGGGCTTGATGAATTTTAGGATCGAAACTGGTGATAATGGCGGAATCTTCAAAGCCTATTAATTGTTGATCTAAGGCTTCGACAATCTTTTCTGCGGCCTTCATCGATTCAACAGCTTTGACCTCAACTTCAATATGATTAAAATTATGAATAATTTTGAGGGTTTGGTCGAGTAGCGGTGTAGCTTCGACTTTATTCCATTCAGACCACGTTACGGCATGATTATACTGCGCTAAATCTTGCTCATCACATTCGTATAAATGTTTAGCTTGGCCTGTAGTACGAATAAAGTCATCATCATGCATCACGATCAGCGCATTATCTTTGAGTTGACGAACGTCAAATTCTACAGCGCGGATACCAATATCTTGAATATATTGAAATCCACCGAGGGTGTTTTCAGGTGCTTCCCCACGCGCACCACGATGACCAATTATTTTCATAAAACACCCTGAAATTTCAGGGTGATTTTAGTGCTAAATCATGAATGAAATATGACGATTTTAAATCAAAATTTTGATCAAAAAAGCATTTTAAGTGGATGGGGCAATCAACATGAAGACCTTTTTTACACTTTTAAGGTCAGGGCTCAATTGTCTCATTGATATTCTTTTGCCAAAGCACTTCTGAGCCACCTTCAGCACGTTGTAAGGTACGAGATGCGACGAATAACCAATCAGATAAGCGGTTCAAAAGTTGTAATGATGTGGCTTGGATATTTTGATCACGTTGATGAACAGACATCACGCTACGTTCAGCTCTACGGCAGACAGCACGTGCTTGATGAGCAAAACTGCAGACTAATGTACCAGCTGGCAAAATAAAGTCTTTTAGCATGGGTAATGCTTCGTTCATACGATCAATATCATTTTCTAAAAATTCAATACATACTGGTTGAACCAAGTTAAATCCAGGAATGCAGACTTCGCCGCCTAAATCAAATAACCAATGTTGAATCAGACTGAGTGATTTATCCCATTGAGCTTTGTCTTCAATGCTACTTAAAGCAATGTACGAACGTAATACACCAATGGTCGCATTGAGTTCATCGACATCACCTAACGCATCGATACGTAAATCATCTTTAGGTACACGTGAACCATCGCCTAGTCCGGTAGTGCCCGTATCTCCCGTGCGGGTATAAATTTTACTTAAACGGTGACCCATGAGGTTTCCTTTAAATTTTTTTAAGTGCTAGATATGAAAAGAATCATGCCATAGGCATGACATGATTCTCAAAAGTATTTATGAGTCAAAGAATGCTTAGTATCTGAATGTCACACCAGCAGAAGCTAAACGTCCACCATTGACATAATATTGCTCACCAGCACTGTGAACAGTTTTATAGTTCACATCACCAACGTTTTCAATATTGGTAAACAGTTTTACATGCGGGTTAAGGTTCCAGAATGCATTTAAGTCTACTCGAGCATATCCTGGAATATCTTGGCTAAAATCCTTTGCTTTTGATTTGGCAACGAGCGAAGCACTTAAACCATAATTTGCATTTTGTAAACCTGCTGAAACAGTAACTGATTGACGAGGACGACGTAATAACTCAGTATTTTTTTCAGTATCTTCAGTTTTGATATATGTATAGCCTGCATTGATAAAGTACTGATCATTTGTCCACTGTGCTGTCAATTCACCGCCTGTCATTTGTGCTTTATCAACGTTTTGGTTTTGGTAAGTTGGGAACGTATTCACCCAATCGCCATCACAAGTACTGACGCAGATTGAATTAATTAGATTATCAACTTTGGTATAGAAAGCAGAAGCACCCAATGAAATATTAAGTGGGAGTTTTTGATCAATACCAATTTCATAAGAAATGCTTTCTTCTGGCTTAAGTTGTTCATTACCACCATAGGCATATAGATCATTTAATGTAGGTGCTTTAAATGCAGTGCCAATATTGGTGTAAATACTTGTTGTAGGAAGCAATTGGTATCTGAGTGCACCCTGCATGACTGTGTGTGAACCAAACTTTTCATTGTCTTCTAAGCGGATGCCAGCTTGCGTACTCAAGCCATCGGCTTGATATTGATGCTGAATATAGTAACCTGTTGAATTAATATCTTCGTTTAATGCATCGGTTTTAGCTTCAGTATTACGTTGGGTCACACCAACTAGAATATTTTGGGCTGGTACAAAATTCCATTTGCTATAAAGCTCAGCCTCTTGAGTCGTACTGTGTACAAAACTATTAGAAGTTACTTGCTCCAAATCATCTTTAAATTGGGATAAACGTGCATGAACTTCAAGCTGATCAGTTGGGTTAATGCGTCCCTTTGCATTTATGATTTCATTTTCAAAATCTTGACTTGAGAATGTACCCCAGTTGTTGTATTCCCCATTTCCTGAGTTCTGACTGAAATCTAAAGATGCAGCATAACGTTTTTGATCTATACCAAACTTGGCACTATAACCTTTTTGATCAAAGCTATAGTTACGTTTATCATTCATATTAAATACTGGCGTACCGTCAGTTTCTAATATTTGACCTCGAACTTGTGCATAGATGCCATTTTCAGCTAAATCTGCGCCAACAATCGATTTATAGGTGTTATTTTCACCAATTTCACCTGTAATAAAAGCTGTAGTTTTTTCTGGTGTGCGCGTGACAAATTGAACCACCCCTCCAATTGCATCAGTTCCATAAAGTACAGATGCTGGACCTTTTAGAACTTCAATTTGTTTAAGATCGGTGGTGTCTAAAAATGGAATCGAGGCAGCACCAGTTGTCGCTGTATTTAAGCGGACGCCGTCACGTAGCACTAGAGTTTGATTTGAATTCGTGCCTCGTAAAAAACTTGAAGTTTGTTGACCGTAACCGCCAGATTGAACCACGTTAATGCTAGGATCTGTTTTAAGTAGGTCTGGCAGAGCTTTAATTGGTGACTGTTCGAGAATCTGTGGCTGGATAATTGAAATACGTGCAGGTACGTTTTCAAGCTTTTCTTCTGAGCGAGTAGCTGTGATTACAATAGTTTCTAAAGTTGCATTAGAAGTTGTTTGTTCTTGAGCAAAAACTGATGTAGTAAAACCCATCGCAATAGCGATTGCACCAACCAAAGCTGTTGGTTGACATTGAATAGACATAACGTGCTCCATACATTCACTTCCCCGTGAATGATTGAGTGGAAGAACACAACAAGCAGGTATCCGGACTCAAATGTAGTAACTGGATTACTTACATTTCCACCTTCCCACATATGACATGCAGTGGTGTAGATCTCTAAAAATCAGAAATCTATTGAGAAATGCTTTTCATTTTTTACCGTTGCGGGGGCAGTGTTGGATTTTCACCAACTTCCCTAAAGCGATTGCTTTGACTTGTTGCAATTTGAGCGCAGTATAAAGAGCGCTTCTCATTTAAACAATCTTCACACCGAATATTCTGAGTGAACTTTACGCAAGATGAAAAAATTGCTTTACAATGAAGCGCCCAAAAATGATAGATCGGCTATGATGAGGGTGGATTAGAGCTAGAATAGATGCGAACTCGTGCAAAAATATGCGGAATTACCCGATTAGAAGATGTCCAAGCTGTTGTGCAAGCTGGTGCGGATGCCATAGGATTTGTGTTTTTTCCACCAAGTCCAAGACACGTAGATGTTGAGCAAGCATCACTGTTGGTTCAAGCGATTCCTGCTTATGTGCAATCAGTTGGATTATTTGTTAATAGTTCAGCCGAAGAGATCCAAAACATACTTAAAAAAGTCCCTTTAGATATTTTGCAGTTTCATGGCGATGAAAGTCCAGAACAGTGCAAACAAATTGCTCAAGCAGTGGGTCGCCGCTGGTATAAAGCAATTCAAGTAAAACCAGAACTGGATATCGTTGAAGAAATCAATAAATATCAAAAGTTTGGTGCGAGTGCTGTGTTGTTGGATGCATGGCATCCAGATTTAAAGGGCGGAACAGGCCACAGCTTTGATTGGACAACATTTCCAAAATTAAATATTCCATTGATCTTGGCAGGAGGACTAAACCCTGACAATATCGAGCAAGCAATTCTTACAACACAAGCATATGCTGTGGATGTGAGCGGCGGTGTAGAGTCCGCAAAAGGTATAAAAGACCAACAACTCGTAGAACGCTTTATGCAAGGAGTCCAACGTGGATCAGCAAACCGTTAATCAACAAGATCAAGTGATTGACTATACCCAATACCCTGATGCAAAAGGGCATTTCGGTATCCATGGCGGACGTTTTGTGTCAGAAACTCTAATGGCTGCACTAGAAGATCTAGAGCAACTGTATTTCCGAATGAAAAATGACGAACAGTTTTTGGCAGAATTCGACCGTGACCTCGCTTTTTATGTAGGTCGTCCAAGTCCGCTTTATTATGCTGAGCGATGGTCAAAGGAGTTGGGTGGTGCACAAATCTATCTAAAACGAGAAGACTTGAACCATACTGGCTCCCATAAAGTAAATAACACGATTGGTCAGGCTTTGCTGGCAAAGTTATCAGGCAAAAAACGTATTATTGCTGAGACTGGTGCAGGTCAACATGGTGTGGCAACAGCGACCATCGCAGCGCGTTTAGGGCTTGAATGTGTTGTATACATGGGTGCAGATGATGTGAAACGCCAAGCGATGAATGTATATCGTATGCGTTTATTGGGCGCGACTGTTGTTCCTGTCGAAAGTGGCTCTAAAACATTAAAAGATGCCATGAATGAAGCCATGCGTGATTGGGTAACAAATGTCGATTCTACTTATTATGTGATTGGTACAGTTGCAGGTCCACATCCATATCCTCAATTGGTACGTGATTTCCAATCGATCATTGGTCGTGAAGCACGTCGTCAAATTCAGGAACAAGCCGGTCGCTTACCTGATGCCCTCGTGGCGTGTGTCGGTGGTGGTTCAAATGCGATGGGCTTGTTCTATCCATTCCTGAATGATCAAGATGTGAAAATGTACGGTGTTGAAGCTGCTGGTTACGGTATTGAAACTGGTAAACACTCTGCTCCATTAAATGCTGGTCATGTTGGTGTGCTGCATGGTAACCGTACTTATCTGATGTCGGATGCACAAGGTCAGATTATTGAAACACACTCAATTTCAGCAGGTTTGGATTATCCTGGTGTAGGCCCAGAGCATAGCTTCTTAAAAGATATGAAGCGTGTTGAGTATGTTCCAATTAATGACAATGAAGCATTACAAGGCTTCCGTGACTTAACTAAGATTGAAGGTATTATTCCTGCACTTGAAAGTTCGCATGCGATGGCATATGTGACTAAGTTGGCTCCAACGATGTCTAAAGATCAAATTATTATTGCGACGGTTTCAGGTCGTGGTGATAAAGACTTAATGACAGTTGCACGCATTGATGGCGTGGAAATGGTAGAAATGTAATTCACCCTTTAAGTCTCTCCCTTTGGAATGAGAAGCACTGCTTCGTAAGGGGAGAGGTGCTATTTAGAAAATCGCATTTAAGCCATTGGATGCGATTTTTTTTATGCGCTCTAGAAAAGCTAAAACATTTTCCTAAAATTTGATTTTTGGATCGGCGACATGGATGTCGTCTGTATTTCTGTGATACAGGCAAGTATCATCAGAAATACAAAATGATTTTGTTACTTTTACCGAAAAAAAGTAAGGCAGTTTGGAGTGTGAATCTATTTGAGATTCAGATTTGAAGAGCTATTTCATGGACTTACTTTTACGTTACTTTGGAAAAGCCCAAGTAACCGAAGGCTTTCTGTTGAGCAGATATTACATTCTTGTAATACTGCTCAACGGGGGACATCCATGTCGCCACCACGTATCCAATATCGTTGAATTGGTCAGGTTAATCTTTAAAACCTGTATAAAAATCAGTAACACAGCCAATCCATTCTTTTCAGTAGTGGCAAATCCAAATTCAGGTATGATTAATGGTCTTGTCAAAGCCAAAGGAAATCAACCATGCCAAGCCTATTTCTTGTAATGCTCGGTGGTCGTCATGCACGTGCCAATACTGAAGTGCATGATGTGGTTTTGGCTGTTGGGGATTCACTAGAAGAAGTCTATCCTCAACTCAAAAATGCTTGGTTTGGTGAGCAGAAAGGCTTACATATTGATGCTTGGGCGAAGGTAAATGGAGTGGAATATAATGAGCAGCAATTCCAAATCCATTTTACTGATGCAGCTCCTAATGAAAACGAAATGAAACTCTGGTTGATTAATTTAGGTGGGTACCACGTTAATGAGTTCGGAGAGTTACATCGTTATGTATTAGTACCAGCTTTAAATACTGCATCGGCTAAAGAGCGTGGAAAATCATTCTTTGGAAAAGATTGGCAAAAACAGCATACAGATCGGGTTTTGGACGTTGATGATTGTATTGCCATTGATCATGTGCATGGTCGTTATGTGCAATTGATTGAGGGTCAATTTAAAGAAGGGTACTGGGAAAATACATACATCACGATCGGATAATTTTTAATAAAGAACAAATTTACTATCTATATGAATTTATGTGCTAAGAAAAGCCAAATAAAATCTTTATGTGGAATAAGTGCTAGAATCCAGAGCTTGTCAATATATCAGTGATTTGAGTGATTACATATCAATAAAACCGCTATTAAATATGTAAAAAACGCATTTTATTGATAGATGAATAAAAGCTATGCTGTGCTTCGTTAAAATTAAACTACTAGCTGTACGCCATGTATTTATATACTGATTTCGATCAGCAACTGATCAATGAACGTGTTGCACAATTCCGTGATCAAACGGAACGTTATTTAGCTGGAAAGCTTACTGAAGATGAATATCGTCCATTACGTTTACAAAATGGATTATATGTTCAGCGTTATGCGCCGATGCTTCGCGTCGCTGTACCTTATGGTTTGATGAACTCTAAACAGCTTCGTAAAATTGCTGAACTCGCTAAAGCGTATGACCGTGGTTATGCACACGTTTCTACTCGTCAAAACTTTCAATTTAACTGGCCAGCATTAGAAAATGTGCCAGACATGTTGCAAGAGTTGGCATCAGTTCAAATGCATGCGATTCAAACATCTGGTAACTGTATTCGTAATACAACAACAGACCAATATGCAGGTGTCGTTGCTGGTGAAATTGAAGATCCAAGACCGACATGCGAATTGATTCGTCAGTGGTCAACTTTCCATCCAGAATTTGCATTCTTGCCACGTAAGTTCAAGATCGCAGTTTCTGCACTTGCTGAAATCGACCGCGCTGCAACAGCATTTCATGATATCGGAGTGTATATCGTTCGCAATGAGGCGGGTGAAATGGGCTATAAAATCATGGTTGGCGGTGGTTTAGGTCGTACACCGATCATTGGTGCTGTGATCAAAGAGTGGTTGCCACGTGAAGACCTTATTGCTTACTTAGAAGCAGTGCTTCGTGTGTATAACTTACACGGTCGTCGTGATAACAAATATAAAGCTCGTATCAAAATCTTGGTAAAAGCTTTAACACCTGAGGTTTTTGCTGAAAAAGTTGAAGCTGAATTTGCACATACGATTAAAACTTTAAAAGTTGATGCAGACACTCTGGCGAAAATGGACCAGAACTTCACACCATTTGCGTACCAAGATTATGCAGATGAAGACTTCTCAGCACTGTTTGCTGCACATCCGAAATTCAAACAATGGTTTAACATCAATACCAATGCACACAAAGTTAAAGGTTACCGCATCGTAACAATTTCATTGAAACGTGCAGGCGTTGCACCGGGTGACGTGACCACTGAAGAAATGAACTTGATTGCTGATCTTGCAGATAAGTACACTTTTGGTGAATTGCGTACCACGCATGAGCAAAACATTGCCCTTGTCGATGTACCGCAAAAAGATTTATTTGAGCTTTGGACGATTCTTGAAAAGAATAACTTGGCTCGCGCGCACATTGGTTTCTTAACTGACATTATCTGCTGTCCAGGTGGTGATTTCTGTTCGTTGGCAAATGCGAAATCCATTCCAATTTCTGAAGCGATTTCACGCCGTTTTGATGATTTAGATACGATTTACAACTTAGGTAAATTAGACTTGAACATCTCAGGTTGTATGAATGCCTGTGGTCATCACCATGTGGGTAATATTGGTATTTTAGGTGTCGACAAGAAAGGCGCAGAATTCTACCAAATTACATTGGGTGGTAATGCAGACCATGATGCCTCAATCGGTGACATCTTAGGACCATCATTTGCTGCTGAAAAAGTACCAGATGTGGTGGAAGAAATTTTGAACACTTATCTTGATTTACGTCAAGAAGGTGAGGAGTTCATTGATACTTACCGTCGTGTAGGAATTCAACCATTTAAGGAGCGTGCATATGCTTAATACCGCACTACAAGTGCTCTCTAAGGATGGCACGATTGCAGACAATACTTATCAACTGATTGGTGAAGATGGCGTATTGCCACAAGGTGATGTGGTTTTAACGGTGGAGCAGTTAGACCAGCTTGCCAATGTTTCAGGTAAAAAAGCACTTTACCTAACCGTAGATGCTTCACCTGAAAATAATGAATTCCCACTTGATCAGCTTGATGCAATTTTTATTGAGTTTGCAGGTTTTAATGATGGTCGTGGGTATTCATTTGCCGCATTGTTACGTCGCCAAGGCTTCCAAGGCGAACTTCGTGCAACAGGTGATGTATTCAAAGACGTGTTGAACTACATGAAGCGTGCAGGTTTCGATACTTTCGTGATTAAAGAAGGTAAAGACATTGCAGAAGCAGTGGCAGGTTTAAACGACTTTACTCAACCTTATCAAGCGTCGACTGCTGTACCAAAACCAAATTATCAAACGGGTGCTTAATTTTATTAAGTGATAAAAAAGCTGAACTTAGGTTCAGCTTTTTTTATTTAATGGAAACAAGATTTAGGTATTCATAGTTCAGCCTAAGCGCTATTCAAAATGACACATAGAAGGTCAAAGTTTAATCAAATGTCTATTTAGAGCAGAATTTTTTAATTCATTCAGAAATATATAGCGACAAAGCCTTTAGTGCAGCGGTTTTTTATATGATTCAATTGATCGATTAACACTGATTTAAATGATAAATTTGCTCCAAAAAAGTGCAGTTTATTGTAGTATGTTAGTATTCATTTGATCATTTTTGGTGCGGGTTTTTCTCCATTCAATCAGACTGTTTTGCGGTATATGTTTAGTACTCAGTCTAGTGATCTTGCCATCATTTAAATAGTGAAGCAGTTGTTATGCAAAATTTGATTCGTATTGGTATTGTCGGTTATGGCAACCTCGGTCGTGGCGTTGAAACGTCAATTCACAAGAACCCAGATTTAGAGCTTGTGGGAATTTTTACACGCCGTGCACCTGAATCAGTGTCTCCTTGCTTTAGTGACACGAAAGTTTTTCATATGGATGACTTAAATGACCTTCAAGACAAAATTGATGTGTTGATCTTATGTGGTGGATCTAAAGATGATCTTCCAAAACAAACACCAGAATTGGCAAGTAAATTCAACACAGTAGATAGTTTTGATACGCATGCACGTATTCCTGAGTTTTTTGAAGCAGTGAATGAGCCTGCACTTGCTAACAAAAAAACGGCAATGATTTCGATTGGATGGGATCCAGGCATGTTCTCAATTAATCGTTTATTTGGTGAGGCATTATTACCAGATGGTGAAACCTATACTTTCTGGGGTAAGGGTTTGAGTCAAGGTCACTCAGATGCGATTCGCCGTGTGGCGGGTGTTAAAGCAGGTGTTCAATATACTATTCCATCACAAGATGCGATTGATAAAGTTCGTAGTGGTTCACGTCCTGTATTAACCACTAAAGAAAAACATACTCGTGAATGTTATGTTGTGCTTGAAAATGGTGCTGACGCTGAAGCCGTAAAGCAAGCGATTGTGACCATGCCAGACTATTTTGCAGATTACAACACGACTGTGAACTTCATTGATGAAGAAACGCTTCGTAACGAGCATAATCGTATGCCCCACGGCGGATTTGTCATTCGCAGTGGTCATAGTAGTGCAGAGCAGACTCAAGTAATGGAGTTTTCGTTGAAATTAGATAGCAATCCTGAGTTTACTGCAAGTGTACTTGTGGCTTATGCACGTGCATGCTACCGCATGAATCAAATGGGTCAATATGGCGCGAAAACTGCATTTGACGTTGCACCAGGCTTATTGTCAATGAAATCTCCAGAGCAACTTCGTAAAGAAATTCTTTAAGTCTAATAATTCAAAGTTATGCTTTGAATTGAGATTATAAAAAAGCCTCTAGCTAAGTAGAGGCTTTTTGATTTCCCCTCCTTTAGTCAAGGAGGGGTTAGGGGGGAGATTTAGATTAACTCAATCGCTACTGCAGTTGCTTCGCCACCACCGATACAAAGCGCAGCAATACCACGTTTACCACTTGTGCGTTTAAGTGCATGGATTAACGTTAAAATAATCCGTGAACCTGTAGATCCTACTGGATGTCCTAAAGCACATGCTCCGCCGTTGATATTTACTTTTTCAGGGTCGAGTTTGAACTCATCAATAGGACACATCGTGACCATTGCAAAAGCTTCGTTGATTTCCCAAAGGTCGACTTCTGCGACATTCCAACCTGTTTTATCGAGAACCTTTTGGATTGCACCGACTGGTGCAATCGTAAATTCAGACGGATGTTGTGAATTAGAAGCATATGCCACAATTTTGGCTAAAGGATTTAAACCCTTTGCATGTGCTTGCTCAGATGAGCTGATAACCAAGGCTGAAGCACCATCAGAGATCGAGCTGGCATTGGCAGCAGTGATCGTACCATCTTTAGCAAAAGCAGGACGTAGAGTTGGGATTTTATCGATGTTTGCGTTAAAAGGTTGCTCATCTTTATCTACAATGACATCTCCTTTACGAGTTGAAACAGTCACAGGAACGATTTCATCATTGAAGTAACCTTCAGTAATCGCAGTTTGAGCGCGTCTTAATGAACGTATTGCAAAGTCATCCATTTGCTCACGGGTATAGCCTTTAGTGTTGGCCATATCTTGAGCAAATGAGCCCATCAAACGACCAGTTTCAGCATCTTCTAAACCATCGAAGAACATATGATCTTTGATTTCACCATGACCCATGCGGTAACCACCACGTGCTTTAGGTAAGACGTAAGGAGCGTTGGTCATAGACTCCATACCACCTGCAACCACAAAATTTGCTGAACCAGCTTTAATCATATCAGCTGCTTGCATCACAGCTTTCATGCCTGACCCACATAATTTATTGATTGTCACTGCACCTGTCGAGTCAGGTAGTCCAGCTTTGCGCATGGCTTGGCGAGCAGGGCCTTGTTTTAAACCTGCAGGCAAAACGCAACCCATAATGACTTCTTCAATGTCTGCTGGCAGCAAACCCGAGCGTGAGATAGCCTCTTTAATGGTCACTGCACCCAGTTCTGGTGCAGTCACACTTGATAAACTTCCCTGAAAGCCGCCCATTGCTGTACGTGCACCATTAAGGATGACGATATCAGTCATTATTCTCTCCAGTTTATTTAGCTTTGTTTTACAGCTTGAGTATATGTAATATCAGGCCAATTAATATTGGCTATAGTGTGTAAAATGTGACTGATAAGTTGTCATTCACATGTCTTAGTTTCTTCAAGACGAGTCTGTCCCATCATTGAAAGTCTAACGATTAGATTTGATTTATTTGAATGTGCACAGTATTTAAAATGTCCCATTGATCCACGTGGTAAACCAGAGTCTGGTTGGAAGGTGATCGTATTCTTGCTGGTAACACCACCTTTCCAACTGAAATCACCATATTGGTAATCTGTCGAAGTTGCTTGAATAAGCTTTTCGTGAGGATCGAATTGTTGATTGTGATTCTGATCTAGAAAGATGATAAACCCTTTATGCCATTGACTGTTCGTACACGATTTTAACTCTTGAGAAGCACAGATAATCACAGGGCTTCGGTAACTTACAGCATTGGCTTTAGCTTGGCTGATGGCCTGCCGTACCGTGCTAAGAATTTGCGCCCTTTCTTGATTTTCACGAAATTCATGATAATGAGGGAGTGCTAACATCACAAGAATACTAATAATGACGATCGTGAAAATGAGTTCTAAAAGGGTAAAAGCAAGAGATTTACAATAGGAATACATTTTAAAGCTTCTAGTATTTGTTAATTATTTGAATTTATAGATAATCTTGGTGAAGTTATATTATAAGCTGAAGTGCTAAAAAATGATTACTATCACCTTTGAATGCTGTTAATATACCAAAAATGAAAAGATAAGTTATTCATGCAGATAAATTGAGTAAAAAATTACCGAATTACAACGGAAATTGTAAGTAATTTTGTCAATAATTTACTTGATTAAAGTAATCAAACACTTGGAATTCACTTTAAGTGTTTGTATGATTCAACATGAGTAGCTTAAAAAAAATACTGGGGTATAAAAAAGCCTATCTCAGGAAGCCATAATTATTTTAGGCTGAGCTTGAAAAACAATTGTTATCTCTGGAGGATATCCATGAAATTGAGTCGTATCGCACTTGCTATGCTTGTTGCTGCTCCATTCGCTGCTGCTAATGCTGGTGTAACTGTTACTCCACTATTAGTGGGTTACACATTCCAAGACACTAAACATAACAATGGTGTCGATCATTTAACTGGCACTCAAAATACAAGTGGTCCTGAACTGCAAGACGATTTATTTGTTGGTGCTGCGTTAGGTATTGAGCTCACTCCATGGTTGGGTTTTGAAGCTGAATATAACCAAGTAAAAGGTGATATTGATTTCGCTCCTACAGCTGATGCTGAATATAAGCAAACTCAAATCAATGGTAACTTTTACGCTACTTCTGATTTGATTACTAAGAACTATGATAGCAAGATCAAGCCATATGTTCTTTTGGGTGCTGGTCATTACAAGTATGAATATGAAGGCATGAATGGTCTTAAAGACGACGAAGGTACTTTAGGTAATGCGGGTGTGGGTGCTTTCTGGCGCTTAAATGATGCTCTATCTCTTCGTACAGAAGCTCGTGCAACTTATAACATCGACGAAGATTTCTGGAACTACACAGCACTTGCTGGTCTTAACGTAGTTTTAGGCGGTCACTTGAAGCCTGCTGCTGAAGTAGTAGAAGTTGCTCCAGTTCAACCAGCTCCAGCTCCAGTTCAACCAGCTCCACAAGAGTTGACTGAAGATCTTAACATGGAACTTCGCGTATTCTTCGATACGAACAAGTCTAACATCAAAGATCAGTACAAGCCTGAAATTGCTAAAGTAGCAGAAAAATTAAACGAATATCCAAATGCAACTGCTCGTATTGAAGGTCACACTGATAATACTGGTCCACGTGCGTTGAACGAACGTTTATCTTTAGCTCGTGCTAACTCTGTGAAATCTGCTCTTGTAAGCGAATACAACATTGACGCTTCTCGTTTAGCGACTCAAGGTTTCGCTTGGGATCAACCAATTGCTGACAACGCAACTAAAGAAGGTCGTGCGATGAACCGTCGTGTATTCGCTACGATTTCTGGTAGCCGTACAGTAGTTGCTCAACCTCAAGCAGCACAATAATCTTTAATTGATTATTAAGAACAGCTCTTCGGAGCTGTTTTTTTTAACTCTTTTTTAAATAATGTGATATATTTCACAAAATATAATGAACAACACAATGAGAATAAAGATGAAATATAGTTTAATAGCAAGCTTATGCATTGCTTTAACTTTGACGGCTTGCACAACGACAAAGATGCAATCAACTACTGGTGTACAAGACTTGGATCAAAAGATATTAAATGAATTAAAACAAGGTTTGCCGCTCTACTTTAATCACAATTCCCGTCAAATTGATGTTCGGTATCAACCTTATTTAACAGTAGCTTCAAAAGTTTTGGCGCAGAATAAAAGTTTTATACTTCAAGTGGATGGGCATACAGATAATAGAGGGTCTATAGCAGCGAATCAAAAAGTATCACTTGAGCGAGCAAATGCTGTCCGTAATGAATTGGTGATGCAATATAATGTTGATCCTAAACAAATTTCGACTCAAGGTTATGGCCCAAATCAGCCAATCGCTGATAACACGACAGAAGAGGGTCGAGCATTGAATCGTCGAGTGAATTTAACCTTAAAAATACAATAAGATCAGAATCTAATAATAAAAAAAACAGCTCAATTTGAGCTGTTTTTTTATTAGTCTTGTTCGACTTGAATCGGTTTTACATCCATATCTTGATATTCAATCAACTTGGTTTTGTACTTAAACTTATAAACTAACCATATTGCTAAGAATAAGAAGATCCCAATATATGTGGAGACTACTGCGATCCACTCCCCATCAAGTACGGCTTGATAATTTTGACCTAACACCACGATTGCACACAAAACAAAAGCGAACCACGGTGCAAAAGGGAAAAATTTTGCACGATATGCTAAATCTTCTAACTTATATCCTTGAGCCAAATAGCCTTTCCTGAATCGGTAATGAGAGATTGCGATACCAAGCCATACGATAAAGCCACACATACCAGACATATTCAGAAGCCAATTAAATACTTCCTCTTCACCAATAAATGTCGTCAAGAAGCATAATGCTGCGATTGCTGTCGTAGCATAAAGTGCATTCATTGGTACACCGCGACCATCAAGTTTGGAGAAAACTTTGGGTGCACTTCCATTTTTTGCCATATCAAACAGCATTCGTGTGGAAGAGTACATTCCTGAATTTCCGGCAGAAAGGATAGCCGTAAGAATGACTGCATTCATGACACTTGCAGCGAAAGCAAAGCCTGCTTGTTCATAGAGTAAAGTAAAAGGTGATAATGCAATATTCTCATCTGAAGCAGCTTGCATTAGACGAGGATCATCATACGCAATCAATGTACCGATAATAAAAATACAAACGATATAGAATAAGAGAATACGCCAGAAGATCTGTTTAATCGCAATAGGAATGGTTTTCTTCGGATCTTTCGACTCGCCAGCGGCAACACCAACCATTTCAGTACCTTGAAATGAGAATCCTGCGATCATCGCGACACCAATTAATGCTGACAAACCACCTACAAATGGCGCTTCACCCTTTGACCAATTTGCGAAAGTTGCAACATTGGGTGTCATCATGATTTTGGCAATCATGAAAATTCCAATGATGATAAATGCAATTATGGCAAGAACTTTAATGAGTGAGAAAAAGAACTCAGACTCACCAAAACCTTTGACTGTTAAGGCATTAATACCAAAAACGATAGCAAGGAAAATGGCACTCCAATAGAAACCTGGGATATCAGGAAACCAAAATTTCATGATGAATTGAACTGCAACAAGTTCAAATGCGACGGTTATCGCCCAGTTGTACCAATAGTTCCAGCCTAGTGCGAATCCAAATCCACCTTCGACATATTTGGTGCCATAGGTGAAGAAAGCACCTGATGTTGGATTATGTGTTGCGAGTTCGCCTAAGCTGGTCATGAGGAAGTAAATCATTACGCCAATTAAACAATAGGCAAGTAATGCACCACCAGGGCCAGCATTGGCAATTGTTGCACCCGAAGCTAGGAATAGTCCTGTACCGATAGAACCACCAATGGCGATCATATTAAGATGGCGTGCTCCAAGCTTTCGCTTAAGTTGACCGGTTTCGCTCATCGAAAGTTCCTTATGATTTCTTTTGAGTACTTGCAAACAGTACTTTAAAGCCTTGTTGATCAGTCAAAGTTTCACATTGACCAAAATTTTGCTCAATGAGAGTTGGGTAGTTTAAAAAACGATTTGCCACGATCCAAAGTTCACCACCAGATTTTAGATGGCGACGTGATGTCTTACAAAGATTCTCACTCGCATTGTAATCAGTGTATATACCCTGGTGGAAAGGAGGGTTACTGACGATGGCATGTAAAAATAGTGGCGCATCTTCAATGCCAGTCACAGCTTTGATTTCGAGCTGTTCTGGTGACAAATTATTTTTTTCAAATGTTAGGCGGGTGGAGGCGAGCGCAAAAGCATCCACATCAAGCGCAAAAATACGATTTTTGGGATTCAATTTGGCTAAATATGCACTGATAATGCCAGCACCACAACCGAAGTCAGCGATTTTACCTGAACTCACTCGATTGAGGTAGGGGAGAAATACAGCTGTACCAATATCAAGTTTATTTTGACTAAATACACCAGGTAAAGCATAAATCTGTAATTCGCCATTCGGTGTTGGAATTGTATATTGTTGAGCCCAATTTTCTAAAGTTCGAGGCGTAGGAGTCTGATCGATAATTAATTGCCACATTTGACAATGACGAGCGCTATCAAGTTTGACACATTTGCCAAATGGAACGAGTTGTTTTGCTGCTCGTTCAACGCCACCTTTCTTTTCACCGACAAGAAAAATTGATGCACCAAGACCGAGTTTTAATACCACACTGTGTAGTAAGTAATTCAAAAGCTCTTTGGCTTTAGGCACAAAAACAATAACTTGATCATATTCTGCTTCAGGGATATCCGTCCCAAAATGAACAGGAATATTTTGATTTTGGAAAAATAGAAAGTCGTTATAATTCCATGTCCATACTGAAGCCTGAATGTTTTTATCGAGCTGAGTGCTTAAGTCATCAGTTGGTGCATTGACTAATAATATTCGACCTTTCAGAAAGTTATGTTGACGAATAACAACTTCACTTTGAGGAACCATATATTTCTCCACAGAATAAAAGAGCCCAGACAATGCTGGGCAGTCTTTGATTCAATCTAAATTATTTCTTTGCTTCAGGTAGAACGAAGTTCAAGATCAAGGCTGCAATGCCGCCAGTTGCTACACCAGAGCTAAATATATTACGAATGAGTTCAGGCATATGTTCAAGAATCTGTGGAACTTGAGCAACACCTAAACCAAGAGCAAGTGAAATTGCAATAATAAGCAATGCACGGCGGTCAAGCTGAATACCAGAAAGGATATTAATCCCTGATGCTGCAACAGCCCCAAACATCACCATGACAGCGCCCCCCAGTACAGCTTGAGGAACAGCTTGGATGATGGCAGCCACTGCTGGTAGTAAACCCAAAATAACTAATAGAGCGGCGATCCATATACCCACGTGGCGACTAGCTACACCAGTTAATTGGATTACTCCGTTGTTTTGAGCAAAAACAGAACTCGGGAAAGTATTAAATAAACCAGCGAGTAAGGAGTTTGCACCGTTGACGAGTACACCACCTTTAATGCGCTCCATCCATTTCGGACCATCAACAGGTTGATTAGATAACTTAGAAGTCGCGGTGATATCACCAATCGCTTCTAATGAAGTAACCAGATAAATAAATGCCATTGGTATAAATAAACTCCAAGAGAAGTCTAAGCCAAAGTGCATTGGTGTAGGGATTTGAACCAAAGGTGCATTTTCTAAGCCAGAAAAATCTAAATGGCCCATGAAGCCTGCTAGCGCATAACCTACGATCAGTGCAATTAATATCGCACTACTCTTAACCCATGTAACATTTAAGCGGTTTAAGAGAATGATTAATGCCAAAACAGTACAAGACATAATGAGATTGTCTGTATTGGCAAAAGTGTTATTCCCCATCGCTTGGTAACCACCACCCATTGAGATTAAACCTTCTTTAATCAAGGTTAAGCCAATGAGAAGTACAACAATACCAGTCACAAGTGGAGTAATGAGTTTTTTCACCCATGGTAATATGCGTGAAACTCCCATTTCAATGAATGAGCCTGCAATCACGACACCAAAAATTGAACCCATAACAGTTTCAACTGGAGTTCCCGCGGCAACCATTGCTGAGCCAATCCCAATAATAGGACCGATAAAGTTAAAACTTGTACCTTGAACAATTAGTAAGCCTGCACCGAAAGGACCAACCTTTTTACTTTGTAAGAATGTCGCAATACCTGAAATCACCAATGACATGGAGAGGATCATGTTTGTATCTTCTTTAGAAACACCTAAAGCCAAACAGATCAATAGACCAGGAGTAACAATCGGAACAATAATGGCAAGTAAATGCTGAATGGCAGCGAGAAAAGCGATGAACGGTTTTGGTTTATCGTCTAAACCATAAACAAGATCGAGTTTCGGTTCTTGAGATTGGTCGGGAGCAGACATGGTCTATACCATCTAGATTAAGCGAAAGTGCCGACATTCTAATCGAGTTACATGCGTTTACAAAACCGAAACATAACCATTCGTCAAAAAAAAATGAAATTGTAAAGAAACAGTCACTATAAAAGTTTAGGATTTTTCTGTATAATTTGCCCTCAAATTTAAAGCGTATCGAATTTACATGTCAGATATTAAAACTCTCCGTAATATTGCCATCATCGCACACGTCGACCATGGTAAAACGACTCTTGTCGACAAACTTTTACAACAATCAGGTGCTTTGGGTGAACGCGCGGGTGAGATCGAGCGTGTCATGGATTCAGGCGCTATTGAAAGTGAACGTGGTATTACCATTCTTGCAAAAAACACTGCAATCAAATGGTTAGATAAACGTACTGATACTGAATACCGTATCAATATCGTGGATACCCCGGGACACGCCGACTTCGGTGGTGAAGTTGAACGTGTAATGTCGATGGTTGACTGTGTACTTCTTTTGGTAGACTCACAAGAAGGTCCAATGCCACAAACTCGTTTCGTAACGCAAAAAGCGTTCGCACGTGGTTTGAAACCAATCGTAATTATCAACAAAGTTGACAAGCCTAATGCGCGTCCTGACTGGGTAATCGATCAAGTATTCGATTTATTTGATAACCTTGGTGGTACTGACGAACAGTTAGACTTCCCTGTGGTTTATGCTTCTGGTCTTCGTGGTGTAGCAGGTCCTTCACCAGAAGAATTGGCTGAAGACATGACTCCGTTGTTCCAAACAATCGTAGACATCGTTGAGCCGCCAGCAGTGGATGTTGATGGTCCATTCCAAATGCAAGTGTCTTCACTTGACTATAACAGCTTCGTTGGTGTTATTGGTGTTGGTCGTATCCAACGTGGTTCAGTGAAATTGAACACACCTGTAACGGTAATCGACAAAGATGGTAAAACACGTAACGGTCGTATCTTAAAAATCATGGGTTACCATGGTTTAGAGCGTATCGACGTTGAATCTGCTTCTGCAGGTGACATCGTATGTGTAACAGGTATGGACGAACTTCATATCTCTGACACGATTTGTGATCCTAAACATGTTGAAGCATTGCCACCGCTTTCTGTAGATGAGCCTACAGTATCGATGACATTCCAAGTTAACAACTCACCATTCGCCGGTAAAGAAGGTAAGTTTGTGACCTCACGTAACATCCGTGAACGTCTTGACCGCGAATTGATTCACAACGTAGCACTTCGTGTAGAAGATACTGACAGTCCTGACCGTTTTAAAGTGTCGGGCCGCGGTGAACTTCACCTTTCGGTATTGATCGAAAACATGCGTCGTGAAGGCTTCGAGATGGGTGTATCTCGTCCGCAAGTAATCTTGAAAGAGATTGACGGCGAAATGCAAGAGCCATACGAAAACGTAACATTTGACGTAGAAGAACAGCATCAAGGTGCTGTGATGGAACAAATGGGTAACCGTAAAGGTGAAATGACCAATATGGAAGTCGACGGTAAAGGTCGTATTCGTATTGAAGCAACTGTACCTTCACGTGGCTTGATTGGTTTCCGTTCAGAATTCATGACCATGACTTCAGGTACTGGTATCATGACCTCAAGTTTCTCGCACTATGGACCAATGAAACAAGGTTCTGTTGCAAAACGTCAAAACGGTGTGTTGATTTCTATGGTTCAAGGTACATGCTTGGGCTATGCATTGTTCAGTTTACAAGACCGTGGTCGTCTATTCGCTAAACCTCAGTTAGAAGTTTACGAAGGTATGATCATTGGTATTAACTCTCGTTCTGACGATATGGTTGTAAACCCAACTAAAGCGAAACAATTAACAAACGTTCGTGCATCAGGTACTGATGATGCATTAACACTTGTTCCTGCGATTGAATATACGTTAGAACAAGCACTTGAATTTATTCAAGATGATGAGCTTGTTGAAGTTACACCTAAATCAATTCGTATTCGTAAGCGTTGGTTGACTGAAAACGAACGTAAACGTAATAAATCTTAATTGATTTAAATAAAAAAACCGCTCAAAAGAGCGGTTTTTTTATATCTTGACTACATCATTTAAGATATGAAATAAAAGTTGTTGAATTGTTGTAGTTGATTTGGACAAGATCTTGTTTATTTAAACAGAGATACTTATGATTTTGGTGGAAAACCAACGAGTTTAGACGGAAATATCATTAAGAATAATGTATATTATGTCACATTAATGCATAGAAAAATTTTGGAGAAAAAATGAGCATTATTAAAGAGTTTAAAGAATTTGCCGTAAAAGGCAATGTAATGGATCTGGCAGTCGGCGTGATCATTGGTGGGGCGTTTGGTAAAATCATCGATTCAATGGTTAAAGATGTCATCATGCCAATTATCAGTTGGATCTTAGGCGGTGATGTAGATTATTCAAACTGGTTTGTTGTATTGGGCGATAATCCAAATAACCTTACAACGCTTGCTGCTGCTCAAGAAGCAGGTTTAAATGTTTTGGCTTACGGTAATTTCTTGACGATTCTCATCAACTTCATCCTGCTTGCATGGGTGGTATTCTGGTTAGTGAAATTGATGAATAAAATGCGTCGTAAGCAAGAAGAGGAAGCTCCAGCACCTGAAGCTACCCCAGAAGATATCGAATTACTTCGTGAAATTCGTGACGAATTAAAACGTAAAGGTTAATGCTTTTACAATGAAAACGGCGCTAAATGCGCCGTTTTTTATATCTCATCATTTTTTTAAAATCGCCCGAAATCCCCCTTTGTCAAAGGGAGGCCGGGAGGTATTGATTCTTAGCTCTCCCTTGCGAAGCGATGCTTCTCATCTCCTAAAAGGAGAGGGAAATCCAGGAAGTTTAAAAATCCATACGAAATTTAATTTCGAGTAAATGCCAGCCGAATTGACTCTTAATTGGTCCATGTAATTCACGTTCAGCCAAACTAAAAACTGCCTTATCGATAGGACCAACCAATTGTCCTTTCTTAACCTCACCTAATTCCCCTCCTTTTTTTCCTGAGGGACAAGTTGAGTGTTGCTTAGCAATTTTAGCAAAATCAGCACCGTCTTTAAGCTTTTGTTTAAGTTGGATACACAGGTCTTTATCTTTGACTAAAATATGCCGAACAATTGCTGATTTCATTTGGATTTTACCTTTGATACAGGATTCTTTGAGGCTTGAGGTCGCTTAATCGGTTGACACTCAGGGCAAAAAACAGAAGCACGTTGCCCGAGTTTAATATTTTCTAAAGTTGTTTCACAGTTGATGCACATTTCACCAGCGCGCCCATAAGCCAATAGCGTTTGTTGAAAATAGCCATTTTCGCCCATGGCATTGGTGTAATCACGTAAAGTAGATCCGCCTAAATCAATTGCTTGTTTAAGAATTCGTTTGATTTCAATGACAAATTTTTCAATTTGTAGCCGTGTAAGACTTGAAGCGGGTTGTGCAGGGTGAATGCCCAAATTAAACAGACTTTCAGTTGCATAAATATTTCCAACACCCACAACAATGTGGTTATCCATAATTGCAACTTTGACTGCAACACTCTTATTTTTAAATTTCTGCTCTAGATAGTCCGCATTGAAAGCTTCACTTAAAGGTTCAGGGCCAAGCGTATCTAAAAGTTTGGTTTGAGCATGATCATCTAGCCATAAAATGCAACCAAAACGACGAGGATCGTGGTAGCGTAATTGGATATCATCGAATTGTATGATGAAATGATCATGCTTTCTCAACGCATCACGTGAATCACACAAACGAAAGCTTCCTGACATTCCCAAGTGCCATAACATGGTCACATTTTCAAATTGTGCCAAAATATATTTGGATCGACGTGTTAGCCCTATCAGTCGTTGACCGACCAATTGATTTACATCATTTGGTATAGGCCATCTCAGACTTGAATTATTGACTTGAACAGAAAGTACTTTTTGATTCAGCAAAGGGAGCAAGCTGGTTTTAGTGGTTTCAACTTCAGGTAATTCAGGCATGGAAACTCTGTTAAATGGGCGAGTAGAAAAATATTGGGTTAAATGAGGATATTGCAAGCAGCATCGAGTGAACTACAAGATATTACGCTTGAACAGAATATGATACACAATCCATCTAGTGCCTTCATGGTTAAGTTTTAAAATGTTTTTTAAAGCATTCAATGATGAAATGAACTTAGATGATTTATCACGTAAATGCGTTGTACACTGCTACAAATAAATCAATTTAAAATCAGGGAGATTCAGTGTGGCAAAATTATTTGAGCCAATTCAATTCGGAAATTTATCACTCAAAAATAGAATTATTATTGCTCCCATGTGTCAGTATTCTGCGAATGAAGCAGGGGAGCATAGTTTTTGGCATGAACAACAATGGGCGAGTTATGCATTGTCGGGTGCTGGATTATATATTATTGAAGCAACTGCGGTACAAGCTGTAGGTCGTATCAGTTTTGCAGATTTAGGGTTGTGGAATGATTTACAACGTGCACAATTAAAAGCATTGATTGATAAGGTAAAATCGATTGCTCCAACGCCAATCGCCATTCAGTTAGCGCACGCGGGACGTAAAGCTTCAACTGATAAACCATGGTTGGGACGTGGTCAATTCTCATCGAATCATGAACATGGCTGGCAAACGGTATCTGCAAGTGATTTACCATTTAATCCAGATGATCAGGCTCCTCATGAATTAAGTATCGAGGAAATCAAAAAAATTATCGATGACTTTGCAACTGCAGCAGTCAGATCTGTAGATGCAGGTTTTGATCTCATCGAAGTCCACGCGGCTCATGGTTATCTATTACATCAATTTATGTCCCCTTTATCTAATCGAAGAACAGATGAATATGGTGGAAGTTTTGAGAATCGCATTCGTCTAACTTTAGAGGTTTTTCAGGCGATCAAAAATGCTGTTCCAGACAACTATCCAATCGGTGTTCGTTTGTCTGCAACAGACTGGATGGAGCAAGAAAAGGGATGGAATATTGATGACTCAATTGGGTTATCAAAGGCATTAGAAAAGCTTGGTGCAGTTTATATCCATGCATCATCTGGGGGATTACATGTCGATCAAAATATTCAGATTGGTCCTAATTACCAAGTTCCATTAGCGGAAGCAATCAAGAAACATGTAGACATTCCAGTGATTGCTGTTGGGCTGATCACTGAACCTCAACAGGCGGAAGATGTCTTACAACAAGGCAAAGCTGATGCAATCGGGCTCGCAAGGGCAATACTATTTAATCCAAGATGGCCATGGCATGCTGCTGCTCAATTAAAAGCAGAGGTTGAAATTAGTCCGCAATATTTACGATGCCAACCGCATGATGTGAAATCATTATTTAAGCCATATGCTGATAGATAAAATAGGCATAAAGGTATACTTAAAAAGTCATCCTGGGTAATTACGGCTGTTGTATGATAATTTGACTAACTCATACAATAGCTAGGGATGCTAAGTCATGGTTTTATCGGTCATTATTCCGATTTTTTTACTGCTTTTTTCGGGATATGCCTCGGTTAAACTGAATTTACTTAGCAAGGAACAAGTCTCTATTGTTGGTACATTCGTCATTCGAGTCGCTTTACCTGCTCTATTTTTACAAGCGCTTTCATCAAAAGATCTTGATGCGATATGGCAACCTGAACTTTTTTACAGTTATATTGTGGTGACCGCCTTTGTATTTGCAATCGCTTTATGGATTTTGGTAAAGCATTTTAAAAACAATTTAAGTGATGCTGCCATTCTCTCGATTGGAGCTTCAATGTCTAATACTGGATTACTTGGTACAGCCATTTTAAGTCTATTGATTGGTCATATCGCGCTTGCCTTTACTTCTTTAATCGTAATTATCGAAAGTGTTTTTCTTGTTCCAGCAGCTTTATTTATTGCGGGATTGCAAGCTCAAAATCAGCAAGCACTACTCAATACATTAAAAAATAACTTTATAATCCTATGTAAAAATCCATTGTTTATTGGTGTGGTAATCGGAATTGTGTGCGCGGTTTTTCAGGTTAAACTGCCGCATTATATAGATCAAGTTTTCTTAATGATTGGTCAGACGGCATCTCCTTTGGCGTTATTTGTGATTGGCGGAAGCATCGCAGGTTTAACCCTAAAATATGTCAATCAGCAGAGTCTTTATATTGTTCTATCGTCCAACTTTATTTTTCCAATACTCATGTATTTGACTCTACGATTTATTGCTCAAGCACCAATGGATATCGTGTATGTAGGGACATTGATTGCAGCTTTACCTACACCTGCATTATTTGGAATGTTGGGACAAGCATATGGGCTCAATGATCGTGCAATTACACCTTTATTGATGAGTACAGTAATTGGATTTATTGTGACTGCTGGATTAATTATTTTATGGTGGTAATTGAGTAAAACCTAAAATGTAATCATAAATATCGTTTTCATATAAGAAAACCCTATCTCGTGATAGGGTTTTTGTATTTGAGCAGCGGTTTAAAATTTAAATTAATGCTTATGATTTAGCTTTCGTATTTGCTGCAGGTTTTTTTGCATTCTCAGCAATCAGTTTGTTCACGATCGCTAGATTTTCTTTGGCTTGAGGAATATTTTCATCTGCTAAAGCACTAAATATTTTTTTTGCCTCAGGTAGGTTTTGCGGAACGATATTTCCGTTTACGAACATGTTACCAATGGCCATAAGCGCAGGGATGTATCCCTTTTTACCTAAATCTTGAATGCTCGCTAAACCTTTTTTCACAGGCGCTTCAGTTTTGGTTTTGAAGCCTAATGAAATATCGTATAAAGCACGAGCATGAATGGCTGGATAACTTCCTTTCTTAATTAAAGGATCAAGTTTTTGCAAAGCGAGCTTATCAGATTGTTCTTTACCTTCAGAGAACAGTAGAACAGCAGATTCAACAATCGCATCTTCAAAACCTTGAGCTGCAGCTTTATCTAAGTATTCACGAGATTTTTTTTCATTTTTGGTCAGCCCCAAGCCGCCAGTGGCATAGTTTTGCGCCAATACATAATTGGCTAAAGGATAGCCTGCAGTGCCAGCTTGTTCATAAAGTTGTACTGCTTTTTTGTTGTCTTGTTTGGTTCCTTGACCAGCTTGAGTGAGATATGCCAAGTTATAAGTCGCTTGAGGATTCCCTGCTTTTGATAAGCGTTCAAGTTCTTGGTAGGCCGCATTGTAATTCTTTGCTTGAATCAGTTCCTGTACTTTGCTGAATGCAGGATCGACTGGTACGGCAGCGAAGCTAAATGAGGTGGCAACAGCGAGTAAAGCACCACATAATATTTTTTTCATAATTGTTTTATACCTATCTTAAAAGCAACCCTATTTATTTGATGTAAATAGAGTTTTACACCATTTCATCATAGTCCGAATTATGTGAATGTAAATATAGAATATGTATACATCCTTCAAATTTAGCTTCGCTTTGTGAATAAAGTGTGTGTATTGCAGTATAAGCATATAAACGACACTGGATTTATGTTGTTCAGCCTTGAATATATGGATTTAACCAAAATTTTAATCCACTAGTAGTTCTTCGATGGTTTTGCTTAAATACGCATTGTGCAATGAGGTGTTCAACGATGTTTATAAAAGGCATTAAACGTAATTACGATAAAGTTTTTCAAGATGATTCAATCCCAGATGAACAAAAGATAGATGCGCTCTTATTGAAACTTGGCGAGCAGTATTTGGTGAGTCAGGAGAATCGAGTGTATGTATTCCAAAAAGGTGATTTAACCGTAAAGTTTGATGCTAAACACGCGAGAGCATTTCATTTTAAAGATTATGTGGTGAAGGATATGAATAAATTATTTCATGGCTTTTAGAAAAAAACCTCCTAGCGATATAGGAGGTTTTTTATGAGTCATCTCTCAATCGATTGACAGTTAAAATCTATTCCATCTAACGCCTTGGTCTTATTTTCATATCTTTATCAATAAAAAAACTCTATTATAAAACGATACGAAACGTATCGTTTTATTTGTGAGGATTTCATGACAATCGATGACAAAAGTGCACGACGCCGATCATGTATTTTAGCTTCAGTCAAACAGGCTTTGAATGAAGTGGAATATCACCAACTGACAGTAGAAGACATTGCTTCACGTGCTGGGGTGGGAAAGTCGACTATTTATCGATGGTGGTCACATAAATCTGAATTGGTTCTGGATACCTTTAAAGAGCTCACACTCTCAATTTTTGAGTTTGAGCCAGAGCTCGACCTTGAACAAAATCTTAATCAACAATTGCTTCGTTTGGCTAAGGCTTTAGATCATCCAGTAGGACGAGCGATGTTGGTGGTTATGGCGAATCATCGTGAATTGGCTGCAACATTCTTCAAGCAATATTTATTACCTAAACGAGTTCAACTGCACCAACTGATCCAACAGGCGATTGAGGCGGGGGAGCTGATTGAACATGATCACTATGATTTGGTACTTGATCGACTGTATGGTCCTATTCATTACCAAATTATTTTTTTTAATCATTTGCCTGATGAGCACTATATCCGTCAATTGGTCAAACTGAGTTTAGATCCATTACGTCCTCACGCCTAAACATTAATGCGACAAGAGTAGATTTTCATGAGTGTAACCACCGAACGACTTTGGAATCGTTCATTTATCTTGTGTGTATTAAATAATTTATTTGTTTTTATTTACTACTTTGCCATGTTGGCTGTCCTTCCGATTTACATTGTGAAGGATTTAGCGGGATCAGTTGAAGAAGCAGGATTAGCGTTAACGCTTTTTCTCGCCTCATCAATAGCAGTACGACCATTTTCAGGCATGATCATTCAAAAAATGGGTAAGCGACTCACTATGCGTGGATCGAGCACGTTTTTTGCGGTCTTTGCATTTGCTTATTTATTCATTGATAACATGTGGTCATTGTTGCTTATACGATTTTTACATGGGATATGGTTTAGTGTGTTGACCACTGTGGCTGTTCCAGTCGCGAATGACTTTATTCCTGAGCATCGTAAAGGTGAAGGCATGGGTTATTATGTGATGTCCACTAACCTAGGTGTGGTATTTGGACCATTAATTGCGCTTACCATGATTCAATTTTATAGCTTCCAAATTTTATTCGGTGCTCTCGCGGTGCTCATCAGTTTAGGTCTAATTTTTTGCTGGCTATTAAATATTCCAGCGAATCAGATACCTCAGCAAAATAAAATGAATAAAAAAGGTTTTAAGCTAGATGATTTTCTTGAGCCTAAAGTTTTTGCTGTAAGTGGTGTTGCTTTACTTACAGCTTTTGCTTACTCGAGTATTACCAGTTTTATTACGGTTTACAGTGAGAGCAAACAGCTGCTGGCGTATACCAGTGTATTTTTTATATTGTTTGCGGTTTCGATGTTAATTGTAAGACCTTGGGTTGGTAAAATTTATGATCGTCAAGGTCCGCGTGCTGTTATCGTTCCTTCTTTTATATTTTTTGCGATTGGACTTGTGGTCGTAACACTAGTCAATAATCAGTGGATGTTGTGGTTATCTGCAATTTTTATTGGAATTGGATATGGTTCAGTATTTCCTTGTTTGCAAACGCTCACCATTCAAACCGTAGATAAACATCGGATGGGGCATGCAATATCAACATTCTTTATTTGTTTTGATATTGGTCTGGCAGTTGGTTCAGTTGTAATGGGATTGGTTATTGCACAATGGAGCTTTGAATTTATGTACTGGTGTTGTGCGGTATTGGTCATATTAAACCTGATCATTTACCGGAAATATGTTCCAAATCCTCAGCCTATTAGTTAATAAAAAAACCTCCTAAATGGAGGTTTTTTTGAATAAATGTAAATTTACCATGAGCCAGAAGCACCACCACCGCCTGAGCTACCGCCTGAATCTCGTGATGAAGATGAGTTGGTACTAGATGAAGAACTATGGCTTGAAGAAGAGCTTGATGAATCCGATGAGTTATTGGTATTAGTCGTGGATTCCTCACTCTTAAACCAGTCAGCATAGAACCTTGGATAGAGGGATTTATTTTGTCTCACAATCAAAATTGTTAGAAGCCACAAGAAGAACAATGGCACACTTAAGTAAAAAAATACAACAAAGACAGATCCGATTGATAACTTATCCACCTTTTTTGCAAAAGTCGCAGCGAAAGCAAAACAAATAGCCAATAATAGAATTTTTTCTTTAATTGAAATAATTTTCCACTTACTGTGTAGGTCATATTTATGGTGAATATACGATAATGTCACCAACAGTAAGAGCGTACTGAAGAAAAGAACGAGAATATTTAATGCAGTTAAAAACCAACAAATTAATAAATGGATGGGCAAAATACCGATCAAAAGTTTTTTATAACCCTGAAAATATTCTTTACCTCTTAATAGATAGTCATAAATAGGTGATAAATAAATGATTAACATAGCACACACTAAAAAATTCCATAGCGCAAAAATCCAGTAATTAGTCACGAATTTAGAAGGTTTACCCAAATTGATTATATTGTTTTCTGTTTTCGAATCGACTAAGGACTCAAATTTAATTTTATTTGATGATGAATTTTCTAAGGATAAATTGGCTATAAGTTTTCTTTGAAGATGTGAAAATCCACTAAAATAATTATGATTTTTAAAGTTAGGTGCTAACGTATTTCTAATTAGGTGTGCTGCCTCTATATCAGTGAAGTCACCCTCTAAACCATAACCAACTTCGAAGCGCATTTTACGATCGTATTTTGAAACTAAGAGTAATAAACCATTATCGAGTTTTTCGTTGCCAATTTTAAGTGTATTAAAAACATCAAGTGCATATTGCTCAATAGATTCACCATTAGTGTTTGGAATCATGAGAATTTTAAAATCTACATTACTTTCTTGATAAAGCTGTTCATTTTGCTCTATAAGTTCAATGATTTCAGATGTACTCAGCGTATTTGTTATATCTACCACATTTTCTTTTTTTAGCTGCTCTAATAATCGAGCATCAATTCCAGCATAGCTTAGTGTTGGGGCAATTAGACTAAGCACATAAATAAAAAAATAAAAATGTTAAAGCGTAAAGGAAAAGAGTAATACATTATTTGTTATATATATTTTTACTATGCTGACATTTTAAGGGAGTGCATAAAAAAAGCCAGAATAATTGATATTCTGGCTTGTAATTTGAGAATGAACTTTACTGTGGTCTAGCCACATCACCATTTAAATATTCAGGCAAATCTAAAACAGTCACGTCTAACTCTGCTAATGCTTCAGGACGTGCTACCACCAAAGCGATATAACCGTTTTCGAAAGGCGCACTATTGACGACTTGTACACTTTTATCGAGTTGTTCAGCTTCTGCAGGTACAGCACCTGTACCCTGAATTAAATGTAACCACGCTTTCGGTTTAGCTTTAAACCATAAACGTGCAATCACTTCCTGACCCAAGTAACAACCCTTGTCATAGTGAACGCCTTCACGTTGATGTAAACGAAGTTCTTGGGGTTGGAACACGTGTTCAATGGCTTGATCAATGTAAGCTTGACCATGTTGAATAGCCTGAACTTTCCAAGCGGCAATATCTGTTACTTCTGCTGAGAACGTTGTGGTGTCACCTTGAAGCGTAGGATAGACCTGACTAGCTTCTTCAAGTTTCATTTTGGAAAAAGCACCGAATTTTTTAATGTGTTTGGAAAATTCTTCAGCTTGATCTTGAGTGGTTACAATGACAAAGCTTTCAGGATTCAGCTTTGTTAACCATAAACCAAAGTGAATTCGACCTTTTAAATCACAAATTGCTGTGTAGCGCGTGATATTTTCCTCAAGGCGTTCAACATGCAACGTCACTTGACCTTGTAAAAATTTTTGAGCATCCACGCCATTAAGCGTAAATGAGGAGAAAGATAAATTGTTCATTTTCTATGCTCGAATCTGAATCTAATACTAAAGAATTATCCCAATTTTCCACTATTTTTCAAAAAAAAGCACATAACTGCTTATTTATCTGCGTTATTTGAAACAAAATATTTCAAAAACCCTGTTTTTTGTACCTAAGTAAATGAAATATATAAGATTTGGGAAATGGACTTTCAGCAGTGTACTATGCCATCACAAACGATGAAGTCTCATCAACAACAAAATGTTTAGAAAGTTTAGAAAAAAGATGCTCAAGGCAAGGCAGGAACGCGATGAATAACTACTACCGTAAACCACTGCAAGGTACCCAGCTCGAATATTATGATGTGCGTCAAGCCGTTGAAGATATTCAGCCAGGCGCATACGCAAAACTCCCATATACTTCTAAAGTGCTTGCAGAGCAATTGGTACGCCGTTGCGATCCTGCAATTTTAGAGCAGTCTCTTAAAGAGTTAATCTTTAACAAACAAGACCATGATTTCCCTTGGTATCCAGCACGTGTGGTCTGCCACGATATTTTAGGTCAAACAGCATTGGTGGACCTTGCAGGTTTGCGTGATGCGATTGCCGATCAAGGTGGAGACCCATCTAAAGTCAATCCCGTGGTACCAACGCAATTGATTGTCGATCACTCACTCGCAGTCGAGTACGGTGGTTTTGATCCTGATGCATTTGAGAAAAACCGTGCAGTAGAAGATCGCCGTAATGAAGACCGTTTCCATTTTATTGAATGGACCAAAACTGCCTTTGAAAATGTTGATGTCATCCCTGCGGGTAATGGCATCATGCATCAAATCAACTTGGAGAAAATGTCTCCAGTGATTCAAAACCGTGGTGGCGTGGCTTTCCCTGATACGTGTGTGGGAACAGACTCTCATACACCGCATACGGATGCTTTGGGCGTGATCTCGATTGGTGTCGGTGGTTTAGAAGCTGAAAATGTCATGCTTGGTCGTGCATCTTGGATGCGTTTACCTGACATTATTGGTGTAGAGCTTGTTGGTCAGCGTAAGCCGGGCATTACGGCAACTGATATCGTATTGGCTTTAACAGAGTTCTTGCGTAAAGAGCGAGTCGTTGGTGCTTATTTAGAGTTCTTTGGTGAAGGTGCAGACACCATGTCGATTGGTGACCGTGCAACGATCTCGAATATGACCCCTGAATATGGTGCAACGGCTGCGATGTTCTATATCGACCAAAACACCATTGATTATTTAACGCTGACAGGTCGTGAGCCTGAACAAGTGAAACTTGTTGAAAGCTATGCCAAAGAAATTGGTCTTTGGGCAAGTGATATGACCAAAGCTGAGTACCCACGTGTACTTCGTTTTGATTTATCAACCGTAACTCGTAATATTGCAGGGCCATCAAACCCACATGCGCGTGTATCAACAAGCGATTTAAAAGCCAAAGGTATTGCAGGTAATTTAGACGCTGCTCGTGCGCAAGAAGCAGAAGGCTTAATGCCTGATGGTGCAATCATCATCGCTGCTATTACATCATGTACCAATACCTCTAACCCACGTAATACGGTTGCAGCTGGCTTGCTTGCTCGTAAAGCGAATGAACTAGGCTTAGTGCGTAAGCCGTGGGTGAAATCATCTTTTGCACCGGGTTCTAAAGCCGCAGCATTGTATTTAGAAGAAGCAGGTGTACTCGGTGATTTAGAAAAACTTGGTTTTGGTATCGTGGCGTATGCATGTACGACTTGTAACGGGATGTCAGGTGCGCTAGATCCAAAAATCCAGCAAGAAATTATCGACCGTGACCTCTACGCAACGGCTGTTTTATCAGGTAACCGTAACTTCGATGGTCGTATCCACCCGTATGCAAAACAAGCATTCTTGGCATCGCCTCCGCTCGTAGTTGCATATGCGATTGCAGGTACAATTCGTTTTGACATTGAAACGGATGCTTTAGGTCATGATAAAGATGGCAACCCAATTTACCTCAAAGACATTTGGCCATCTGATGAAGAAATTGATGCATTGGTGAAAGTTGCGGTTAAACCTGAGCAATTTAAGAAAGTGTATATTCCAATGTTTGATTTGGGTGAGAAAGTTCAAGCTGCAAGCCCATTGTATGACTGGCGTCCGCAAAGTACTTATATCCGCCGTCCGCCATATTGGGAAGGCGCACTTGCAGCACCACGTACTTTAGCCAATATGCGTCCGCTTGCGATTTTAGGCGATAACATCACCACAGACCATTTATCACCATCGAATGCGATTATGATGGATTCGGCAGCAGGTGAATATCTACATAAAATGGGCGTGCCTGAGGAAGACTTTAACTCATACGCAACGCACCGTGGTGACCATTTAACGGCACAACGTGCGACCTTTGCCAATCCAAAATTGTATAATGAAATGGTGGTACGTTCGGACGGTACAATCAAGCAAGGTTCTAAAGCGCGTGTTGAGCCTGAAGGCGAAGTGATGCGTATGTGGGAAGCGATTGAAACCTACATGAACCGTAAACAGCCTTTGATCATTGTTGCAGGTAAAGACTACGGTCAAGGTTCTAGTCGTGACTGGGCTGCGAAAGGTGTACGCCTTGCAGGTGTAGAAGCAATTGTGGCGGAAGGTTTTGAGCGTATCCACCGCACCAACTTGGTGGGTATGGGTGTATTACCACTTGAGTTTAAAGCAGGGACTGACCGTAAAACTTTAGGTTTGGATGGTACTGAACTTTATAGCGTGATTGGTAATATTGCACCTCGTTCGACTTTGACTTTAGTTATTGAGCGCTCAACGGCGGAAGGTAAAAATCAAACGATTGAAGTGCCTGTTACGTGTCGTTTGGATACCGAAGAAGAAGTGTCTGTGTATGAAGCGGGTGGGGTATTGCAACGCTTTGCACAGGATTTCTTAGAAGGGAATTTAAGTTAATAACTATTTGATTTTTAAATTTAAAGAGTCCATATTTTATGGGCTCTTTTTATATTGGATTTGATTCATGTCTAGATTAGTTAAAAGATTATATGCAATTGGAACGCGTGGTCTTGCTAAAGGAAAAGTATTTGAAGCTAAGAAGAATACTAATAATAAATACGTTCTGAATCGCAAAAACAGCTCTTATTCAATTAACCCAACAAATAAGGCTGTTAATAAAGTTGAAGTGAATACTTTGAGTGAAGCATATGAGCTTTTAAGTAAAGATGAACACTTAATTAATTTGACGGATAAAAATGGAAATAGAGCACTGCGTGAATTTAAAAAAGTTAAAGTTGAATTCTTTTAGATAAGGCATATTTTTTATTAATGATTTAAGTATCTAAAGATATTAGTGGGATAGGCGTTTATGTCTTTGTTGCGAGAAATTCAAAATGATGCAGTTAATACAAATGTGAAAGTTTCAGATTTGTTGAGAAAGTGTAAGATTCTTGCCTATAGACTAGGTAATGAAGATTTCAAAATTTGGATTGAAAATGAGTTAAATGGCTACTCAAATGTAAAAGAAGAAGAGTTGCCTGCTTATAGAATTTTAGAAAAATTAAACTCGAAAGGCCACTTTGTTGGGCCATTTAATTCAGGCCTAAGGAATGCGGATATTCCAATATTCAATTTGCCTAAAAAGTTGCAACATAATTTATCAATTTTGACTTTAAATCGACCAATAGCAGAACTAGAAGATTTAGCAAATAGTAAAAGTGAATTATCTCAACCTTGGAATCCACTAATTATCGCAAAATATGGTATGCAAATGTACCAAGGGTATAATTGTATACAAGCTTGGAAAATCATTTCGTCTTCTGCATTAGTTGGAATAATAGATACTATAAAAACTAAAATTTTAAATTTTGTATTAGAGATTGAAATGTTAGATAAAGATGCTGGAGATTTAGAAATTAATTCAAATTCAATTCCTCAGGATAAAGTTGCTCAAGTTTTTAATATTCACATTGCAGGTAATGTTCAAAATTTAGCTTCGGGTAATCATCAAAGTGCGATCAATCAAAATATTTATAACAAAATCCCTCAAGAATTTTTAGAGCTTTTGACAAAGGTTAAAAGTTCTAATCTGGATGATCAAATTGTCACAGAGCTTGAAAAGCGAATTGAATCTTTAGGTAATTCTGTAGGGAAAGAAAAATATAATGATAATTATAAGGAGCTAATGTCTTTTGCATCTAATCATGTCACAGTATTAGCTTTTTTAGCAACTTACATACCTATGCTTTCAGGATATTTATAACTTGCAAAAATGCCATCATCATTTGTCGAAATGGACAATAAAAAGCCATTCATTCTCCGTTATAGTGATTTCACCATTTCTAAAACAATTCGGAGAACAAAAATGGTTACAGCTGGCTCTAAACCGGGAACAGGTTTCTATTTTTGCGTTCAATGTGGGCATCGTGCTTACTTAGAAATTGGTACTGATCGTTTACCACCGTGTACCAAATGCTTAAGCAATCAATTTAAAAAATAATTCGCTCAAGCAAACACACTAAAACAGACACCACTGTTTTAAACAAAAGCCCTATTACACCATAGGGCTTTTTTGTTACCTTAAGAAAATTAAAAACATATAAATAAAAAGGTTTGCTATGGAAACAATACTCGGTTTATGTCTTGGTATAGGATTGAGTGCTGCATGTGGCTTCCGCGTATTTGTTCCCTTATTGGTGATGAGTATTGCCGCTATTATGGGCATTTTTGAACCCATCAAAGGCTTTGAATGGTTGGCGATGCCATCGGTCTGTATTGCACTCGGCTTTGCCACACTGTGTGAAATAGGTGCTTATTACATCCCATGGGTAGACAACTTACTCGACACCATTGCAACACCTGCCGCGATGGTGGCTGGAACATTGACGACCATGGCGGTAAGCTCTGGTGAAATGTCGCAATTTGCAAGTTGGGCTGCCGCAATCATCGTCGGTGGTGGAACAGCAGGAGCAGTGCAACTTGGGACAGTGGCAGCACGGGGCGTATCGACCGCAACCACGGGTGGCGTAGCAAATCCTGTGGTATCGACAGGTGAGTGGGTCAGCGCATTAGTGATTTCCGTATTGTCATTCTTTATACCCGTATTGGTGGTGATCGTTTTACTAATTGGTGTGGTTTGGGCAGTACGCTGGATTCGTCAGAAAAGACGCATGGTAAAGAATGCCGAAAGTCCCCTGTAAAATCTCAATGGAACATCATAAAAATATGTTGAATCACGATTACCATTCCAATTCATCTAAAAATTATACTGGCTAAAAACATTATAAAAATCATAAAGGAGCTCAGCTGATGCCTGTGCTAAAAATATTAAAGCGTCATGGTATATCAGTCGCGATACTTATGGCATGTTCGATTGCTTCAGTACCGTTATGGGCGAACACTCCACAGCAGAAAACACTAAGCCCAGAAGAAATCAAACTTCAACAGCAGGCAAAAAAATTTAAGGCTTTTATTCCAGATAAATACTTTCTGTTCGATGCTGTAGAAGGTGATTTGAATCAGGATGGTCAAAAGGATGCCGTACTGATTGTAAAAAAAATTGATCCCAAAGGGTGGGTGAACCATCCTGATCAGGGCAAGCTAGATCGTAACCGACGTGGCATTCTGGTGCTATTACAGAATCAATTCACATATCAAAAACTGATGCAGAATCTGACTGCATTTTCATCGGAAAATGAAGAGGGAGGTGTTTATTTTCCGCCAGAACTCAGTGTTGATATCCGCAAGAATATTCTGGGGATCCATTATGGACACGGTCGTTATGGCTATTGGAGTTATAAGTTTCGTTTAGAGCAGCAGGATATGCGTTTGATTGGTTATGATCTTTCTAGTAATCATGGCCCATATACTGATTATAGAGTAAGTATTAATTTTCTCAGTCATCAAAAAAAGCATTCACAAAATATCAATTTGGCGGATCGGGGTCTTCAGGAAAAATTTAAGCATACCTGGTCCAAAGTGAATTATTCACCAATCTATCTATCCAAAATCAAGGACTTTGATGAGCTCAATTTTGAATAGTTTTTTTAATAAGGTTGGTGCGAACTTTGCATGAACATTTGAAGTAAAAATGATTGCAAGAGGAAGAATCACATGGAAATGAGCAGCATAGCTGAAAATAAAAAAACGTCTTTAGATGTTAAAGTTCATTTGATGGCAGGCTGGCCAATTTTACTGTTACTCATTGGTGGCGCAGTAGGAGCGGTACTGGGCATCGTTGCGTATGTGATTAACCTCAAAATTTACAAATCTGAATTATCTCAACTACAGAAAGTACTCGCTAATCTTATGTGTGGCATGTTTGCCATGATGTTGTGGTGGAGCATTGCATCTTGGATTCAAGCAACTCTCTAAAATGGAAGGTCAGCTTGAATTTTAATTGCAATATTTAGCTCAAAAACGCTAAAAAAAGTGTATCAATGAGCCTATTTGGGAAAAAATATTATATTTATAAGTTGACATGAAATATTTTTTTATTTGATGCTGAAATTCGTTAATCTTAGGAAATTAATCCCGACGCAGTCTCGCTATTATATCTCTCAAGGGTGTGACGGGATCGAAAAGAGTAGATTGCTACCAGTTGTGTACAACGTGCGTGTAGTACTTACCCAAAAGGTCTTGATTCGGCTTAGGACGCTATAAATCAGAAGTTTATAGGCAATAGGGTTATAACTTACAAAGTTATAATAGTTGAAGTAAACAACATGTTTTCCCTGACACCCTCAAAATTCTCTTAAAAAAAATTATAATTCTCAATTCTCAATTCTCAATTCTCAATTCTCAATTCTCAATTCTCAATTCTCAATTCTCAAATCGCTCATCTTATAAATTGACACTGTGTTGATCAGTTGCTATTTTTCCGCATCCCAAAGAAATGCTTTGTTCACATGCCTTTAGACGATAATTTTGTATATATGCCACCTCAAGGTCCACTTAACATCGTCTATGAAGATGATGATTTGGTGGTCATTGATAAACCAGCAGGACTATTGTCTGTGCCAGGACGCTTGCCTGAGCATCATGACAGTGCGTATTTAAGAGTGATAGCTCAATATCCAAATGCAAAAATTACCCATCGTTTAGATATGGCAACCTCTGGAATTTTGATGTTTGCAAAACATCGTGATGCTGAAGTGGCTGTGAGCAAAATGTTCCAAGCGCGCACCATGAGAAAAAATTATGTGGCATTGGTGCAAGGTAAAATTGCACAACAGGGACAAGTAGACTTGCCTTTAATTACGGATTGGGAAAACAGACCGAGACAAATCGTTCATTTTGAACTGGGAAAACAAGCCTTAACACTGTTTGAATTGGTCGCTTATGATGCGCATTTAGATGTTAGTCGTGTGTTGTTGACGCCAATTACGGGGCGTTCTCATCAATTACGCGTACATATGCAAGCTATAGGTCATCCGATCACAGGTGATAAACTCTATCATCCAAACCCTAAACTCAGTAATTTAGGGCGTATGGCTTTGCATGCAAGTTATTTAGAGTTTCAACAACCGTTGAGTGGTATTGAAATTAAAATTGTGAGTGAAGTTCCATTTTGAATGAAACGCTTCAAGCAGAATATGTAATGTGAGTGCCTAACAAAAATTTAACAATTACGATCATATAAGTTTAAGAACAATTTCTAATGAATTCTTCTCCAAAATGAAATAAATATAGGCTACTCTAGGATATTGTATACGCAATAACCACAATAAGGATGAATGTATGAGCCGTGATTTAGAACAATTTCCTAATGATGATAATGGCGATGTACTGTGGCAAATGTTCCAGGATGGAGATGATTTAAGCGAGCCGCATGAGATTGAGTACTCAATTGCTTTTAGCTCTAAAGACAAAGCTGAAAAATGTGCCTTGTTCTTGCTTCAGGAAGAACAAAAGATCAGTTTATTTATTGATGAAGAGTCTGAATCCGCAGAATGGATTATCACGATTTATGTGTATATGGAGCCAGAATACTCAGATATTGTGGATTTAGAAGAGTGGTTTACCAAAATAGCCAATGACTATGACGGTGAGTACGATGGATGGGGATGTATGGCATATGTATATGATGATGAAGATATAGAAGATGAGTTTCAAAGCTAAACAAGGCTAGAGCCAATAAAAGAACCTAAGTGATTGAACTTAGGTTTTTTATTTAAACCTTATAAAATGTAAGGTTTTTTTTCTATTCGCTAGATGAAAGTGGTATATTGAGCAAAATTTTTTTAATTTTTTTGGATTTTTTATGTCTTTGCCAAATTGCCCAAAATGTTCCTCTGAATATACTTATGAAGATGGGGACCTCTTGATCTGCCCAGAATGTTCACATGAATGGAAAGAAGGAGAGACACTCGAAGAAGTGGTTCAGATCAAAGATGCAAATGGCAATCTTCTTGCAGATGGCGATACCGTAACGGTTATCAAAGATTTAAAAATTAAAGGTTCATCATCCGTAATCAAAGTCGGTACTAAAGCAAAAAGTATTCGTTTGTTGCCAGATGCAACGGATGGTCATGATATTGATTGTAAAGTAGATGGTTTTGGCGCAATGAAACTTAAGTCCGAATATGTCAAGAAAGCATAAGCTTTTATAATGGCTTCAGTGAAACTGGGGCCAATTTTTTTATGTGATAATAACTCGTCGTTGGTTTTCTGATCATAATGATAAGTTTTAATAAATAATGGTTGTTTTTTATCAATTTAAATTGAATTTTAGATACAAATTAGAATAAAAATTTCTTTGCTTGGCACAAAATAACATTACACTTTTTCTTTAAAAGTGTTAACTTCATCACACTAATAACAATAAGGTCACATCATGTCTATTCAGATTGAGGGTAATGTTGTTGCTGCTCATGAAGTATTAGCGCAATTAAAAGAATGGGATTCAGCATTAGTGGGTAATAATGTTGATGCGTTAATCGAAAAATGTGCGCAAAATGTAAGTATGTTTGATGTCAGCACCCAACTTGAGGGAGCTGAAGCTTATCGAAAAGAATGGCAAAAATTTAGCCCCTATTTCTTCGATGGAATGCAAATCACTCGCCGTGATGTAAAAGTGCATGCGAGTGATCATTTGGTTGTATTACACTGTCACTCTAAAGTGGAACATAAAGCCTTAAAAGGTCAGCTGCAAATGCCTTGGTGTCGTACAACGCTATGTCTACAAAAAACCAATGAACAGTGGGTGATGGTACACCAACATATTTCTATGCCTGTAGACTTAGCAACGGGAAAGGCTATCATCTTGAAGGATAAATCTAAATTAAGGCTAGTGGTTTAGCGAATCTTGAGCATTTAGATGGGCTTAAACAATGTTATCTTTCATGAATGAGTTAAATTCTGGAGACGTGTCATGGGATTTTATGATTTTTATCGTTTGAGTTCTCATGCGGTGATCACCAACCCAGAGGGACAAGTCTTATTACTGAAAGCAAACTATGCCAATTACAGTTGGGGGTTGCCAGGTGGTGGTTTAGATCAAGGTGAAACCATACATCAAGCTTTGCTCAGAGAGTGTAAAGAAGAAATAGGTTGTGATGTAAGCATCCAGTATTTGTCTGCGGTTTACTATCACGCACAGGTAAACTCACATACCTTTATCTTTAGATGCGTGATTGAAAATAATGCCCAAATTCAACTCTCTGAGGAACATACGGAATATGCATGGTTTAGTCCAGAGCAACTGTCTGAGGTTCAACGCACTCGCGTTCAAGACTGTCTGAATTTTCAAGGTGAAGTTCGGAGTTATTCATTCTAGAATTTAGAAATTAGACAGTTGGCATAATGTTTTGAAAATGATTGAGCTTAGCCATGATTTCATCTACTTGTTTCAGACGTTTCACTTCATCCCATAACAGTTTTGCTTCAGGATAATGTTTAGACATCATACCTAGCCATTGCTTGTAACGTCCGACCATATTCATTTCTTTTTTATAAGAACCATTTAAGAAGCGAATTTGGAGTGTAATTAAATCGCTCCATTGTAATATCGCTTCGTTTTTATTTTGTCGGATGCATTGTGTGACATCGGGTGTTGTCACTGCTGCACGACCAATCATTAGATCTTCACAACCTGACTCTAGTAAACACTGGCGCGCATCTTGGTTATTCCAGATTTCACCATTGGCTATCACATTAATGCTAAGCGCATGACGAATGGGTTGAAGTTGATCCCAAAAGGCGGGTGGGGTATAGCCATCTGCTTTTGTTCGTGCATGAACGGTCACCCAAGCGGCACCAGCATCTTCTATAGCATGTGCATTTTCCAGGGTGAAATTACGATCCATATAACCTAAACGCATTTTTGCTGAAACTGGTATTTCAGCAGGCACTGCATCACGTACAGCTTTAACCAGTTGATACACTGTTTCAGGTTCATCCAATAATACAGAACCACCTCGATGTCGGTTAACTGTTTTAGCTGGACAGCCGAAATTCATATCAATTGCAGGTGCACCTAACTCCACCGCTCGCACGGCATTGGCAGCCAACATGGTTGGATTATTCCCTAAAAATTGAACGTGAACAGGTGTTCCTGCTGCTGTTTTGCCATCGCTCAATAATTCAGGACAGTAGGAATGATAGATGTGATCTGGAAGGACAGAATCAGTGACACGGATAAACTCAGTTACACACCAGTCGAAGCTGCCGACATGTGTGAGAACATCACGCATGATGGGATCAGTTAAACCTTCCATGGGTGCTAAAACGAGTTTCACTTGGTCACCTGAATATGGGAAAAACGGTGTTATACGGTGTTTTGTATAGCTTGTCTAGTCAGAAATTTCACACAAAAAAAAGCCCAAATTTATGTTTGGGCTTTTCGCTTACAATTATTGATATTTAGCCCATTGTAGGTCTGCGGAATCAATCGATAAGTAGTTGTCTCCTATATCAGGATCCATTTTATTCAAATTTTTGAATTCATTTTTGGGAATGACAATTTTCGAACCAGAACCGATGGTATTAATTTGTTCGACACCATTGATATAAGGAGCTTTACCTTGTGAACTAACATTACCATATACTCCGTTGTCAAATCCACTAGGGCATGCAGCACTACCTTCAATCGTACTTCTAGCTAAGACATCACCATATATACGCGCGCAGGCACCGATCCTTATAATTCTATTAGACATAAGCGCTACATAACTTAAATCAATTTTTTCAGTTTTTTCAGGTAAGCCATTATCTAACTTTACATCATCATTATCGATAAGCTCGATGGTTCCATTCTCTAATCGATTTGTATACTGTTTCAATTTTCCTTTATCGCATAAATTTATTGGTGTTAAAAATTTATTAGATTTAGTGATTGGAATAGTTGAAGGTGCTGAATTAGGGTATTCTTGATTAGAAATTGTAGCAAGATTTCGGGAACAAATAAGAGAATCAGGATTCTGTAAAGTAGGTGATGTCAAACGTTTTACATTTATCGGAGAATAAATTCTTGGTGATAATAGGATAGCGTTGATATCGCCTTCGGCTAAAAAGGTGTTTGTAAATAAAGAGTCTCTAGTGTTACCATCTGCATCAGTTAACAAGTCAGTAGTTAATTGTCCTGAGATTTCTAGATCACCTTCAAAATAAAATATACCTGGTGCAAATGCTGGGTTGGCAAATTTTTTATAATTAGATGGATCACTCGAACGAATATGCCATGTGCGTTCAAGAGTGAAATCATAATCTTTCGGAAAGCCAAATGTAGATAGATTGTCTAATGAAGAAATAAATTCCCCTGTAAACTCTACACTTAGGCGAGGTAAATATCCGACAATCTCAGACTTACAATAACCACTTTTATGGTTTAGGCCTGTGAAAATACCTAAACTATTGGTAAAGCGATGTTTATCTACTTCTTTTGATTCATTAATTTCTAAACAGATAGCGCCAGTATATTTTTTCCCGCCATATATATATTTACCTAAATAAAAACCATCTTCACTAAGTAGTTCGAGTTTACCATTCGACGATGACCTATAATACTGTTTGCCATTTTTGAACTCGTATTCAAATTGAGTATTTTCATTTCTTAGTTTATTGAGATAAATTTTAGCAACACCATTATTGTGAGTGAAAATATAATTCGCATCATTTTTATATTTTGTTACATCAATATAGGTTTCAAAATTCATATTTTCTGCAATTGTTTGCGCAAGCTCCTGTTTAAGTTTAATAACCTCAGTATTTTGTTTGATTGGAAAGCCTGGAGTGTTTGGTAACTTATCTAAAGTTAGCTTCTCTTGTTTTTCAGTGCCCGAAATAGAGCTTTTCAAGTAAAGAATCTCTCCTGTTAAGTAAACATTGCCTTTCACGTCCTCACCGACAAGACCATCGAGTAATCTTAAATTACCATTCGCGTAAACATTCCCTTGAATCCAACTAGTACTCAGCCTAACAGCTGAATTGAAAGTGCCAACTCCACCTTTTTTGTAAGTTGTAGGATCATCTAAGTTTATTGGTTGGTCCTCTTTTGCTGGAATAATATTACGGGCATAAACTGAGCCATAGATTGTTGAATTAGAGTCGAGATCAACATAATTATAAGCTTTAACATCCCCATTAACCCTACTACTTGATAAATTTACTGCCCCTCCTGAAAGGATAGAGCCATTTACAGTACTATTTACATAAGCAGAAACAGTACCTAAGGTTTCTATGCCCTGTGTAGTTACATTAGTCCTAAGTGTAATATCGCCATTACTATAAATTTTAGTTGCGCTTGATCCTTCAGTTAAAGTTACATTACCTGCGGTATAAATCTCTTTAGCAGTTGATCCTAAGCCCAATTCAACATTACCGAAAGCTTTAATGTTTTGTGCTTTTGCATATGATTGAAGTTTCACCCAGCCCTCAGCTCGAATGTCACCAAAAGAACTATCTTCATGACCTGGATGAATGATATGGACATTACCCTGCGCATTGATATTTATGCGAGTACCTTGTCCTTCAATGCCACATCCTTTAATTGTTAAAATTGAGCAATCAATAATAACATCCCCACCTTCATAAATAGGGTTACCATTACTGTCATATCTTTTGTTCCCATTTCTGTCAAGAGCATGTCTTTTTTTTACATTTAATGTAAGCTCGCCAACGTTGACTAGTTTAAATCCGGCTTGAATTGAAAGGTTACCACCATCAATATTCAGAGTAACATGGGGTAATTTCCCATCCGAGCCTAATTCACCTTCAATACTCGAAGCTCCAGTAAATTGGGTTGCACCAGTAAAGTTTATGACATTCTTGTAGTTAATAAATTTAGACTTTAAGTCGAATACTGTTCTGATTGAGGTAGCCGCTTGGGAGGTATTACTTTCTGATATAATTGTCGCCACAACTAAACAGGGGGTTTCTGGAATATTGGTGCAACCTTGGACCTCAATGTCTTTGACTTTGACGAATCTTTGACTTTGCTCATCAACTAGAAGCTCTATCTCTGATGTGTTTGTAAGTATTGTTTTAAATTCTAAAATATCGGAGCCTTTATATTTTTTTAATAGATAATCACGGAAGGCACTTACACCAGCCCACCCCATGAGCTGTACGTTAGTTTGTGCATGAGCAGTAGAGCTGGCCTCTTTATTTGATGTTAGTGAACGAGCAACTGTAGATGTGATAATCATTACAGTCAAACCGATGAGCAAGACCAATAGAATAGTGGCCATGCCTTGTTGCTTTCTTAAACTATTCATATTTAGTCTCACACTTGGTTGATAATGTTATTTAGGCATACTGTATTTGTAAAATTCTTTCCAATTGTGTAACCATCATCATCTGTATTTAACCTTTTTGCTTCGATTTGAATTTGAAGAATTCCTTTAGAGTTCTCAGTATCTATTCCATACGGGCTGCATTTTCCAGACTTTAATTTGAAGTTGAAAATAGGGGTTTCATTGAAATAACTAACTGATAATATGTTTTGCCCAGTATTTAAATCAAAGTCTTCAACAGATATCGTTGATGTTCCACAATTCTCTTTTTTCAAGTAAATTAAATTAAAAGTTTCTGGCTCTTCCTTTTGAATTAGTCCTTCACAATTCAAAGTTATCATTTCATTCCCTGATATCTGGCTACTTGCAGGATCTGGATTCGTACGCCAAAAAATTGCGGGCATGTTGTTTACTTGGCTTTCGTTAATGTCTGAAACCTTCCCAGTACCATAGCCTGCATTTTGTACAAGTTTTTGGGTAACTGAGAGCGCATTTCTAATTTGAGCATCATATTCAGAATCTAATGACGAGCTAATACCGATTTTAGTAGTTTGTTTGAATAGCATAAGCATCATGATCATACAAAGCATTGCAATCACAATGCCGATCATTAATTCAATAAGCGTAAAACCTTTTTCATTCATTGTTTAGCTCCTGACTCTCTGTAGGAATTTCTCCAACTCGATAGCAGTCAGAATCATTTGAACCTTCCGCACATGCTTTAACTTTACTTTGGGTCTTACTTGCCCCAAGTACTGGCCAAGAAATTATAACGTCTGGCTGATTCGTCACTTCGCTAATTTGCTGAGAAACGGTATGACAATAAATAAAATAATTTTCATTATTTAGGGTGAATTTATTATTTGGTTCAGAGCTAAAGAATGAACAAATATCTCCACTTTCTGTTGTGGCTATTTGTAGTCGACTCTGCAATTCATTAATGACGATATTGTTGATGTTAATCTCACGCTGGGTATTGAGCATCTTGCTAATAGCATATCCACTACCTAGAATAATAATCGAGAAGATAAGTAAACCAACAAGTGACTCCAGCAATGTGAAACCACCTTGATTAGTTGATTTGAATTTCTGCACTTTCATTATTCTTCTCAACTGTAACGGTTAAATTTAAATTTGAATTGCACGTTGCTGATGCTGAACTTGCAGCGACTAACATCCCATTTGAGTTAAACGACAAACAAGAAAACTCAGCATCATTACCTTTAACTTTGAAAATTACACTTGATGCATAGGGGATTTTTTGAACGATGTAGTTTTGGTCAGGTGTGTTACTGTCACTCGTTGAACACGCATCAGTATTGTCTTTAGCAACTCGAATGACTCTAATTTCCTGATGGGTTTTATCTATACAAACAGATGCTGCTGCAAGTGAAGACTCTTGATTGTTTGTGTTTCGAATTGCTGTAGAACGGGCTTGATAAGTCGCATTTTTAATACCTGCTAGCGCTCCATCAACATGACTTTGATCTACCCAAGCTCTGGTTAAAGAAGTACTTACAAATAACAAAATAGCCAGTACAACGATCGTAATCATTAGTTCGATCAGCGTGAAACCAAGTTGTTTTCTATAACCAGTATTTTGCATATTATTTCACCCAGTCAGTATATGAACCACAACCGGACACGGTACGAGTTCCATCATTTTTGAGTGTTAATGTACAACCTAAAACTCTTGCTTCAGTTCCTATTGCCTGAACCGCATAATTCACACCATCTGATGAAGTGTACGTAAAATTAAATGAATCAGAACTTGGATTCCAAGTTGTAAATTTAGTTTTTACTGCATTGGTATTTGATAAGGTTTCTTTAGGGTAGTTTAGTGTTCTTTGATATGCATTTTCAGCACCTAATGAAAGTGCGATTAAATTCGATTGAGCTTCTTTGATTTTTGCTTTGGTGACGTAGTTTTGATAACTAGGTACTGCAATTGCGGCCAAGATTGCAACAATAATGATGACGATCATTAATTCGATTAAGGTAAAACCTTTTTGCAATTTCATAAACACCCCAAAATAATCATCAAAAAAATACCCATTTACTAACTGTAACATTAGTTACTAACCTAAATATAAACAACTGCTATGAGATTAATGGGCGAGAATAAGCGATGAATAGATTGTTAATAGATATTAATTAAATAATTTAAATAAATTTAATTGGAGGGTTGGATAAAAAGTTTTTTGTAGGTGGTTAATTTTAAATAATATTTTAATTTTTTGGGTTTTATTTATATATTTTAAATATTGTATGATAATTAATTACAATTGAAGGTAATAAGTTGTGATTAATATTGGTATAGTAATATATAGTGTGATTTGAATCGCACTTTATATTATTTGCCTAAAATCATCTCTAAAACAAATTTCGATCCAATAAAGCCTATTGCAAGTAAAATAAAACCAATAATGGTAAAGCGTCTCGCTTTTTGACCGCGCCAACCAAAACGATAATGTCCAAATAAAAGTGCACCGTAAACAAACCAAGAGACAATACTAAATGCTGTTTTATGTGCCAAATGTTGTGCAAAAAAATCATCAATCGTAAAAAAGCCGAAGATAAGTGCAGTACTTAATAAAATGAAACCTGTAACAAGCATATCGAATAACAGAGATTCCATTGCTTGATAGGAGGGTAATAGATTTACCCAAACACGATGTTTCTGTTTGTTTTTTAACTCACGATCTTGTAACCACAACAAAACTGCGTGAATTGTTGCCATTAATAGCACTGCATAAGCTGAGAGTGACAAAATAATATGGACATCAAGTCCAAACGTGTTCTGTTTAAGTGTAAGTATAGGCTGGCTCAGGGAATAGCCTAAAATTAAACCCAATGCAGCTACTGGTATTCCAATCAGATTTAGCGCAAGTACAGGTCGATAAGTGCTATAAAGCAGGCTCAATAACAGCATGAGTGCTGAAGTAAATGAAAGGAGATTAAAAACGTTATAGTTAATGCCGAAAGGCGTTTTCATATCTATCAATAAGACGACAGCATGCAAGATCAAGCCTAATCCAGCTACGAGACTGATAAACCAATGATTAGGGACACGTTTAGTCATTAAATGGGTAAATAAATACCAAAAGGCAGTGGTATAGGCGATCAATGCTAAAATTGTGTAAACCAAAGGGAGGCTAATCATGTCAAACCTTTTTATGGATGCTGAATATTCATCTAATAAGATATAAATTCCAAACGAACTACAGTATCCTATAGCATCTTATGCATAAATTTTCTATTTTAAGAAAGATTTTTTTGCAACAACCATTTTAAGCGGATTTTGCAATGTTTGATACCTTAACAGAACGACTCACGCAGAGTTTAAGAAATGTTACTGGCTCTGGGCAACTGACCGAAGACAATATTAAAGATACGTTACGTGAAGTGCGTATGGCACTTCTTGAAGCCGATGTTGCACTTCCTGTAACTCGTGAATTTATCGCGAAAGTTAAGGAAGAGGCATTAGGTCAAGAGGTGATGTCACAGTTATCTCCAGGCCAAGCATTCGTCAAAATTGTTCATGATGAACTCACCAAAATGATGGGTGAGGCAAATGAAAGTCTTGATCTTGCTGCAAAGCCTCCCGTTGTTGTTTTATTGGCTGGTTTACAAGGTGCAGGTAAAACGACGACTGCTGCAAAATTAGCTCGTTTTTTACAAGAGCGACAAAAGAAAAAAGTCGCAATGGTTTCTGCCGACGTCTATCGTCCTGCAGCGATTAAGCAACTCCAGACTGTAGCAGGTGAAGTCGGCGCGATTTTCTTTGAATCAAGTGCTGATGAAAAGCCAATTACGATTGCAAACCGAGCAATTGAACAAGCCAAAATTCAATTTGCGGATGTATTGATTGTCGATACTGCAGGTCGTTTACATATCGATGACGATATGATGGGCGAAATTAAAGAATTGCATGCAGCGATTAATCCTACAGAAACACTGTTCGTTGTAGATGCAATGACCGGTCAGGATGCTGCAAATACAGCAAAAGCATTCAATGATGCATTGCCTTTAACCGGTGTGATTCTTACAAAAACTGATGGTGATGCGCGTGGTGGTGCGGCACTTTCTGTTCGTGCAATTACTGGTAAGCCTATTAAATTCTTGGGGATGGGGGAGAAGCTCGATGCCCTTGAACCATTCCATCCTGAGCGTGTAGCACAACGTATCTTAGGTATGGGTGATGTTCTTTCTTTGGTCGAAGAGCTTGAACGTAAAGTCGACAAAGAAAAAGCTGAAAAAATGGCGAAAAAACTGCAAAAAGGCGGCAGCTTCAACTTTGAAGATATGCTGATGCAGTTTGAACAAATGAATAAAATGGGCGGTATGATGGGCTTCTTAGACAAGTTGCCTGGCATGAGTAACTCAGGAATTCAGGATGCGATTGCTCAAGCAAATCCTGAAAAGCAAGTGAAGAAAATGGAAGCGATTATTCAATCGATGACCATCAAAGAGCGTCGCAATCCTGACTTGATGAATCCAAGCCGTAAAAAACGTATCGCAGCAGGTTGTGGTATGGATGTTGCTGAAGTCAATAAGCTGATCAAACAACATGCCCAAATGGCAAAAATGATGAAAAAATTTGCGAATCCATCGGGTATGGCGAAAATGATGAAATCATTAAGCAGTATGCAAAAGAAATTTGGTGGTGGCGGTGGCGTTGGTCCGTTATTTGGTGGAAAAGATCCAAAATAATTCCCAAAATTTAAAAAGGCGCTGTGGCGCCTTTTTTCATGCTACATAATTTTGCAAACTTACTATTTAGTTTAAAAAATAATCAATTCATGATGTTGAGAATACAGTCAAGAGTGCAAGAAAATGACACAGGTTTATGTTGTGCATGGATATACGGCAAGCCCTGAAGAAAATTGGTTTCCATGGATACAACAACAAGCTGATCAGTATGGTATTCCATTAAAAGTATTGAGATTAGATCCTTCTGAGACGCCACAATTAGGAACGTGGGAACAACAAATGAAAGAGCAAATAGCTCAAATTGATGATCAAACAATTTTTGTTGCTCACAGTCTCGGGTGTATTGCAACTTTACATTACTTAAGCCAAGTGCTTTTAAACCAAAAAATCAAAAAATTAATTCTAGTTGCTGGTTTCAATGGACGTTTAGGGCGGCTTGAGCAAGTCAATCCATTTATTGATGCTGCTGATATAGATTTTGAACTCATTCGTGACCAAGTTCATGATCGCGTGGTCATTTATTCTGAAGGTGATGAGCGCGTTCTGCCTAAATTTAGTTTCCAGCAAGCTGAAAGTATTGATGCACATGTCGTTGCTGCTGAACATCAAGGCCATTTTATTGATTCAGAAGGTTGTACGGCATTGCCTGAGGTCTGGGCTGAGATTATTCGAGATTAATTCAGAAGCTATAAGCTCTCACTGACGAGTTCAACGTGATGTCACCCACATATTGATTTCTGCTCTAAAGATAAGAGTTTAGTTTTGATCATGGACTTCAATGCTCTCAACAATTGTATAGGGCTATGTCGTTTATTTCCAAAGTTTGAAGAAAATATATTCCAATGGGTTTGGAAAATTTTCGTTAACTAGATTTCAAAAATAAAAAAATAATTAATTTATTGCCTAAATTAGAAATAGAGCTATGACTTTATAATTAAAAATCATAGCTTTATTTTCAAAATTAACATTTTTTAAAACGAAGCATTAATTACTGCATACCGCCTAATACGTATGGTCTTCTTTGTGGTACTGTCATTTGATTGTAGTTTCCACTAGGTGATGAGTTATACTGGTAGTTTCTCGGTGTTGAATTATAACTTGAATTAGAATTAGAACGATTTGAATAGCTGTTATTGGATGAGTTACTGTATGTCTTTTCATCATAATCAACTGCGCAAACCCATCCACCATATTCAGTCTGTGAGCAGTCACAGTAACTTGAAACGTTATAACCCCATTTCGACGCATCATTCTTAGCGTTCGAACATGCGGATGTTCTATTATCACTATGATATCCTGTCGCAGATGCAGCATAAACCCAAGTAGACCCAAGCCCCATTAATATTAATGCTAATAAATGTTTATGCATAATTATATCCCCATGTAGTTTTCAGATTTAAAAATATAAAAATGGGATATGTTTTAAAATGTTTAAAAGGGACAATCCGATAACTGGTTAATATTTCTATACACTACCACTGCTTGATCTTATAAAAGCTTTAATTCATCACTCAAAGTTTGGTAAAAATTACTTATACTATATTAAAACTTAAATGTGCTGCGCGACAGCAAGATAGCGTTGTAAGCCTTTTAATAATAAATCGGTTTCGATTTGCGGGTCATAAGATTGTAAATATTGAGCAAAGAGTGCAGCATCACCACCAGTAAGAATTAATTTTCTTGGTGATGTTGTTAAAACTTTTTCGATCATACTGACCAATCCCAATAAAATACCATGATGAACTGCATCCAATGTATTTTGCCCAGGACTTAACTCATCAAATGCAGCATCAGGGATTTTGATCCCTTTGGTATTTTGAATAAGTGAATCTCGCTGTAGATAGAGATTTGGTACGATATATCCACCTAAATGTGTAAATCCATCTGCTAAATCAATCGTTAAGGCCGTTCCACAACTGATCACGCAATATTTCTCTTGAGGATCGGTGACGACCGCTAGAACTTGTAGCCAACGATCAATACCCAATTGGTTCGGTTCTGTATATCCACATTGGAGTCCTGCATATTCTTGATGAACTTTAGCAACGACAATTGGGATATCTAGCAGTTTTAAAATTTTGAGTATACGGTCGTTATTCTTCTTGTCTTGAACAGATGAGATACCGACTTCTGAGAGGTTTTGAGATTTAAAGTGTTGGATGAGACCCAACATTAAGTCCGCAGGAGATTGTAGATGAAGCTCCGCCACATGCTCCAAGATTTGCTCACCTTCCGTGATCCAATATTTTAAACGCGTATTGCCTATATCTAACCAAAGACGTTTCATCATGTATTCGCTGACCTATCTTTTCTCTATTTTTTTAAGCGTAAACGCCCTTGATACAAACCGATTAAACCTTGTTCAGTCAAAATATTAATTCGACCATCGTCTCCAATACCTTTAAAGATACCTTGTACTGTTTTATTCACTTGCTCAAATTCTACAGTCTGATTCATAAAAGCAGCATAGTGATTGAAACGTCCTGAGAGATTATAACTTCCGTGCTCAAACCATTGTCCGGCTTGCATGATGGCAAGATAAAGCTCTGAAATAATCTTAATTCGATTTGGATGAGCTAAACCCAATTGCATGATTGATGTGGTTTGCTGTTCGATTGCTGCATCAGAAACAGGCAATAAATTAATACCAACACCAACAATCGCCTGATGTGGGGTTACAGGCTCTACCAAAATGCCACCCCATTTGCCTTGCGCACTATAAAGGTCATTTGGCCATTTGATTTGTAAATGATCCAATGACTTAAATGAAGGAATTTGCAAAATATTAAGTGCGATCTCAAGGGATAGTCGACCATCTAAGGGTGTTTTGGTTTCTAGCAATGTGCTTAAATAAATATTCCCGACTGGGGAAACCCATTGTCGTTGATGTTGTCCACGTCCCTGAGTTTGAGTCTCACTGCATACAAGAATACCCTGTACACCTTTTTTGATGAGTGCGCGTACTTCATCATTGGTTGAAGTGGTGCTCTGTTTTAACAGTAAAACTTCTGGAAGTTGTTGAGCTTCAGTTAAAAGCTGACTGAGGTGGCGAGTCTCTAAATCCATGTTGAATCTGAGAAGAGTAAAAGATTTATGGAGTTAATCATATATTTAGCTATTGGTGCAATCGCTGGTTTTACTGCAGGGTTGTTTGGCGTGGGCGGTGGATTAATCATCGTACCCATTTTATTTATTGTATTTACCCAAATGGGTTATGACCCAACTGTCATTATGCACATGGCGCTTGGAACATCATTAGCTACGATTGTGGTCACATCGATTAGCTCAGTTATGGCACATCATAAAAAAGGTGCAGTGTTATGGTCAGTATTTAAAAATTTAGCGCCTGGTTTGGTACTGGGTTCATTTTTTGGTGCTGGATTGGCCAGTATTATCTCTGGACCAATGCTGCAATTGATTATCGGTTGTTTCGCAATTTGGGTTGCATACCGTATGTTCCGTGGAGCTAATGTGGTGGTCGATCAATCCAAGCAACTACCTTCTGTACCTGCTCAATTGGCTGCGGGAAGTGGAATTGGGGTGGCTTCAGCAATTTTTGGGATCGGTGGAGGAAGTTTAACCGTACCTTATTTGAATCATCATGGAGTGGTGATGCAAAAAGCTGTTGCGACATCTGCTGCATGTGGTCTGCCGATTGCTTTAGCAGGTGCATTTGGATTTATGTTCTACGGACAAAAAGCACCTGCTGAAATCGAAAATGCCATTGGATATGTTCATGTTTATGCATTCATTGGCATTAGTGTAATGAGTTTTATCACCGCAAAAGTAGGAGCAAAAGTTGCACATAAACTGTCAGCAGCGATGTTGAAAAAATGTTTTGCAGCTTTGCTTACAACTGTAGGGATTTATTTTGTTTATCAAGGCGTATTTTGATAAAAATATGCCAAATCATTCTCGAAAATAATGATGTGTATTGACCTAAAAATTTGATAAATTGTCAGACAAAGACATAGTCAGTATGATGCTATTGGTATAAAAACAATAAAATAGCATCATGCTTGATGAAGTATGAGTAAAAAAATAAATAGGAATATTATGCAATTGGAAGAAGTGGACAGCCTTTCAGAGCAAATAGCCAGACATATAAGTGAACAGATTATTAGTGGCGAATTGGTCGAAGGTGAACGTATACAAGAATTGCGTATCGCTAAAGAATTAGACGTGAGTCGAGGTTCGGTACGCGAAGCTTTGTTATTACTTGAACGCACGCATTTAATTGAAATTTATCCAAGACGTGGCGCAATTGTGTCAGAAATGTCTGCTCAACAAGTGCGAGCTTTATTTGATACGAGTGCACTTATGTTAGGGCAGATCGTCCAGCGTATAAGTGAAACTTGGCGTAATCATGAAGCTGAGGCACTTCAGCAACTTTTGCAATATTTAATTGAACAAGTTAAACAAAGTAATACTGAAAAATTTTACGATGGTGTATTTCAATTTTTAGCCAAGCAACAAGATATGGTAGCTAACCCATACTTAATGAAGTTTTATCGCGAACTGTTGCCATCTATACGTCGTAGTTATTTTTTAACCTTAAATACTTCGCGTAGAGAGCTCCAAGAAGCACTTGAATTAATTAAGCTTGTGATCGATGCAATTTTGATCCGAAAATCACAACAAGCTACTTTATTTATGGAAGATTTTTGCCGACACTTGCGCAATCTAGTGTTAGAGTCACTGACACGAATGAAACAAATTGAACTAGCTTGGGCGCGGAGATCGCGCAGATAATCAGGACACTATGCGATTAAGCAGCTTAAAACTCTCTGGCTTTAAATCTTTTGCGGATAGCAGCACCTTACAATTTAAAGCCAACCGTACCGCAGTCGTGGGACCAAATGGTTGTGGTAAATCCAACGTCATCGATGCAATCCGATGGGTGATGGGAGAGTCAAGCGCACGCCAGTTACGTGGTGGAAGTATGCAGGATGTCATTTTTACTGGGACAGCAAAGCGTAAACCAGTGGGAATGGCCAGTGTAGAATTACGCTTCGAAAACACCTATGGCAAACTAGGTGGAGCATACAACGCTTATAGTGAGTTGGCGGTACGTCGCCAAGTCAATCGCGATGGTAAATCTGAATATTTTCTCAATGGCACAAAATGCCGCCGCCGTGATATTACAGATATTTTTTTAGGAACAGGCTTAGGTCCTCGTTCGTATGCGATTATTGAACAAGGCATGATTAATCGTTTGGTCGATGCAAAACCAGATGAAATGCGTGTTTATATCGAAGAGGCTGCTGGAGTATCACGTTATCAAGCACGTCGTCGTGAGACGATGCAACATTTAGAACATACTCATCAAAATTTAAGTCGTCTAAATGACATTGCTGTTGAATTAAAATCACAATTAAAGACACTAAAGCGTCAAGCAGAAGCTGCACTTCGATATAAAGCCTTGGAGACTGAAATTCGAACTTTGAAAGTTGAGATACTTTCGTTTCAATGCCATCAAAGTGAACGAATTCAACAAGAATATACAACTGAAATGACTGAGTTGGGTGAGCAATTTAAGCTCGTTCGTTCTGAACTCACCATTGTTGAGCATGATTTAACAGCAACAAATGAGTTATTTCAGCGATTAATGCAACAATCCACACCACTTCAGCAAGAATGGCAACAAGCTGAAAAAAAGCTGGCTGAATTACAGGCCAATTTGGATCAAAAACAGCAATTGTTTGCTCAAAATACTTTAACTTTAAAGCAGCTTGAAGAGCAAAAAATACAAACCAAAGAGCGGATGCAACTGATTGATATTCAGTTGGAAGATTTGATCCTCCAGCAAGAACATCAAGCAACAACATTGAGTAATACTGAATCAAATGCACAGCTTGATTTACAACAATTTAATGAGCTGAAGGCAAAGCAACTTGAAGCGCAAAAATCATTTTCTGAAATAAAAGCATTGGTTGAAAAGCAACAACAGCAACGTGCACAAATGTTGGCGCAGAGTGATCAATTGGCTAAAAATGTGCTTCGAATTGAGCAGCAAAAACAAACTTTGCTCGAACAAAAATCTCAAAATCAAGCACAGTATGAACAGGATGATATTGACAATCTCCTGCATGAAAAACATGATGTACAGATTGAAATCGTTCGTCTAGAAGAAAGAATTGAGAAATTAGAAACTCAATTGAAACGTGATCAAATCTCATTGACTGAGCAAAAAAGTAAATGCACAGATTTGAATTCACACATCCAGATTTTGAAATCTGAACAAAAACAATTACAACAGCTTGTGGTGAAAGTCAGTCGACATGCATCGAAGAGCAATGACCCTTTAATGCAAATTTTGAAGCTAAAAGATCAGGCGAAACCGTTTGCAGCATTGGTCGAAAAATTTCTGTCAAAGTGGCTGCATGCGAATACGTTAAAGAGTGAAGATTTATTTCAGACCGAATCTGCCCGTCAATTAAAAGTTATTCAGCAAGATGTATCTGGGACTGTACTTGGTTTACCCACATTAGCGAGCTGGATTGATTTCCCCCAAAACTCATTATGGTTAAACGTTGCGATAGCTCAAGATTTTGAGCAGGCGCTTCAATTACAGCCTCAATTAAAACCAGGTGAGTCTATTTTAAGTTTGGATGGCTATCATATTGGTCCTGACTGGATGATTGGTCTGTACTTTGATGAGTCGAGTCAAGATGCTCAAGGAGCACTTAGCCACCGAATTCGATTAGATGAAATTGATTCAGAGTTGACACAAATGGTGAAAGCGCATGAGTCAATGACGCTCGAACTCGCTGAGATGCAATTAAAGCTTGAACAAAAAAATAGTGAATGTACGGAGTTGCAAAAAGCGTTAAAAAATCATCAAGCCCTTGCTCACCAAGTTGAAGTGAAGATTGCAAAACAGCAAATGGCTCAGCAGGCTTTCGAGTCGCAAAATCTACACATCGAGTCACAAATTGCTCAATTTGATGCGCAGCTTGAAGAAGATGCGATGCAAAAAGATGATTTGGAAATCGATTTACATGCATTGATGCTTAAAATTGAACACAATCTTCCACACTACAAAACCTTAGAGTTTCAAGTTGAAGAATTGAATAATCAGGTTGAGCATCTTCAGGACTTAGTCTACAAAAAACAACAAGAGTTAGAAAAAAACCGCCGTACTCATACGCAAAATCAGCAACAAATTGAGCTGTTGGAAAAAGATGCAAGTTTTCTAAAAACTCAATATCAGCAGATCATCACTCAAATTACACAAGCTAAAAATTTCGTGGATCCGATTCAATTAGAATTACCCACTTTGCAAAGCCAATATGAGGCTCAAAAGCAGCAGACTGAAAAGTTACAAAAGACTTGGTCCTCATGGCAAGTCGAGCTTAATGAAATTCAGTCCAAGCAACAAAAATTGACGGAGCTACGGTTAAATCATCAGCAAAGTGATGAGCACTTTAGAACCCAGTTAGAAGAGAAGCGTTTAGCATGGCAAGTGGCTAAATCTGATTTACAACATTATGCTGAACAATTAAAAGAGCTTAATGCTGAATTATTAGAAAATGTGCCAATCGATCTGACTCAGCACCAACAGCAGTTAGAGCAAGCACAGCGTCAGTTTGACAAAATAGGCGCTGTGAACTTAGCAGCTTCAGAAGAGTATGAAGAAGTATCAAAGCGCTATGAAGATTTGAGCCATCAAATTGAAGATCTTGAAAAAACAGTCGCACAATTAAAAGATGCGATGAAAAGTATTGATCAAGAAACTAAAAAATTATTCATGACTACCTTTGATCAAGTAAATGCGGAATTGCAAAACTTATTCCCGAAGGTGTTTAATGGTGGTGAAGCAAGTTTAAGTTTAGAAGATGATTGGCAATCTGGTGTAAAGCTAATGGCTCGACCACCAGGAAAGCGAAATAGTTCTTTAGCACTGTTATCAGGCGGTGAAAAAGCACTAACAGCACTAGCATTAGTTTTTGCTATATTTCGACTGAATCCAGCACCATTTTGTGTATTGGATGAGGTTGATGCACCGTTAGATGATGCAAATGTTGGACGTTTTTGTAATTTAGTAAAAGAGCTTTCTGAACAGGTCCAATTCATTTACATTACACACAATAAAGTTGCGATGACGATGGCTACTGACTTACTTGGTGTAACAATGCCTGAGCCAGGAACATCGAAGTTAGTCACTGTTGATCTAGAAGAAGCGAAAGAATACGGTTTAGCTGCGGAGTCTTAATATGGAAATCAGTACCATTATCGGAATTGTGATCGCAATCGTGATCTGTTGCATAGGGTTGTTTATGATCCTGCGCAAGCCGAGTGATGCAGCACCGTCATTAGATGCTGAATTACATATAAATGAACAATGTAATCAACCCGTCATTCCTCGTCATGTTCGTAGTCTTTTACAGGTGCACGCCGCACCATTGGCTTCTTCTGAGCGTGTAGAACCAAGTTTGAAAGATATTCAAGCGAGTGATGTGGCTCGAGTGGATCAAACAGCTGATCAGCATGCTACAAAGACGCCTGAAAATATTCAAAAAACTGTAGAAGTGGTAGATACAGTGCAACTGAATACTTCGGTAGACCTTGCAGAGAAAGAAAGTAAATCTCTGCTCGACTCCAGTAAAAACTCGGACAGCACTGAGACTGACCCACTAGAAAAAAATACAGAAACAGTCGAGAGTAAAGCTCAGTCGATTAATGGTGTAACAGACACTCAAAGTGCAGATCTTATTTCCAAAGATTCAATCGTAGAAACTACAATTGAAGACTCGAAAAAAGTTGAGCCAAGTTTTGTATTAAATCCGAATATTCAAACTGCTGAAATCAAAGAATTTGAAGAAGAAAGCAGCATCTTGGATGTGCATTTACATGAACAGCAACGTTTTGATGATGAAAGTGCTTTAGCAAATGCCGAATACATTATTAGTTTGAATATGTATCCGAACCCTCGAAAAGCACTTTCTGGTGATAAAGCTTTGAAAGTGTTAATGAAATATGGATTGCGCTTTGGCGAAATGAACTGTTTCCATCGTTATGAAACTCCTGATGCAGTCAGCCCATTGCTGTTTTCCGTACTCAGAATCACAGATCAGGGTCCTGCAGGTTTTGATTTAGAAACATTATCTGGTGAACAAGTCCAAGGTTTAGCATTCTTCTTAGCATTACCGCATCATAATGTTCAAAAAGGCTATGACAGTATGGTTAGTATTGCAGGGCTTATTGCACGTGAAACAGATGGTACCGTCTATGATGAAAATAATCTTGAATTTACACCGCAGTTAAAAGAACACTGGCGCCATAAAGCGATCGACTATAGATCAGGTCAAGCTGTTTAATCACCTAGGTGACTTACTGAATTTGTGTAAAGTCATTTATACTGTTTAGGTTGAAATTATTGGGCGGAATTTTCCGCCCTTTTATATGGTGAAAATATGGATCAGAACGCTGTCGTTGCGCAAATGCGCCAACTCATTCAATTACTGGCTCGGCATAACCATGCTTATTATGTGATGGATCAGCCGACAATTGAAGACAGTGAATATGATCAATTGTTTTATCAACTAAAAAACTTAGAAGAACAATATCCTGATTTAGTACAGACGGATACACCGACCAATAAAGTCGGTGATAAACCTTTATCTAAGTTTGAAAATATTACACATACAGTGCCAATGCTGTCCTTAGGTAATGTGTTTAATCAGGATGAACTTTTTGCCTTTGCACGCAGAATTGAAGAGCGTTTACCTAACCAGAAAATCCAATACGACGTCGAACTTAAATTTGATGGGCTTGCGATCTCACTATGGTATGAACATGGTGTGTTGATTCGAGCGGTTACACGTGGGGATGGAGAAACAGGAGAAGTCATAACCCAAAATGTAAAAACAATTCGTAATTTGCCTAAAGTACTCATGATGTCTCAAGGTGTACCACCAGCGTTGTTAGAAGTTCGTGGCGAAGTACTAATGCCTAAAGCTGGATTTGTAAAGTTAAATGCTGAAAATGAGGCCAAAGGTGAGAAAACTTTTGCTAACCCAAGAAATGCAGCAGCAGGGAGTTTGCGTCAACTTGATCCGACCATAGCAGCATCACGACCACTTGCATTCTATGCTTATGGAATTGCGCAATGCATGCCACATCATGGTCTGAGCACGATGTCAGAGAGCTTAAATTGGCTTGAACAGTTGGGCTTTGCTGTTGGGGAAAAACATTTTGTTTGTGACAGTATTGATGAGGTTCAAGCGGCTTATGAATCTGTAAATCAGGAGCGTCCAAACCTGTCAGTTGAAATTGACGGGATGGTGATCAAAGTCAATGATTTGAAGCAACAACAACAATTAGGCTTTTTAAGTCGTGAACCTCGATGGGCAACAGCATATAAGTTCCCTGCAGTGGCTGCGCTAACCACAGTTGAAAATATTGATTGGCAGGTAGGGCGTACAGGTACTTTAACGCCTGTAGCGCGATTAAATCCTGTATCGGTTGGCGGAGTCACAGTATCAAACGTGACTTTACATAATATTGGTGAAATACATCGCTTGGACGTGCGCGTTGGAGATACGGTGAGTGTCTATCGTAGCGGAGATGTTATTCCTAAAGTTGAAAAGGTTTGGCCAGAATTTCGACCTCTAGAAACCACTGAAATTCAATTGCCAGAACAATGTCCTGTATGTGCTTCTCCAGTTGTGATGCCCGAAGGCGAAGCTTTAGCACGATGTTCAGGGGGGCTTTATTGTGCGGCACAGCGTATAGAGGCGATCCGTCATTTTGTATCACGTAAAGCAATGGACATCGAAGGTTTGGGTGATCGTTGGGTTGAGTCTTTATTACATCTTGAACTCCTCAAAGATGTTGCAGACATTTACCACTTGCACGAGCATCGTGAAAAGCTGCTGACTATTGAAAAAATGGGCGAGAAATCTGTACAAAATCTCATAGACTCAATAGAAAGTAGTAAAAAAACAACATTAGCGGCATTTATTTACGCACTAGGCATTCGAGGAGTAGGCGAGACTACGGCTCGAATGTTAGCCAATACCTTCCAGACTTTAGATGCGCTGAAATCTGCTGATTTAGAAGCATTAAAGAAAACCCCTGATGTAGGTGATATTACTGCAGAATGGATATTAGACTTTTTCAAAGCTGAACATAATATTGAAGTATTAAATCGATTAATTGAGGCTGGAATTCATTGGGATGCACCGATAGCACCGACTCGACAACCTTTAAATGGTGAGAGCTGGGTGGTGACTGGTACTTTAAGCAGTATGGGGCGAGATGAAGCGACTCAACTCTTACAGGCATTAGGTGCACGTGTGAGTGGTAGTGTATCCAGTAAAACGAAATGCTTGGTTGCTGGTGAAAAGGCAGGTTCCAAACTTGAAAAAGCAGAAAAATTAGGTATTCCGGTGATGAATGAAGCTGAGTTTATTGCATTTATGATCCAGCATGGTCAGCTCACTGAACCTGAGTCTTAAGTGTATCTTGCACATAACAAAGGGCATCAATAGATGCCCTTTTTTCTCGAGTAATTAGATATTAACCACGTTTTTTGATAATGCCATCGTCAAGTAGCTGTTGAAAATGTTCTACGATACTTGTCTCAACGTCACGATATTGCATGCCTAATTCTTGCTTACTACGCTCAGCATTAAAGTAAATGGGGTAACCCACATTCAAGTCAACGAATTTTCGCGTATAGCCAAACAGAGGAGCGAGTAATTTGAATAAAAACTTGGGAGCAATCATTCGTGGGAAAGGATAGCGTCCACCATAATGTTGTCGTAATGTTTTACCCATTTCGAGTAGGGTCATCGTTTTAGCATTAATAATATATCGTCCATGTGCTTTAGGGTGAAGTGCTGCTTGGATATGCGCATGAGCGACATCTCGAACATCGACTAAACCATTCCACATTGGAGGAACACCAAATAATGTCATGCCATTTCCAAATTGTTGAATGACTTCAACACTTCCAGATTGTGTAGAAGGTGTGAGTGATGGTCCAACAACCAATGAGGGATTGATACACACTAAATCCCAACGAGATTGTGCCTTTTGCATATCCCATGCTTTGCGTTCTGCTGCGACTTTAGAGTAAAAATAAGGTTGGTGTTCGGCACTACTGGTGGTATTCCAATGGCTTTCTTCAAACTGGTTCTGCTCAGTTTTCAAAATATCCACTGCATCGCCATAAGTTGAAGCAATACTTGATGTGACAACGACACGTTTTACTGTATCTGTACGATTGACACTGTTCAGCACATTGGTCGTACCTTTTAGTGCAGGGTCAATCAAGTCTGTGATTGGATCTTTAAAGTTAGTCACTAAAAAAGGTGACGCCATATGGATCACAATTTCACAGTCTTTCATTGCTTCATCAAACGAACCTTCTTCTAAGAGATTTGCTTGAAATAACTTTAAAGCGCCTGAAGTTTGAGATGCGATTTGTTCTAAATGTTGAAAACTTGAACTTTTAGTTAAGTCTCGTACAGTGGCGTGAACGGTGTATCCTTGTTCTAATAATTGTTTAATTACCCAACCAGCAATATAGCCAGTTGCACCTGTCACCAAAATCGGGGCAGTAGTCGTCATCATTGTTATTGCCTGATGGTCAAATAGATTCATTCTAAAATTAAAAAAAGGATTTGTCCTTGATCATTTTCAACATCAACTCAAATGTAATGAGAGTTACTTCGATTGGTTACAAAATTAAATAGAGCTAAAATTTGTTTAAAACTGCTCTCGAATTTTTTTAACTGTATGCAAGGGGTTATTTTTTAAGTAAAAAATAAGTGACTCAAACTGCAAATGCGTATGTTTCTCATTTTAATTATATAAAAATCATAAACTTACACATTATATTTTTTGCAAAATAAGCTCTGATTGTTCATAATGTTGCTATTAAAGAATGGAGTGATTGAAATGCGTGGCAATCCAGAAGTCGTAGATTACTTAAATATGTTGATCGGTGGTGAACTGGCTGCTCGTGATCAATATCTCATTCATTCACGTATGTATGAAGATTGGGGTCTCACTAAGATTTTTGAGCGTATCGATCACGAAATGCAAGAAGAAGCACAACATGCTGATGCTATTATTCGCCGTGTCTTATTCTTGGAAGGCACACCGAATATGAGTCGTGATGATATTGAAGTAGGTGAAGACGTTGTTTCATGTTTAAAAGCCGATTTAAAGCTTGAGTACGAAGTGCGTGAAAAATTAGCGCAAGGTGTAAAGCTTTGCGAGGAAAAAGGCGATTACGTGACACGTGATATGTTGCGTCAGCAAATGTCGGATACCGAAGAAGATCATACTTATTGGTTGGAAAAACAGCTTCGCTTAATTGAACTAATTGGTTTACAAAACTATATTCAGTCTCAAATGTAAGTTAAAACCCAGCAAGGCTGGGTTTTTTTATACCTGAGTTTTGTCTGAATTGACTCATTTTTAATAATTATCTAAAAATCAAAGTGAAATTGAATGATTTGCTCAATGAGTTATTGTGCTTGGCTTTATATACTGACCGAAAACGATCAGCTAAGGATTGGCAATCATGAGTAAAATCTTATTAATTACCGGTTGGGGACTTGGAACAAAACCACTAGAAAATTTAAAAACTGCTTTGGATATGGCAGGATTTCAAATCGATCTGATTAATATCTTTAATGCACTCGACCCTGTGGAATTATCTAAACATGTAGAGTTAGCCAAAAAAGTCGATGTCATTATGGGGTGGTCTTTAGGCGGACAATTAGCAACGTTGCTCACCCAAAAGGTTTTCGAGCTTTCAGGTCAGGCAAAAACGTTAATTACTTTAGCATCGAATCCTTGCTTCGTTGCCAATGAACGCTGGTGTACAGGTATGCCGGTTTCTACTTTTCAAAGTTTTAGAGAGTCTTTTGAAAATGATCCCATGACCACTTTAAAGCGATTTTGTTATCTGGTCTCACAGGGAAGCCAAACTGCTAAGCAAGATTGGCAATCTTTGCAAAATTCAATTACGAGTGAAGAGTTAGATTTAAAAAAGCAGGGCTTGGATTTACTATATCATCTTAATACTGTTGAGATATTGAAAAATTATGTCGGAAAACAATTACATGTATTTGCTGATGATGATGGATTAGTTAGTAACAAAGTTCTAGATAATATCCGAAAGATAGATGCAAAGTTTTTTAAATTCGAAATTATCCCAGGCTCTCACTGCTTTTCAATTTTTAGAGCTACACAACTAAGTGACAAAATCGTTCAATATCTAAGAAAGAATGAGAAATCCTGATGAATATTGTCTAATCAGGCAATTCATAACAAAAATAATTCGCGTTATGCTCTGTTTAGATTAATAAGGAAATTCTTCCAGGATGGTTGACGAATTCGATTTAGCACACTTATGGCACCCTTATACTTCGATGTTAAACCCACTGCCGACATATAAAGTGAAAAAGGCTACAGGGGTGATGATTGAACTTGAAGATGGTCGTCAACTCATTGATGGTATGTCATCTTGGTGGTGTGCCATTCACGGGTATAACCATCCTCAACTTAATCAAGCTGTGTCGGATCAATTGCAGCACATGTCACACATTATGTTTGGTGGGCTTACTCATGATCCTGCGATTGAATTAGGGAAAACGTTATTAAAAATTACCCCACCTCAATTAGATAAAATATTCTATGCGGACTCAGGTTCTGTCGCCGTTGAAGTCGCATTGAAAATGGCAGTTCAATATTGGACCGCACAAGATAAGAAAGATAAAACCAGTTTTATCACGACGCGTTCTGGTTATCATGGTGATACATGGAATGCAATGTCAGTTTGTGATCCCGTCACAGGGATGCATCAGGTCTTTGGTTCTAGCTTGCCTTCTCGTTATTTTGTTCCTGCACCGCAGACTCGATTTGATGAAGATTGGAATCCAGCAGATACTCTTGTATTGGCAGAAACTTTAAAAAACCATCATGCCACTATCGCTGCCATGATTATTGAGCCGATTGTGCAAGGTGCTGGAGGCATGCGTTTCTATCATCCTGAATATTTACGCGAAGCCAAGAGGCTATGCGATCAATATCAGGTGTTAATGATATTTGATGAAATTGCCACGGGGTTTGGACGAACAGGTAAATTATTTGCTTGGGAACACGCTCAAGTTGAACCAGACATCATGTGTATTGGTAAGGCGCTGACCGGTGGGTATATGACTTTATCTGCAACACTGACCACGCGACATGTCGCTGAAGTGATCAGCTCTGGTGAAGCTGGCGTATTTATGCATGGACCTACATTTATGGCGAATCCCTTGGCTTGTGCTGTCGCCTTAAAGAGTACTGAGCTTTTATTGTCACAAGATTGGCAGTCCAATATTCAAAGAATAGAGCAAATTCTAAAACATTATTTACATAGATTAGATGATCAAGCGCATATTCAAGATGTTCGTGTGCTCGGTGCTATCGGTGTTGTTGAACTTAAACAAAATGTTGATATGAAAACGCTGCAACAGCGTTTCGTAGAACGAGGCGTGTGGATTCGTCCTTTTGGAAAATTAGTTTATGTCATGCCGCCTTTTGTGATTTCAGATGTCGAACTCACTGAATTACTAACGCAGTTGGTGAGTGTTGTGATGGAGCTTGCAGAGGAAATGAGATGAATCTGTTGGATCACTACGCAGAGCAGTTAGACTCATTAAAACAAACTGGAAATTTTCGGCAGTTTAAATCCATCGTTCAGTATGGAAAATGGGTTGAGTTTCAGCAACAGAGAATGTTGAATCTTTCGAGTAATGATTATTTAGGGATTGCGTCAGATCTACAAATAAGAGAAGCATTTTTTGATCACTGTTCAGCAGATTCAAAAAGAATGAGCTCTTCATCTTCAAGGTTACTCACAGGAAATTATCCTGAATATGAGCAATTTGAATATGACATGAGTCAATTATTCAATCAAAGGGCAGTTCTGTTATTCAACAGTGGCTATCACATGAATATTGGTATTCTGCCTGCGATTGCTGATAGTCAAACTTTAATTCTTTCGGATAAATTGATTCACGCCAGCATGATTGATGGGATTCGCTTAAGTAAAGCGAAGCTGATACGTTATCGACATAATGATCTGCTTCATTTAAAGCAATTGATCGAGCAATATCATGATGATCCCTTGTATCAAAGAATCATTGTGGTAACTGAATCAATTTTTAGTATGGATGGTGATGAAACTGATTTAACTGCGTTGGTGAGTCTGAAATATCAGTTCAGTAAAATCATGTTATATGTAGATGAAGCACATGCTATTGGTGTTCGGGGGAAGCAAGGACTCGGTTGCGCTGAACAATATGCTGTCATAGATGATATCGATTTCTTGGTCGGAACATTTGGGAAAGCACTCGCATCTGTTGGTGGATACATTGTGTGTCATCCAATCTTAAAAGATTATTTAATCAACAAAATGCGCTCTTTGATTTTTAGTACCGCACAACCACCCATCAACATGGCTTGGACGCATTTTATTTGGAATAAAATGAAAAAAATGCAGGAGCAACGTGCTCATTTAAGTGATTTGAGTCTGCAACTGCGTCAATATATTCTTGAGCAAGGTTACGAATGTCCTTCAAGCTCGCAGATTATTCCTTTAATTTTAGGTGATTCTCAGCGTGCACTTGAGCGCGCACAACAATTACAACAATCTGGTTTTTATATTTTGCCGGTTCGGCCACCAACGGTTCCACAAGGAAGTTCACGCCTGAGAATTTGTATGAATTCTCAGCTGAATCAAGATGAATTGGAGCGGTTGAAAGAACAATTATGAATGACTCTATGTTGAAGAAATTTATTCAAAAAGAAATGATTGCTACTCGATTTGCAAAATCGCATTGGACTTATGCAGATCAGGCACGTATTCAACAAAATGTAGCGAAGCATTTAAGCGAGCTGATGCGTCTTTATGTTTCATCTTCTGAGCTTGCTAAAGTATTTGAAATTGGATGTGGAACTGGAAATCTAACTCAAGAGATGCTTCATTATTTTAAAATGGATCAAGTCATTTTGAATGATTTATATGCTGATGTTGAGCATACCATCAGTCATCATCAGCCTGTCGAGTGGCGTATTGGTGATGTCGAAAAAATTGAGTTACCCAAAGACCTTGATTTATGTACCTCAAGCTCTGCATTACAGTGGATGTCTGAGTTTGAAAGATTGATACAGAAAATTCATTCGGCTTTAAAGCCCAATGGTTATTTTTGCTTTTCAACTTATGGGCCTCAGAACTTAAAAGAAATTAAATCCTTAACTGGACAAGGATTAAAATATTTTGATCAAAGCCAAATTAAAAGCTTACTAGAGCAGAACGGATTTGAAGTGATGCACTGTGAACAACAATTGGCTCAATTACACTTCGCGCACCCAAAATTGGTCCTAAAACATTTACAGGCCACAGGTGTGACGGCAACCTCACAGGGGTTTCGTTGGACGAAGGAAAGTTTGAATCAATTTTATCTAGCTTACCGACAATTTATTGCGACTGATGAACAAGAAAATCTTGTATATCCTTTAACGTATCACCCTATATTTTTTATCGCACGGAGTATTTCATGAGTGCTCAAATCTACTTTGTGAGCGGTATTGATACTGGAATTGGAAAAACATACGTCACTGGTTATTTAGCAAAAAATTGGCGTGAACAAGGGCGGAATGTCATTACTCAGAAATTAATTCAAACGGGTAATGTGGATGTTTCTGAAGATATTGAAAAACATCGTGAAATTATGGGATGTGGTTGGTTAGAGGAAGATACTCAAAAACTCACTATGCCTGAAATTTTCAGTTATCCTGCATCGCCTCACTTAGCGACACGTATAGATGGGCGAAGTATTGATTTCGCTAAAATTGAACAAGCGACTCAACAGTTGTCCTCTTCATATGAAGTTGTTTTGCTTGAAGGGGCGGGTGGCTTGATGGTCCCTCTAACAACACAATATTTAACCATTGATTATTTAGTGGATAAAAAATATCCCATAATTTTGGTGAGTTCGGGGCGTTTGGGAAGCATCAACCATACTTTGTTGAGCTTAGAGGCACTGAAGCATCGTGGGCTTGAGTTATATGCTCTAGCATATAATTTGAATGCTGAATCTGACGATGAGCTTATTTCACGTGATACATCTGCCTACTTAAAAAAGTATTTATCGCAACATTTTCCATCTGCTAAATGGATTGATATTCCTTTTATTGAATAAATGAAAAAAACCGCTCTATTGAGCGGTTTTTTTAGGGATTTAAAAAATTAGAACTTCTTAAAGCCTTTGTTAATACCAAAAGGTTTGCGTTGACCAAATTTATTTTCATTACGTGGTTTGTAATCAACAGAATTGCCGTTTACTTCACCTTTGTTTTCAGGACGCTTATTGCGGAAATCCTGATTTTCAGTGCGAGGGGCACGATTGTTGAATCGATTCTCAAAGCCTTCTTGACGTGGCGCACGTGCATTGAAACGGTTTTCTGAGCCTTCTTGACGCGGTGCGCGATTGTTAAATCGATTATCACTGCGGCTTTGATCAGCACCACCTTGACGGAAGTCACGGCGTGGTTCTTGATGCTCGCCTTCGTCACGGCGTTGTTGGCGTAAATAACCACCACGACGTGCTGCAAGTGGTTTCTCTTGCATACGTTCATTGCGGCGTTTCGCCATACCGTAAAGACCAGTACCTTGACGTGGTTTGAGCTCAACAGACTTAGTTAAGTTATCAATGTCATTTTTATCAAGCTCAATCCAACGACCTGTACGTAATTCACGTGGCAGAATGACTGTACCATAACGTGTACGTAATAGACGGCTGACTTTTAGACCTTGTGATTCAAAGATGCGGCGTACTTCACGGTTACGTCCTTCTTTTACAACCACTTGATACCAACGGTTAATCCCTTCACCACCAATTTCAGAGAATGACTCAAATTTTGCTGGACCATCATCGAGCATGACACCATCTGTCATGTTCTTTTTCAGTTGAGGGGTCACTTCACCCATCACACGTACAGCGTATTCGCGTTCAATTTCACTAGATGGATGCATTAAGCGGTTTGCAAGCTCGCCATCGTTTGTGAAAAGTAATAATCCTGTTGAGTTGATATCTAAACGACCAACCATGACCCAACGATCACCCGGAATTGATGGTAATTGATCAAATACAGTTGGGCGATTTTCAGGGTCGTTACGTGAACAGATTTCACCTTCAGGTTTGTAGTAAATCAATACACGACGACGGATTTCATCTTCAATTTGGAACTGTACTTTACGACCATCGATACGAAGCTCATCGGTTGGTTCGATACGTTCACCTACTTGAGCAACTTGACCGTTGACACTAACACGACCGGCAGCAATGACTTCTTCCATATAGCGGCGAGAACCCAAACCTACACGTGCCAATACCTTTTGCAATTTTTCACTCATAACAGCATAACCTTAGAAATAATCATCAACAGTTCACCTATTTACGACTTGGGTGCGTGAGCATCCAATGCCATAAAAGCTTCCTTGGCATCCTGTAGGGGAGGCAGTTGATTTAAATCACTTAAACCAAAAGCATTTAAAAATTGTGGCGTTGTAACCAACAACGCGGGTCTTCCTGGAAGTTCCCGGAAACCAGACTCTTTAATCCAGTTCCAATCGAATAACGTTCTGAGTTGCTGACTGTTATTCGTGACTCCTCGAATTTGCTCAATATCGGCTCGGGTAACGGGCTGATGATAAGCAATCACTGCTAGAGTTTCTAACAATGATGGTGATAATTTAGTTGGACGTTCTGGCCAAGTTTGTGCAATCACTTGTCGATACTTAGCACGAACTTGAAAGCGAAAACCTTGAGCTGTTTCAGTCAGCTCAATTGAACGACCGTGTTGTAACACTGCAAGCTGTTGTAAATAGGCGCGCAGTTGTTGTTTGGAAAATTGGTTTTGAAATGCCTCTTTTAAGCGTGCAATAGAAACAGGCGCTTCACTGGCAAAAATAATAGCTTCGAGCTGCATGAGCACTTCGTGGTGTAACTCATCAACTTGAAAGGAGTTTGATTGATCAATGGTCATATCATTACCCCTTGAATTGCCAGCGGGGCTTCAATACCTGATGCAATAATTTGAACTTTTTGCTGACGTGTTAGCTCTAATATTGCCATAAACGTCACCACTAACCCCATACGACCTTGACTTGGTTTTAAAAGTTGATCAAATTTCAAAACCTCACCTGATTTTGTCATCTGTTCAATATAGGCAATACGTTCTTCAAGCAAAACAGGTTCTTGAGTAATCTGGTGTGTAACAGGCTCTGGGCGATTAAAAATACAAAACATAGCATCGCGCAGAAGAGAGGCTTCATAACCTTCATTTACTGTATTAATTTGTCCAAGGCTAACGTTGGGTAGAAAAGTATCACGGTCCAAAATAGGCATTTGACCGAGACGCTCAGCAGCTTGCTTGATCCTTAAATATGTCTCTAAACGATCTATTAATTCTTGTTTTGGATCTTTTTCAATTTGAATTGATTTAGGTTTAGGCAGCAGTAAGCGTGATTTTAAATCTGCTAATAAAGCCGCCATCACCATATAATCTGCGGTCAACTCAATATTGAGTGACTTCATACTGTCAATATATGACAAATATTGCGTTGCAATCGGAGCTATATCGAGCTGAAGTAGATCGAAACCGTTTTTTTGGATGAGGTAAATTAAAAAGTCGAGTGGTCCTTCGAAATGTTCTAATAGAATTTCGAATGCTGCAGGCGGTATATATAAATCTTCAGGAATCGTATCTTGCCACTCATCTAAAACACGGATGTGTGGAAGTGCGTCCATGGGATTATGGATAGCTTGAGTCATTACAATTATTAGCCACGCGAATTTTCAAAAGCATGTTGGGCGATTCAGGAGATCACATATCGAAATCAGTAAAAGGACAGTGATTCGAATAGCATAAAAACAATAAACAATATGGGTATTCTAAATTAAATCGAGTGCTGAATATATCTTTATCCGCAGTTTTACGATAAAAAATTTGAAATAAATAGGTAGTATTTTTTAAGGTTATATAGATGTATTTGGTGTTTTAACTTATAAATGTAAACTGGTATTCATTGTTGGCGTGTATTCGACGAGAAGTAAAACAGTATGAATAATTTTCAAAAAGTAGAACAAAATGTATATGAACAAAGTGTAGGTATAAAAGTTCACTCAAATACTCACTCTATAGACTCATTCAAAGCGTTGAGTGGAACGTATGTAAATTTATATCCCTTAAATTTAATTCAAAATATTGAAGAGCTTGCAAGAGATCTATTCCCACTCAAGATTACAGATGAGTTTATTTCAAGCTTTACGTATTTGCCTTACGATGCGCCAACTTCGATTGAAGATTTGTCATATAAATTCTCATCGCAATTTGGTACACAAGGGAATATTTATTATGTTATTCGCATAGCGAAAAAACCAGTGGGGTGGATCGCATTGATGAATATCGGGTTGGATGATGGAGTGGTTGAAATTGGGAATGTATACTTCTCAGCAGATTTAAAACGGTCTAGAGCTGCTACAGAAGTATTATTTTTACTGTTGAATGAGTGTTTTACTTTAGGATTTAGGCGTATAGAGTGGAAGTGTCATGAGTTGAACTTAGCTTCCAAAAAAGCCGCACTAAGATTCGGTTTTCAATATGAAGGAATGTTTAGACAACATAAAGTGGTCAAGGGAAGAAACCGAAACACGCTTTGGTTTTCAATGTTGGATGAAGAGTGGCTGACTTTAAAAGAAAGTTATTTAGCTTGGCTTGAACCAAGCAACTTTACGCAAGAGGGTCTACAAATAAAGACCCTCCAAGCATTTTATAACGAAAAATCAGCGTAAATTAAATAAAGCGAGATGAATGGTGAGGCATTTTACTCAAAAGCACTCACATCACCCACGCCACGGCGTATAATTTCAGGTTGACTTCCTGAGAGATCAACAATACTTGTTGTGGTTAATGTACCAAGTCCACTATCAATAAAAACATCAATTCTTTTACTTAATTGTTGTTCTATTTCATATGGATCATCCAAAGGCTCAGTTTGACCTGGAAGAATCAGGGTGCTGGTGAGTAAAGGCTCACCCAGCTCTTTAAGAAGCATTTGACAGACTGGGTTGCTCGGTACACGTAAACCAATGGTTTTCTTTTTGGGGTGCATCAAGCGACGAGGGACTTCACTTGTCGCTTGCAAAATAAAGGTGGTAATCGCAGGTGTATTATTTTTAAGCAGACGATAAGTTGCATTATCCACTTTTGCATACGTTGCAATATCTGAGAGATCCGCACATAAGATCGCATATTGATGCTTAGCACCAAGATCACGGATTTGAGCAATTCGTTCCATTGCTTGCTTATTACCAATTTGGCATCCGATGGCATAGGCCGCATCTGTTGGATAAACCACGACATCGCCTGCACGTATTCTTTCTACTGCTTGAGTAATAAGTCGAGATTGTGGATTGTCAGGATGTACTCTTAAATGAAGCATTTTATTTTCTCCTGATTATTTTTTCGTATTATTGCGTGCATAGACATGCACTTCAATGTCATGAATATATATTTACTAGACTTAATCTAGCGATGCACGAGAAAATTCATCCAAATGTAATGTTTTGCCACTTCTGAGACACTTACAGATGCACTGAATAAAGTATTGAGCATCTCTTGGAAGCTCAGCTTCACCTGAAAAATAGCGTTGTACTTGAGCATAAACATTGTCTTTAAAAAACTGCCCATCACCACCTTCACCCGTTAAATTGTCAAGTGAAACGCGGAATTTTCGACCAAAGGCTGTGGCAAACATCCATTCAATTGCTTGAGGTTTAATTTCGACTTGTTCAAATAGGGCTTGTTGTTCAGCGGTTCGACCATCTGGCGCATACCAGTAGCCAAGATCAGGAAGAGTGCGACGATGATCTCCTGCGATTGTCCAATGACTTATTTCATGTAAAGCACTATTGAAAAATCCATGTGCGAATTGGATGCGAGCGGGTTGTTGGTCTGAGGCAGGGAAGTATTCAGGTTCAAAGTCGCCTTTGACTAATGTGACATTTAAGTGGGAAAACCAATGATTAAAGTGTAAGATAAGCCAGTCTACCTGTTGAGCTTCTGTTTGCAGATTTACCCAAGGTGCGAGTTGCACGCGGTCTAAGTGATCGGTCAAATTTGAGGTCGAAGGATAGTGTAACTGTAATGAAGTTGTGACTTCAGGTTGCGGCTGCAACTGATGCATGACTTGATTAACCCAAATGATCTGTCTGAATAAGTGCAAAATTGTATCTTAATCTTTGACAGAGTACTTATGAATTTGTAGAATTGCCGCCTTAATTATGTCAGCAAATACCTTTCCGGCACAGATTGAGCCGTTTAAATGGGCTGAACAGGGCTTCACATGGTCAGGTACACTGCCATTGTCGCGCTTTGTTCGTATATCCCGTGAAGCTGTTGGGTCAATTGATAATCAATTGATCAATATAGACTGTAAGCTATCAATGGATGCGTATCATCGTATCGTTTGGCTTGATGGTAGTGTTGAAACGAAGGTTCCAATGGAATGCCAACGTTGTTTGGATACTGTTGAATTACCTCTCGAATTGGACTTTCATCTGGCTTTAGTCGATGATGAGTCACTGATAGAGCGCTTGGATGAGGATGCTGATTTCATCGTCTTAGGTGAGAGTGAAGCAACGACAAAAGGTTCATTTGATGCACCTGCAACCGCTGATTTACTTTCTCTCATAGAAGATGAATTGTTATTGTTGATTCCTTTGTCACCAAGACATGAGTCTTGTGAGCATAAGCATCAACCTGCCCAAGAAGAAGTTGTTGAAGAAAAACGAGATAATCCGTTTGGTGTTTTGGCAGCTTTGAAGGGTAAACTTAACTAATTTTTGTGTTATACTCTTAGGTATAAGACAATCGAATTTGTTCTGATCCATTTTTTCGATCTTTGTAAGGAGCCATCATGGCCGTTCAGCAAAACCGTAAAAGTCGCTCTCGCCGTGACATGCGCCGTTCACATGACGCTTTAACCGAGAATGCATTAACAGTAGACCAAACGACTGGTGAAACTCACCGTCGTCACCACGTAACTAAAGATGGTGTCTACCGTGGTCGTCAATTATTCGCTAAAGCAGCTGATGCTGAATAATTGGTGATGTATTAAGCGTCAAGCTTAGTAGAAAAAATGGGAGCGTAAGCTCCCTTTTTTTATTTCTATTTTTTGTTGTATTTGGCAATTACCAAAGCTTTTTTTTAATGATAAATTTCGCTCCATCAAATCAGTTAAGACTTGAGTTTGATGTTCAAGATGATCGAAATGAATCAAAATTGAATAGTCAAAGCTCTGAATAAAGGATTTTTATATGTCTGCTAAACGCCTCGAGCAAGCCGTTCTTGCGACCAAAACTGCATTTGTTTTTCCTGGACAGGGTTCTCAAAAAGCAGGAATGTTAGCGGAGCTTGCAGAACAGTTTAGTAGTGTGCAAGAAACGTTTGCTGAAGCTTCTGAAGCACTCGGCTTTGATTTATGGCACATTGCGCAAAGTGGTGAAGGGTTAAACCAAACTGAATTTACACAACCAGTACTGCTCACAGCAAGCATTGCTTTATGGCGTGTATGGTTAGAGCTTGGTGGTGTCGTTCCTAAATATTTAGCGGGACATTCACTGGGTGAATACAGTGCATTGGTTGCTGCAGAATCTTTAAGTTTAAAAGATGCAGTTAAATTGGTGAACTTACGCGGTAAGTTGATGCAAGATGCTGTCCCTCAGGGTCAAGGTGCTATGGCTGCGATTCTTGGTCTTGATGATGCTAAGGTTGTAGAACTGTGTGCTCAAGTCTCCGCTCAAGGTGAGGGTTCGGTGGAGGCTGCAAACTATAATGCACAGGGTCAAGTTGTGGTGGCAGGTGATACTGCACGAGTTGAAGCGTTAATGGCTTTGGTAAAAGAGCAAGGTGCAAAAGCAATTGCGTTACCAGTATCAGTACCATCACATTGTTCATTAATGAAGCCAGCGGCAGCAGAGTTTGCCAAAGCTTTAGCAGATGTTGATATTCAATTACCTCGCATTCCAGTGATTCAAAATGTCAATGCACAAGTGGCTGACAGTGTTGATGAATTGCGTACAGCGTTGACATCACAACTTTATCAGTCTGTCCAATGGACTAAAACACTTCAAGTATTGGCTGATCAAGATGTGAGCTATGTTGTTGAATGTGGTCCTGGGAATGTATTAACAAATTTAGCAAAACGTCTAGCACATGTTGAAAAAGCATTGCCTTTAGATACTAAATCTCGTTTAGAAGATGCTTTAAATACTGTATTAGTTGCAGAAGGGAAAATTGCATGACGCAGGAACGTAAAGTCGCGTTAGTGACAGGTGCAAGCCGTGGTATTGGTGCTGCAATTGCACAACAGCTGATCGAAGATGGCTTTTTTGTTGTAGGTACGGCTACATCTGATTCTGGTGCTGAAAAATTATCTACACAATTTGCTGAACATGGTGCAGGAAAAGTACTCGATGTTCGTGATGGAGCTGCAATTGATGCACTCATTACAGATATTGAACAAAGTTTTGGTCCTGTACTTGTTCTTGTGAATAATGCAGGTATCACAAAAGATAATCTACTGCTTCGTATGTCTGAAGATGATTGGGATGATATCCAAAATATTCATCTTAAAGCAGTGTTCCGTCTCTCTAAACGTGTATTGAAAGGTATGACGAAAGCGAGATTTGGACGAATTATCAATATTAGTTCTGTCGTTGCGCATTTTGCAAATCCAGGTCAAGCAAATTATTCAGCTGCGAAGGCTGGGATTGAAGCTTTTAGCCGCAGTTTGGCTAAAGAAATGGGCAGTCGTCAAATTACTGTCAATAGTATCGCGCCTGGATTTATTGCAACTGAGATGACTGAACAGTTAAGTGATGAAATTCAGAAAAAAATGAGTGATCAAGTGGCATTGAACCGTTTTGGTCAGCCTCAAGATATCGCAAATGCAGTAAGTTTCCTTGCTTCTGATAAAGCAAGTTACATTACTGGTACGGTATTACACGTGAATGGCGGTTTATACATGGCGTAATGCGATGTATAAACTTTCAAATATATCAAGATTCAATTAAACTATAGGCATTATACGCCGCCACAAGCAATGAGGAGAATTCCTGTGAGCGATATCGAACAACGTATCAAACAAGCAGTAGCTGAACAACTTGGCTTAAAAGCTGAAGAGATTAAAAACGAAGCATCTTTCATGGATGACTTAGGTGCTGACTCTCTAGATCTAGTTGAGCTTGTAATGTCTTTCGAAAATGATTTCGACATTACTATTCCTGATGAAGACTCTAACGAAATTACAACTGTTCAATCTGCTATCGATTATGTAACTAAGAAATTAGCTTAATCATCAGATTCAGTTCTTTTCGAACTTAAAAGCTACCTTTATGGTGGCTTTTTTTTATTAAGGATTAAATTGCAATATTACATTAAGTTACCTTAAGTTTAAGAAAGATAACGGCGTTAGGTATAGTTCTTCTGTATAAAAATTAAGGGATCTAAATTATTTGATCACCAAACTGAAATAACAATAGGAGAATAACAATGGGTCTTTTTGATTTTGTGAAAGGTATTGGGAAAAAGAATACCGCACCAGCTGAGCAACAAGCTACACCAGCAACGCCAGCAGAGCCATCTGCTCAAGAAGTTGCGAATAAATTATTGGGGCATATTAAATCACTTGGCTTACCAGTAACAGGACTGTCTGTAACTTATAATGCAAGCAGTGATTTAGCGACTGTAAAAGGACAAGTGCAAACTCAAGCAGATCGTGAAAAGATCATCTTGGCTGTGGGAAATATTGATCATGTTGCTCAAGTCGATGACCAACTTACTGTTTCATCTCCAGAGCCTGAAAGTAAATTCTATACAGTAAAATCAGGGGATAATCTTTCAAAAATTTCTAAAGAGTTTTATGGTGATGCAAATCAGTACAACAAAATTTTTGAAGCAAACCGACCATTACTTAAAAATGCTGATGATATTTTCCCTGGACAGGTTTTAAGAATTCCAAACTAAAATATCAATGAATCTAAAAGACCGAGATTTAAATCTCGGTCTTTTTTTGATCCAAAATTTATTACTAAGTTTAATTTAATTATTAAAAATGAAGCTAAAAATATAATTCGTTTTAAATTTTATTGGAGAAAAATTAAAAAAATGATGAAGAAAAATTAGACAATGTTTTTTTTTATCAAAACAAAATTGAAATTGTATAAAAATATATCAAATAATCTTAATTATGATCTAAATTTAAATTAACTGGTAAGCTTATGATTTTTATGAAATATATTTAAATTTATAAAATTAAATTGTTGATAATTAACAATAATATTTATATTTCAGATATTAAACTTATGTTGCATGGGGTTTTATTTTGTAATTTTAAATAAAAACTATAGTAATTTTGTATTAATTATAAAGTCTCTTAAAATTTAATAAGCGATAATATGTTTACAATATTTATTATATTTGTGATATGAATCAAACAAATGTAATTTGTTGGTGAACAAAACACTAAATATTATTTCTTTTTAAAACATATACTTGTAAATATTTATAAAGAATTAAGAGTAAATACAAAAATTTGTTAATTTAGTTAAATTTTGACTGACATTTTATGACGTTTACTTTGATTTTCTATCTGTTAAAAAAATAGAGGGTTAAAGAATATCTTAATAATACTGGGTGACGTCATGAAAAATTTAGAAATATTATCAAAAAACGATGGGGCGGTTTTAGAAAAGACTACTGCTAATAAAATCGTATTAAACCAGAACTCAATTGTGAAAATTGATGCATCAATCGAAGAGGTCTTAAACTTTCAGAAAGAAGGAAATTCTTTAGTTATTAATTTTAAAAATGGCGAACAATTAGTTGTAGAAAGTTATTTTGACGATCCCTTAAATAGTCATAATATTTTATTTAATGACAATGGTCAGCTTTATTGGGTTGAGTTCACAGATGCTGCCAATGAAATAGCTTCGACTATTAAATATTATCCAATTGATGATATTTCAGCACTTATCGCTGGAAACTCAAGTACAGCTTTGACAGGGTTAACTCCATGGTTAATTGCAGGGGGATTAGCTGCTGGAGTAGTTGCTATTGCAGATAATATGAGTGATTCAGATAAAAAATCTAATTCTGTATCGCCGGAACCAGAACCACCAATTAACGATGAATTAGAACAAGCAAAACAGCTGGTTAATGATGCAGAGAAAGCTTATCAAGATCTTAAAGATTTGATTGAAGATAAATTAAATGATGGGTTAATTACTCCCGAGGAAAAAGCTGAATTAGAGGAAGCATTACAAGATGCTAAGAATGCTAAAGATGCTGCTCAAGATAAAGTCGATAACTTGGTAGATGGCGAGGCAAAATCTGATTTACAAGATCGACTAGATGATTTGGTTGATGAAGCGTTGCCAGCAATTAATGATCAAAATGGTGATGGTGTACCAGACGATCTCGAGCAAGCTTTACTAGATGCTGAAGAAGCTGTAGCCAATGCTGAACAAGCGTACGAAGCATTAAAAGATTTAATTTTAGAGAAGAATGAAAACGGCCTGATTACACCTGCTGAAAGAGCGGAATTAGATCAAGCTAAAGAGGCTTTCGAGAGTGCCAAAGCCTTAGCAGAAACTAAAACAAATTTATTGCCAGAATCAGTTCAATCTCAAAAAGATGCTTTGCAGGAACGTCTTGAAGATTTAGTGGATATCATCCTACCTGAAATTAATGATGAAAATGATGATGGTATCGTAGATGATATCGCTGAAGCACTCATTGAAGCAGAGTTGGCTGTTGCGGAAGCTGAAGCAAAGTATGCAGCTGCTGAAAATGCTTTAACTGTTGCAAATCGTGATGGATTAATTAATCCAACAGAGCTTAATGCTTTACAAAATGCTTTAGAGCAGGCACAAATTGCTAAGTCAACTGCTCAAAGTAAAGTAAATGCTCTACCTGAATTTGTTCAGGAACAGAAAGATGCCTTTCAAAATCGATTAGATGATCTGACTGACATAAGTTTGCCTGAAGTAAATGACGCAGATGGTGATGGCATAGTAGACGGCTTACCAGAAGCGATTCAGGAAGCGCAGTCAGCCGTAGAAGCAGCTGAAGCTAAATATGCTGAAGCTCTTAATAATTTAGCTTTGGCTCAAAAAGATGGCTTAATTAACCCGCTTGAACTCAGTATTCTTGAACAGAAAGTACAGGCTGCACTTGATGCAAAAGAAGTTGCCCAAGATAAGGTAAATGTATTGCCAAATGGAGCGATTAAAGATGGTTTACAAGATCGTCTAGATGCTCTTGTAAATATTGACTTACCTGAAGTCAATGATGCAGATGGTGATGGCGTACCAGACGGCGAAGATATTACACTTGAAGAAGCAACAGAGGCAGTAGAGGCGGCTGAAGCAGCATATGCTGAGGCAGAGCAAGCACTAGCAGATGCAGAATCAGATGGGTTAATCACTCCAACAGAACTTGCTGAGCTGACTCAAGCACGTGATGATGCGCTTACTGCTAAAGAAGATGCACAAGCGAAAGTTGATGCACTTCCAGAAGGAGCAGACAAAGACGCACTGGGTGCACGCTTAGATGATCTCGTTGAGATCACTTTACCGCCTGTCAATGATGAAGATGGCAATGGTCGTGATGATGCGATTGATGCTGCAGCAGGTCTTGTACAAGAAGCGATTGATCTTAGAAA